>JAFROJ010000068.1 GCA_017429765.1 Bacteroidales bacterium | reverse complement strand
ACATGAGGCCGAACACAAGGGCGAAGCTTCCGATTTCTTTCACCCAGCGCGGGGCTTTCCAGGCGGCGAAGAAAACGGCGACCAGAAGGACAGTGAGAACGGTCATGTAAATAAGACCTCCTTGCATGAATAACTTGAACATAAGGCAATTAATAATGGTTAATCCGGAAGCGAAAATAGGAAACACCGGAGATCCATCCAAGCCGAAACCCCACGGACGGGAGTTAAAACCCCAAGATCGCGGATTTTAAAGGCGGAATCCCGAATATTCGCTATTTTTGTGTCAGTGATGAAACGGCTCTTGGTCATATCCTACTGGATTGTTTCCGTCATGCTGGTGGCGATCACCCTCAGCAGTTTGGGATATCGTTTCCAGGAAGCTCTTTTCATCGGGACAATGTTCCTCCCCGGCGCCCTGGCGGCCAAATTCTTCTTCCCGAAGGTGAGCTTTAAAAACAGGTGGTCTGGTCTCAAGGAGACAGTCTTTGTCGTGTCGGGGATCCTGTTAGGAGAGATACTCCTTTTCCTGGTCGCGCATTATCTGATTCTCACCTTCAGGGAGAATCTTCCGGGATCTGTCGTGGATTGGCCTGACATCCCTCATATCTTGACGAATCCGGTCTTTATCGCCTTCATTTTGACCACGCTCGCTTCAGGCTGCCATTTCTTCGAATCATGGCTGGACAGGAAGCGCCCGGACCAGCCCGGCCCAATTTCTTTCACGTCGGACAGGAAGCCGGTGACTATTCCGATTGACGAGATCCTTTATGTGGAATCCAACGATGACGCCACCACCGTCGTCGCTTCAGGCGGACGGCGTTTCAAGAACTACACACCCATCTCCCAGTGGGAGGCCATCCTCTCTCCCCATTTCATCCGAATCCACCGCTCTTACCTTGTGAACAAGACCAAGGTGACCGGGATTGACGTGGACCTCCTGTACATCGGCGACATCCAACTGCCAATCTCAAGGAAGTATAAGGATGCGGTCTCCGGCATGACAGGATGGCGAGAAAGGTGACAAGTCCCACCTACAGGGCGAATCTGAAGCCGATGGCGCTGAAAGGAAGACCACCCTCGATGAATAGTCCGAAATGGGATCCCAGGGACAGGCCCAGTCCCGCCACGCCGTTGTACATGAAGCCGTTCACCACGTCCGCGCCTTCTTTTTTACTCCCGAACCATCCCGCGCCACCTCTCAGATAGGCGTTGAAGCTGTCCGTGAAAGCGTACCTCAGACTGACTTGAGGAGCGGCGTACATGCGGTAGACTTTCTTGCCCTCGTCAGGCTCATCATGCGTCTTCGTCATGTTTCCGAAAGCCATCACTCCCAGGCCAAGAGAGAGCTTTGGGGTAAAGTTCGCCACCCCGAAGTCTCCGGTCACCTCACCGCCCCAGGAGGACAACGGGTAAACCGCCGGTCCGATGTGAATATAGTTTTGGGCGCCGGATGCCAAAGGAAGGAGTAAAAGGAGCGATAAGATAAGGATCCTTTTCATGATACTACCGATTTAGTTGTTAAATATACTCACCAAATCCACAAGCCGCGGAAATCTTGCGTCAGGAAAAGAAATTATTTCCCGGCTATGATCCTCATGTCCTCCGCCTTGTCGATTCCGGCCTTGCGGGCGAGCGCCTCCTTCCTCTCCCGGATCTCCTCCTTGTGGCGGATGATCCAGTTCTCGGCGAAGACGCAGGCGCAGGAGGTCGCGAAGTAGATGATGGTCTGGAGAACCATGACCCTCATCTGCGAGCCGGCGGCCGTGATGTCTCCTCCGGCGGAGCTCAGGTTGATGTAGCCCTGAACTCCGAAGGTGGACGGGAAGATGTAGGAGAACACTTTCCAGAACTTCGGAAAGGCCACGGTCGGCCATGAGCATCCGGTCAGGAAGAGGCAGATGGGCGAGATCGCGAGGAATAGGAGGAACACCGACTCCCTTCTGGTGATGAAGGTGCTCCATGTCATGCTGAAGAACACGCAGTCGGTGATGAAGAACAGCAGAATCGCGAGGATGTCCCCGAACTGCCCTCTCTGGGGGATGCCGAAGATGGCCGGAACGATGAAAGCTATGTACATCCCAATCCCGAGGTACAGGAGCCAGTAGGCCCCGCCACGTCCGAGGACGACCCTCACCATCCCGTGGCCCGCGAGTTTGTCGGGAAGGGAGGCGAAACTGTGGTTCCTTTCCCTCTGGGTCCCGACGAGCAGCGACATCCCGTAGAACATGGTCTGCTGGATGATGATCATCAGGATCGCCGAGATCAGGAAGAAACTGTAGTTGAAGGCCCTGTTGTAGGGGTTGTTGTCGTCGTAGCCGACGGGCTTGATGACCTGGGAGGCCTCTTGCCCCGTCATCCCGGCCATGGTGTACCTCTCCAACTGGATCTGGCCGATCTCGTGAAGCATCACGAAGTTGGTCGCCAGCATAGCGTTCTTGTAATAGAGGAAACTGCTCATGTCGGCGTAGAGGGAGAAGGTGGCGGTCTCGTTCCGGACCAGCCTCTCCCCGAAATCCCTCGGGAAGTAGACTATCCCGTTGACTTTCCTTTCCGTCATCAGCCTCTTCGCCTCGTCCATATTCACACATCTGGCCGCGACCTCCACCTCACGGGTGGCGTCTATCTCCCGGATGAACCTCCGGCTGTCCGGGCAGTCGGCGTCGTCGACGACGGCGATGGGGGTGTCGGACAGGACTCCGTTCAGGTACACGACATTGTACAGGAGAGGGTAGGCGAGTCCGGCCACGAAGAAGATGAGCAGCACGCCCCCGTCGGACATTATTTGCTTGAGCTCGTGGCAGAGGATGTTCCACCAGTCCCTGAGCCAAGTCTTTATGAATCTTTCTTTAGCCATGGTCTTAGTCTTTAGGGAAGTTCTGGCGGATGTAAGCGCCTTTCAGCCTGTTCATTCCGGCGAGGGGGATGAAGAGGAACAGAAGCAGGTGGATGACCTCTTTCCACCATCCCGCGAAGCCGGCCCCGAAGATCACTTCCTGGACGTGGAACAAGTAATAGTGCCTCAACGGGAATATCACGGCGGGTCCCTGGATGTAGGGAGGCATCGCCTCCAGAGGGAGAGTGAACCCCGAGAGGGAGAATCCGAGCACGCTGTACAGGGCGCCGACGCTCAGTGCCAGCCTTGGGACAGGGATCATCTCGATTATGAATATGGCGACCGCCTCGCTCGACAGGACCAGCAGGAACATCGCGATGAACATGTTGAACACGCTGCCGTTGACGGGGAAGTGGAGCCAGTGGTACAAGAGCATGATGATCACGAAGCCGATGGCGGAGAAGACGCAGGTCCAGACGAGAAGCTTACCCTCCAGGGCGTTTGTCAGGGAATGGCCGGCCGTCTCCATCAGGTGTCGTGACGTCCCGAACTTCAACTCCGCTCCAAGGGAATAGATAAGCACCAGTATCACAATCATTTCCAGCACACCGGGAAGCAATATTCCGCTAAGGTAGTAGCTGTAGTTGGTGGTCGTGTTGCCTATCTGGTGGACGTCGATGTCGATGGGACGGATCATCCCCATGATCTCCCGGTCATTGTAGCCTTTCGCCCTGAGGATCTCCCTCTGGACAGCCCCGTTGGTCAGGTTAGTCATGGTGAGGAGGTCCTTCCAGGCCAGGGCCCCGCTGACGAAGTAAAGCCCGTTGACGTAGAAGGTGAACCTCGGCTGCCGGAAGGCCTGGATGTCCTCGTTCATGCCCTCGGGGATGACGCAGACGGCGGCTATCTTCCCGCTCACCATGTCCTCCCTGGCCGAGGCGTAAGACTCGTAGCGGACCACCTCCCCGAGCTGGGTGGCGTCCAGTTGCCGGACGAAATTCCTGGAGGTTGTGGAATGGTCGTTGTCGACAATCCCGATCGGGATGTTGTCGGGAAGTCCCTTGTCCAGGAACGTCAGGTAGAAGACGGCGCAGAAAGCGATCACCCCCACGGAGCCCATGAGATAAAGAGGACGGTTCCTGATTATCCTGAGCTCGCGGCGCGCGACCGAAAGTATCCTTTGCCAGGTGCTCATTTCTCTGAATATTCCTGATTATTGTCTCACGATGGCCGACATGCCCGGACGGATCCCTTCCACGGCCTCGTCGGGCACTGCCCTGACCTCGAATGTCTTGGCGTCGTACAGGCCGGTCTCCTTGGTGGCCTTCCAGGTGGCGTAGGACTCCCTGACGGCGATGTAACTCACTGTCGCCGTGACCTCTTTCCCGTCAAGGGCCGGGATAGCCACAGTGACCTTGTCGCCCTCTTTCATGCCGTGGAGATAGTCCTCGCGCACGTTGAAGGTGAACCACACGTCACCGGTGTCGATGACGCTTGCGACGGGGGAACCTTGCCCGACAAGCTCTCCCACCTTGGGATAAAGGGCCGAGATAATCCCGTCCACAGGCGAGACAAGATAAAGCTCGCCGAGGTAGGACTCAACCTCCTGAACCGCTCCGGAAGCCTGCTCGACAAGGGCCTCGGCGGCCGCCTTGTCCTCCTTCCTGGCACCGCTCACCGCCATGTCGTACTGGCTCTTCGCGGCCTGCGTCTGGGCCACGGCCGCGTCATAACGGGCCTTGGTCTCGTCGTATTTCTGGGCGGGGACCACTTTCTGCTCGTAGAGCCTCTCCATCCTGTCGAGGGATTTCCTGAGGACCTCCTCCTGGATAACCGCCTGCTGCCAGAGCTGGTAGGCGCCCTGGATCTGCTCGGAGCGGGCCCCGTTGCGGGCCTTGGCGCTCTGGGCGGCCGCCGCGCTCCTGGCGGCGTTGGCCTGGACGAGTTTCGCCCTCACCTCGGGGGAGTCGATGAAAGCGACGGTGTCGCCTTTGTGGACCCTTTGTCCCTCTTTGACATAGAGTTCCTCGATCCTGCCGGGAACCTTCCCTGAGACGCGGTACTCGCTGGCCTCGGCCTCTCCCTGGATCACCAAGGGTTTGGGCTTGGACACGAAGTAACCGATGATCGCGATGAGCAGGATGATGCCCAGGAGGGCCGCTATCCCGATCACAAGATTGTAGTTTTTCTTCTTTTCCATGATATTGTCTTTTCGTTTATTCTCTTATCGGACTGGTCTGTTGTTTCCCTCGGCCATCTCAAGGTTGGAGGCGAGCATCTGGAGCTCGATCCCGGCGTCAATGAATTCGGAATGGGCTTTCAACCACGCCGTCTGGGCGCCAAGTGCCGTGTTGGCGGTGATCACACCCTCGTTGAACCCGACGGTGGCTACCCTGAGGTTCTCCTCGGCGCTCTCTAGGTCGCTCTCAGCCATGGAGAGTTTCTCGAGAGTCTCCTCCTCCTGCTTGCGCAACTGTGTCACTTGCAGGTTGATAAGCTCTTTGGCGTCCTCCAGCTTGGAGCGGTACAAAGAGGCCTCGGCCTTCGCCTTCCGGGTCTTGTTGAGGGCCTCGAACCCGTGGAATATCGGCACGTTCACGACCACTCCTACGCCCCAGTAACCGTTCCAGCTCTTCTCGAAGCCGTTTTTCAGGTTCGGGTTGGAGACCATGTAGCCACCCATGGCCGCCACTTTCGGAAGCATGTCGGCCCTGGCGACGGCGACCTTATTGTCGTATATTCTCGAGGCGAGCTCCAGGCTCCTGGTCTCGGGCCTGTCGGCGTAGATCTCCTCGAGGCTCTTCCTTGAGTCTGTCCTCGCCACCGGGACTCTCTCGAGAGCCTCGTCGGCTAGAGTGATCTCCGTGTCCAGGGGCAGGCCTATCCTTTTGCAGAGGAGCATCTTGGCCATGGCCAGGCCGTTCACGGACCTTGTCTTGAGCATATCGGCCTCGTTGGCCTTGACTTTTATCTGGAGGGCGTCAGACTCTGTCGAGACCCCTTCCTTCACGGCCAGGTCGACATCCTTCTCCATCTGGCGCAGGAGGTCCGAATAGGACTCGGCGAGCCTCTTTTTCGCCGCTATCGAGACTATCTGCCAATAGGCCTGGTCGACATCCACTATAGTCTGCCGGTAGCGCTGGTCGTAGCTGGCCTGTGACAGTTCCTCTGCCAATTTGGCAATCCTGTTCGCCGCGACAATCTTCCCTCCCATGAATATGGGCTGCTGGACAGTCACCGAGCCGACCAGGATGTTCTCCAGGTCGGGATGCAGGGCGTCGTCGATGTCCTGCCCGATAGCGTTGACCGCCGCTGAGAAGTCAGTGGATGACAGGCTTCCGAGCAAAGTCTGGAGAAGGGGGTCCTGCATCAGCTGCATGTACTTCATGGCGCTGGCCGGATCCGTGGCCGCCAGCTTCTGGATGTACTCAGTGATGTCGCCCAGAACCTTCTTCTGGTACTCCGAGGAGACGCCGTGGAGGGTGGTCCCCGCGTTACGCAGGGCCTCCGAGCCGGCCTCCGAGATGAGCGCTATGTCGTTAGGATTATAAAGGTAGGCTCCGGTCCCGGAGATGTTCGGGAAATAATTCGCCAGCGCTATCTTCCTGTCGTAACCGGCCATCTCGACCTTCGTCTTTTCCTGCTGGAGCTCCCTGTCGGCTTGGGTCGCCATGTCCCTGCACTCCTGAAGAGTCAGCGTCCGCTGCGCCCGGGCTCCTGTGACGGCCATGACAGCCGCCGCGAGAAATGTCATGATTTTTCTCATATATGTCATGTTTTTCGTTTTCTTAACGCGTCGCCTTTTGCTGCAAAGAGGTTGCCAAAGTGCCACTAAATCGTTCATATTAAGAGTTCTTTATTATCAAAAGGTAGAATTTTGGGGAGTTTTGAAAAGATTTAGATTTATTTTGCATAACTTGTTTCAATGATTATTACCGAGCCATGAGCGAGTCATTCAAGAATATAGGCTTGAGCCAGATCAAGAAGTTCCTGCCCCCTGGCGAGGACATTCACATCGGAGAGGATTTCTTCATCATCGATGTGAAGGAGGGAAGCGTCGGTGACTTCTTGCGTTACCCGTTCCGGGTCGACGCGTTCCTGGTCATCTTCTGCGAGAAGGGAGGCTATGACGTGGAGATCAATCTCAGGAAGTACCACATCGAAGACAACTCCCTGACCGTCTGCATCCCCGGGAACATCATCAAAGTCGAGCCGGGGATTCTCGGGGCCGGAGAGGGCCGTTTCGTCGCTTTCGCCGTGTCCAGGTCTTTCATATCCTCCATCCGCTTCGATTTCTCGAAGATATTCGACTCGCACCTGCTGTTCATCCAGGATCCCCGCATCATTCTCGGGAAACAAGAGATATTCTTCTGCTCCCATTATTTCCATCTGATCAAGGAGGTGATCAACTCGGGCATCCAAGGGAAGAGCGAGGCGGTCGAGTCCCTGGTGGAGTCGCTCATGCACGTCCTCGCCGGGCTGATCCAGAAGAGCGCCCGGCCTATTCACGAGATATCCAAGTCTTCCCAGTCCCGCCTGAATATCCTTTTCGAGCGGTTCATGTCCCTGGTCTCTGAATATCACACAAGCGAGAGGGGGGTGGCGTTCTATTCCGACCGGTTGGGAATGACGCCGAAGTACCTTTCCAAACTCATCAAGCAGATCAGCGGCCGGTCCGCCCCCGACTGGATCGACTCCTTCGTGATCCAGGATGCGAAGAGCATGCTCAAATACTCCGACGACAGCATCAAAGAGATTGTCTATAAGCTGAATTTCGTCAACGCCTCGGTCTTCTACAAGTTCTTCAAGGCCCAGACCGGAATGACGCCCAGCGAGTACCGTAACGGCTGATTTCTTAAAAATTTTAAAATTTTACCGTTATAATTTTAATAAATTTTAACTCAAACCGTTTTAATTTTTTCGGAAAAAAATTTGGTTTTTGATTTTTTCTTGATAAATTTGCCCCAGACAGACAAAAGTTCTTTTTGTTGTCTATTTGTTAAGTTCGTTTTATATACAACTGGCCGGCGCTTTGGGGAAAGCGCCGGCTTTTTTATTAAAGAATTGACAAGATTCAGCCCCGTCAGGTGGAAGATTCGTGATTTTTTCTTAGATTTGTGTAATCCGCCACATTGGACACATCAAACTAACAACAATAAAACTGTTTCTGCATGGAAAAGAAAAAAACTAACATGGTGGCTATCGTGACGATGTGCTTCATCTTCGCCATGATCTCTTTCGTCACCAACATGGCCGCCCCCTTCGGTAACATCTGGGGCAACCAGTATCCCTGGTCCAAGATGGCCGGTAACCTTATGAACTTCGTGGCCTACCTGTTCATGGGTATCCCCGCGGGTAAGATGCTCCTCAAGATCGGTTACAAGAACACGACCCTCGCCGCCCTGGCGACCGGTTTCGTCGGCATCGTCATCCAGTGGCTTTCCAGCAAGGTCGGTGGCGGAGCCGCCATCTATGTCTACCTCCTCGGAGCCTTCGTCTGCGGATTCTGCGTCTGTATGCTCAACACTGTCGTCAACCCGATGCTTAACATCCTCGGCGGCGGCGGCAACAAGGGCAACCAGTACATCCAGATCGGCGGCACCCTCAACTCCTTGACAGGTACCCTGACCCCGTTGCTGGTCGGCGCCCTCATCGGAACCGTGACCGCCAGCACCTCGATGTCCGATGTGGCCCCTCTGCTCTTCATCGCCATGGGGGTCTTCGCCCTCGCCTTCGTCATCATCTCCCTCGTGAAGATCCCCGAGCCGGCCAAGGAGCGTAACGCCACTGTCTATGAGCACAGCGCCTGGAACTTCCGTCACTTCGTGCTCGGCGCCATCGCCATCTTCTTCTATGTGGGTATCGAGATCGGTATCCCTTCGCAGGTCAACTTCTACCTCGCCGACGCGACCGGCAAGGGCGCCTTCCCCGCCGGATTCGCCGGAGCCGCCGCCATCGGTGGTGCCATCGCCGCGATCTACTGGCTGCTCATGATGGTCGGCCGTCTTTGCAGCACCTTCATTTCCGGCAAGGTGAGCACCAGGGCGCAGATGATCACTGTCACCTCAGTGGCCATTCTCCTCGTCCTCATCGCCATCTTCATCCCGAAGTCTGTCACTGTCAACATGCCTGGCTACAGCGCCGCTGACGGCTTCTCGATGTTCCAGGTTCCCCTGAGCTGTCTCTTCCTCGTGCTCTGCGGTCTTTGCACCTCCCTCATGTGGGGCGCCATCTTCAACCTCGCCGTCGAGGGACTCGGCAAGTACACCGAGGCCGCTTCCGGAATATTCATGATGCTCGTCGTCGGTGGCGGTATCATGCCGTTCATCCAGGACTTCATCGCCAAGGGCGCCGGTTACATGAACAGCTACTGGCTTGTCATCGCGATGCTCTGCTATCTCCTCTACTATGCCCTCGTCGGCTGCAAGAACGTTAACAAGGACATTCCCGTAGACTAGAGCCATGGAGAATATGGAACAGAACCTTGTGATAGGTGTGGATGTCGGCGGTCAGACCAGCAAGTGTGGCGTCGTTGACGCCCGCGGCACCGTGATCGCCCAGACTGTGATCAGGACGGACAACCACGACACTGTAGAGCCTTTCATCGCGGAGCTTTCCGAAGCTCTGAAGAAACTCATCGTTGAGGCTGGGGCCCAGGGCAAGATCCGCGGGATCGGAGTCGGCGCCCCTAACGCCAACTACTACACCGGCGACATTGAGAACGCCGTCAACCTCTCCTGGGGACGGGCCGGCTCGCTGCATTTCGCCGCCATGCTGAAGGACGCCATGGGCGGGATCCCAGTCACCTTGACCAACGACGCCAACGCCGCGGCGATGGGTGAGATGACCTACGGGGCCGCCAGGGGAATGAGGAATTTCATCATGATCACCCTCGGCACCGGTGTCGGCAGCGGAATAGTCATCAACGGAGAGATGGTCTACGGCCACGACGGCTTCGCCGGCGAGCTCGGCCACACCACGATCGTCCGCCACAACGGACGTCTGTGCAACTGTGGCAAGACGGGCTGCCTCGAGGCTTACTGCTCGGCCATAGGAATGGCCAGGACAGCGCGCGAGTGGCTGGACATGAGCGACGAGCCCTCGCTGCTCCGCAAGCTCGACCACATCACCTCGAAGGACATCTACGACGCCGCCAAGGAAGGTGACAAGTTCGCCCTGAAGGTGTTTGACTACACCGGGACCCTTCTCGGTACGGCTTTCGCCGACTTCATCGAGTTCTCCTCGCCTGAGGCCATCGTGCTCTTCGGCGGACTCGCCAGGAGCAAGGAGTTCCTGACCGAGCCCATCGTCAAGGCCATGAACGCCAATGTCCTGCCTCTGTGGAGAGGTAAGGTCAAGCTTGTTTATTCCTCGCTGAAAGAGTCCGACGCCGCCATTCTCGGCGCCTCGGCCCTTGCCTGGTAAGGATTCAGGACAGGACGTCTTTAAGGTATTGGCCGGTGACCGACTCTGGGTTGCCGGCCAATTCTTCTGGTGTGCCGCGGGCGACTATCCTGCCTCCTCCCTTTCCACCGTCCGGCCCGAGATCGATGATGTGGTCGACGCTTTTGAGGATGTCCAGGTTGTGTTCGATGATTATCACGGTGTTACCCTGGTCCACAATCTCCTGAAGCACCTCCAGCAAGACCTTGATGTCCTCGAAATGAAGGCCTGTCGTGGGCTCGTCGAGGATGTAGAGGGTGTTGCCGGTAGCCTTGCGGAACAGCTCGGCCGCCAGTTTCATCCTTTGGCTCTCGCCTCCGGAGAGGGTGACGGCGCTCTGGCCGAGATGGACATATCCGAGTCCCACGTCCACCAGGGCCTTGAGTTTCCTGGCGATCGACGGGATGGGCTTGAAGAACTCGTAAGCCTCGCTGATGGGCATCTCGAGCACATCGCTGATGCTCTTGCCCTTGTAATGGACCGCGAGGGTGTCCTCCTTGTAACGCTTACCCCTGCACTCGTCGCAGACGACATTGACCGAGGGGAGGAAATTCATCTCTATAACCTTGATGCCGGCGCCGTAGCAGGCCTCGCAGCGTCCTCCCGGCACATTGAAGGAGAACCTGCCAGCCTTGAACCCGCGCACTTTGGCGTCGGGCGTGTCCTCGAAAAGGTTCCTTATGTCGCCCATGACCCCGGTGAAAGTCGCGGGGTTGGATCTGGGCGAGCGCCCGATGGGACTCTGGTCGATCTCGATGAGCTTGTCAATATTCTTGACCCCCTCAATAGAGTCGTAGGGGAGGGGATGTAGCTTGGCCCTGTGGAGCTTGTTCTTCAGGATGGGCATCAGGGTCTCGTTGATGAGGGATGACTTGCCGCTTCCGCTCACTCCGGCCACACCGATGAAACAGCCCAGAGGGAAGGTGACGTCGACGTTCTTAAGATTATTCCCTCTCGCTCCTGTCAACCTGAGAGTCAATCCGTTACCCTTGCGGCGAACCTTCGGGACCTCAATTTCCCTACGGCCCTGGAGATAGTCCAGGGTGAGTGACGGGCCGAAAACGCAGTGGCCCGCGGTGTCATCATCCAGCGAGGAGGGGACTTTACGGTCCTCGGGGGAATATTCCATCAGCGCTTTCAGAGGGGCGCTCAGGCAGATCCTGCCGCCTTTCTCTCCAGCTCCGGGCCCGACATCGACAATCCAGTCGGCGCTTGTCATGGTCTCCAGGTCGTGCTCCACGACCATGACGGAGTTGCCCTCGTCCCTAAGCTCCTTGAGAGAGGCGATCAGTTTGCGGTTGTCCCTCTGGTGCAAGCCGATGGACGGCTCGTCAAGGATGTAAAGCACCCCCACCAGTTTCGAGCCGATCTGTGTGGCAAGCCTGATCCTCTGGCTCTCTCCTCCCGACAGGGAGGCCGTAGGCCTGTCGAGCGAAAGGTAATCCAGGCCCACGTCCAGCATGAAACGGACCCTGTCGTCCAGCTCCTTTAGGATGTCCCTGGCGATGTTGTTCTCCCTCTCGTTCAGTTTCCCGGGGAGCGAGGCGAGCCAATCCTTGAGGTCGGTCATCTCCATGGCGGCCACCTCGGAGATAGTCTTGCCGTCGATACGGAAACAATTGGTGTTCTGGTTGAGACGTGTCCCGTGGCAGACCGGGCAGACAATCTTCTCGTCGATGTCGTCGACAACGCCGTCGAATGAGACCATCTCGGAAAGGTTGCCCTCCCCGATCCTGAACATCTCCTCGCTTCCGAATATGATGTGGGAGACCGCCTCGTCCGGGATGGTGGCGATCGGGTCGTAGAGGGAGAAGTTGTATTTGCGGGCTATCGAGCGGATGATGTCGAACTTCCTAGTCTCCCTGACCTTGCCCAGAGGGACTATCCCGCCGTCGGCGATCGAGAGGCTCCTGTCAGGGATGATGGTGTCCATGTTCACGTCCACGATCATTCCAAGTCCTTTGCAATGAGGACAATAGCCTTCGGGAGAGTTGAACGAGAACGAGTGTGGGGCCGGTTCCTGGAGGGACAGTCCGGAGTCCGGGTCGACCAGGTGTTTCGAGAAGTGGCGGAGTTTGTCGTCCCCGCTCTCGAGCATGGCGATGGAGCCCTTGCCGAGATTGAGGGCGGTCATGACGGAGTCGCGGACCCGCTTCCCGTCGCCCTCCGAAGGCTTGAGCTTGTCAACTACCAACTCGATGAAATGCCCTTTGTAACGGTCCAGGACATCCATCTCGGCCAGCGGATGAATCTCCCCGTCCACCCTGACCTCAGTGTATCCCCTTCTGCGGAGCTGGTCGAAAAGCTCGCGGTAATGACCCTTCCTTCCCCTGACGAGGGGGGCGAGCAGGTAGCACCTCTTCCCCTTGTATTCCTCCATGATGAGGTCCACTATCCTCTCGTCGGTGTACCTCACCATCTCTTTCCCGGTGACAGGGGAGTAGGCCCTGGAGGCCCTGGCGTAGAGAAGCCTGAGGAAATCGAAGATCTCGGTGATCGTGCCGACAGTGGAGCGGGG
Source organism: Bacteroidales bacterium (assembly GCA_017429765.1). Lineage (GTDB taxonomy): Bacteria > Bacteroidota > Bacteroidia > Bacteroidales > UBA932 > Cryptobacteroides. The sequence goes on along the minus strand of JAFROJ010000068.1, from coordinate 58,826 downwards.
GTTGTTGCCTGTTGTTTTCTGCTCGATGGCGATGATGGGGCTCAGCCCGTCTATACTCTCCACGTCAGGCTTCTCCAAGATTCCCATGAAATGCTTGGCGTAGGTGGACAGGGTGTCCATGTACCTCCTCTGCCCCTCGGCGTGGATCGTGTCAAACGCCAGGGAGGACTTCCCGCTCCCGCTCAGGCCCGTGACCACGACGAACTCGTTCCTCGGGATGTCGACGTTGACATCGGAGAGGTTATGCGCGCCCGCCCGCCGGATCTGGATATATTCTTTTTTCTCGCTATCGCCCATTATCCGCAAAGGTAGGTGATTTTTACGATTATTTCAGTAAATTTGTGGGAATAGCCATTTTGACGGCTTTATGGGTATCACTGGCAGGCTAAACATCAAGTCATTCTGTTTCAATGCTTTCCAAGAGAATTGCTATGTTCTCTCGGACGGCGGGGGAAGTTGTGTCATAGTCGATCCCGGTTGTTATACCCCCTCCGAGGTCCAATCGGTGAGGGAATATATTTCCGGAAAAGGGCTTTCCCCGGCGGCGATCTGGCTGACCCACGCCCATTTCGACCACATCTTCGGAGTGGCCGGGTTGAGGGAGGAGTACGGGATCCCCGTCAGGCTGTCGCCCCTTGACAAGATCACCCTCGGGAGCAACAACGACCTGACCATAAGTTTCGGGCTCAGGCGTCCGGAAATGTCTTTCTCTTTCGAGGAACTGATTGACGGTCAGGTGGTTGAGTTTGGCTTCAAGGTGATCGCCACCCCGGGCCACACCCCCGGTTGTGTCTGCTTCCTCAGCGAGGAGGCCAAGATCCTTTTCAGCGGTGACACGCTGTTCGCCGGCTCCATAGGCAGGACAGATGTCGAGGGCGGGGACTATGACAAGGAGCTCTCGAGCATCCTTGATAGGCTGATGACTCTTCCCGGGGATGTGGATGTCTTCCCAGGCCACGGCCCGGCGACGTCAATAGCCGAGGAGAGGACCGGGAACCCTTTCCTGAGGCCCTGGGACGGGCCTTGGGATGTTGAGACCGATTGATTATTAATTGAATATGCACATCGGAATAGCTGGAAATATCGGTTGCGGGAAGACCACTCTCACTAGGATGCTGGCCAATCATTATGGCTGGACCCCCAAGTACGAGTCGGTCACCTACAACCCTTACCTTGAGGACTATTACAAAGACATCCCGAGGTGGTCCTACAATCTGGAGACCTATTTCCTGGCCCAGCGTTTCAAGGACTTGCTCGAGATCAAGGAGAGCGACCAGGTGATCATCCAGGACAGGACCCTTTTCGAGGGCGTGCACATCTTCGTGGCGAACAACTACGCCATGGGCAACCTTTCCAAGAGGGACTACGAGACCTACATGGAGCTTTTCGAAGTCATGTCCTCGCTGGCCGGCGCGCCGGACCTCCTGATCTACCTTAAATCCTCTGTGCCTCATCTTGTGGCCCAGATCCAGAAAAGGGGCAGGGATTATGAGCAGTCGATAGGAATAGATTACCTCGCCGGCCTTAACGAGCGCTATGAGACATGGATAGCCGGCTACAAGGGCAGGGTCCTGACGATCGAGGCCGACGAGCTGGATTTCGAGAACCGCCCGGAGGACTTCGCTCTCATCACCGACAAGATAGACGCCGAGCTTTACGGCTTGTTCCCCATAGATAAGCAATAATAAAAAACTCAAGATATGCACATCGCTATTGCAGGTAACATAGGCAGCGGGAAGACCACGCTGACAAAGATGCTGGCAGCCCACTACGGCTGGACCCCCAAGTTCGAGTCGGTCGATTTCAATCCCTATCTGGCTGATTTCTACGCCGACATGGAGCGCTGGTCTTTCAATCTTCAGATTTATTTCCTGAACAAGAGGTTCAAGGATGTCGTGGAGATCTCGCGTTGCGACGATGTCATCATCCAGGACAGGACTATTTACGAGGACGCCAGGATCTTCGCCCCTAACCTCCACTCCATGGGGCTGATGAGCACAAGGGACTTCGAGAGCTATTCGGATCTTTTCGACCTGATGATGTCCCTGGTCAGCAAGCCCGACCTGCTCATCTACCTCCGCTCCTCGATCCCCAACCTGGTCGCCCAGATCCAGAAGAGGGGCAGGGAATATGAGAGCAGCATCAGGATCGACTACCTTACAGGCCTGAACAAGCGCTATGAGGACTGGATCAAGGAATATGACGGCCACCTACTGATCGTCAACGTGGACGAGATCAAATTCGAGAACCATCCCGAGGACTTCCAGAAGATCACCGACAGGATCGACGCCGAGATGTTCGGCCTGTTCCCCGAGATCCACCATGTCGACGAGTGACGACGAGAAAGTTTTTTTAATCAAAATAACTCAAAATGAAAAGATTAATTATTTTCACTGTAGCGGCCATAGCGCTGCTCTCCTGCGCCTCCTGCGCTAAGAAGAATGTTGTCGCCGGTCATTTCGACGGGCTTGTCAGCGACTCTCTCCAGGTGGACATCTGCGACATCCTCAACAGCAGGGTCCCCATCACCTCCATGGTTATTCCCGCCACGAACGGGGACTTCAGCTTCGAGTTGGTTGACACGGTTGTCCGCGGACTCCTTATCTACACCCCCGGAGACGAGAGGGGCCGTGAGCACGGATGCGCCTCCATCGTCTTCGTCCCTGGCGAGACCGCTAAGGTAAGCGGCCGTCTCGACTCGGTCGTGGTTGACGGAAGCAAGTTCTTCCAGGACCAGAAGGCCTACAACGCTCTTTGCGAGGAGGACAGGGCCAGGATGAGCGAGCTTGTCGAGGAATACCGTAAGGTCGCCGACAGCGACGAGGCCGCGGCCGACTCCATCATGAATATTCATGGGGAGATCAACAAGCATGTCAACGAGTTGACCAAGAACTTCATCCTCGAGAATCCCGCCAGTCTCTACGGCGCCACCCTGATCGGCCGCCTTGTCGGCAGCGACGGCAAGGATGCCCTCGAGGTGCTTGAGGCTATCCCTGACGCTGTGAAGAACGGCTATGTCAAGCCTCTGGTCGAGAGGGCCCAGACCAGCGCCGAGAAGGCCAAGGCCAGGAGCGAGGCCGCCGAGCTTGTCAAGGACGGCATGCAGGCCCCCGACTTCACCCTCAAGAACGAGAAAGGCGAGGACTTCACCCTCTCGTCAATCTACAACCAGGGCAAGTACATCATCCTCGACTTCTGGGGCGAGTGGTGCTACTGGTGCAAGAAGGGTATTCCGGACATGAAGCAGCTTTACAAGGACGCCAAGGGCAAGATCGAGATCCTCAGCATCGACTGCGGCGACACCGAGGAGGTCTGGAAGAACGCCATCGTGGAGCACGAGCTTCCCTGGCTGCATGTCTATAACCCTGGCGAGAAGGGCTCCGACACCGCTGTCACCTACGCCCTCCAGGGCTATCCCACTAAGATCATCCTCAATCCTGACGGCACGATCAACAAGACCATCATCGGCGAGGATCCTGAGTTCTATGATTATGTGAAGTCCCTTATCGGGAAGAAATAATCAGCCTATCACGGCGCCGTTGGCGACGGCTTCCGACGGGGTGACGAGACGCATGGTCCCGTCACCCTGTTTCGCCATAAGGATCATTCCTTTCGACTCGATGCCGCGGATCATCCTCGGCTTGAGGTTGGCCAGGACGCAGATTTTCTTGCCGAGCATGTCCTCGGGGCTGTAGAACTCCGCTATCCCGGAGACTATGGTCCTCTTGTCGATGCCGGTGTCAATCGTGAGCTTCAGGAGCTTGTCGGTCTTGGGCACTCTCTCGGCCGCCAGAACCTCAGCCACTCTTATGTCCATGGCCCCGAAGTCCTCGAATGTGACCTCGGGTTTCTGGGGCTCTACCTTATGGGCGGCCTCCTCAGCCTCGGCGGCCTTGGCCGCCGCCTCGTTAGCAGCCTTAGTGGCGTTCAGTTTCTCGATCTGGGCCTCGATCACGTTGTCCTCTATCTTGCTGAACAGGAGGACAGCCTCGCCCAGCTGATGACCGACCGGCAGCAAGTCACTCTTGCCGAGGTCATCCCAACTGAACACAGGCGCCTCCGGAACAGCCTCCGGACTTAGGCCGTACTCAGCCGCAGCGAAGCGAGAATGGACGCGGCCGGGCCCGGAGGACTGTCCGGAGGGAATGGTGTGCAAGGCCCTGGACTCGCCGGGCTTGAAGAAATTCACCGTCGGCTCGCCCTCGCCGGCCCTGTGGTCGTGACCGGCTTCCAGCCCCACGTTCAGGATCCCGCGAAGTTTCTCGGCGGAGAACGGTGTGAAGGGCTCGAAGGCGATGGAGAGGCTGGCGCAGATCTGGAGAGAGGTGTAGAGGATCGAGGCGGTCCTGTCCATGTCGGTCTTGGCCACCTTCCAGGGCTCCGTGTCTGAGATGTACTTGTTCCCGATCCTGGCGATGTTCATCGCATCCTTCAGGGCCTCCCTGAAGTGGAAGCCCTCAAGATTGGCCTCAAGCGAGCGGCGGAGCTCCGGGATCTGTCCCAGAGCCTCGGCGTCGATGGCCTCGGGCTTCAGGTTAGCGGGCACCTTGCCGCCGAAATATTTCTGGGTCAGGACGACTGCCCTGTTGACGAAATTTCCCAGAATGGCGACCAACTCGCTGTTGTTCCGCTGCTGGAAGTCCTTCCAGGTGAAGTCATTATCCTTTGTCTCAGGGGCGTTGGCGCAGAGGACGTAGCGGAGGGTGTCCTCCTGCCCCGGGAACTCGTCGACATATTCATTGAGCCAGACCGCCCAGTTGCGGGAGGTCGAGATCTTGTCGCTCTCAAGGTTGAGGAACTCATTGGAGGGCACATTGTCCGGAAGGATGTACCCGCCCCTGGCCTTCAGCATCGAGGGGAAGACTATGCAATGGAAGACTATGTTGTCCTTCCCGATGAAATGGATGAGCCTAGTGTCCTCATCCTTCCACCACTTCTCCCAGCTCTCGGGCAGGAGCTCCTGGGTGTTGGAGATATAGCCGATCGGAGCGTCGAACCAGACGTACAGGACCTTGCCCTCGGCGCCTTCCACCGGCACCGGCACACCCCAGTCGAGGTCGCGGCTGACAGCCCTGGGCTGAAGCCCGCCGTCGAGCCAGGACTTGCACTGGCCGTAGACATTGGTCCTCCACTCCTTGTGGTTCTCAAGGATCCACTCCCTGAGCCAAGGCTCGAACCTGTCGAGGGGAAGGTACCAGTGTGAGGTCTTTTTCTTGACGGGCTGGGCCCCGCTGAGCTTTGACTTGGGGTCGATCAGCTCCTCCGGGCTCAGTGTGCTGCCGCATTTCTCGCACTGGTCACCGTAGGCGTTGGGGTTGCCGCACTTGGGGCAGGTCCCGACGATGTAGCGGTCCGCGAGGAAGGTCTTGGCCTCGGGGTCGTAATACTGCTCGCTCTCCTTGGTGATGAACTCACCCTTGTCGTACAGCTCGCGGAAGAACCCGGAGGCGTTCTTGTGATGGACCTCGGATGTGGTGCGGGAATAGATGTCAAAATTGATCCCGAGCCTCAGGAAAGAATCCTTGATGATCCCATGGTACTTGTCCACAATGTCCTGCGGGGTCACACCGTTCGCCCTGGCCTTGATGGTTATAGGCACACCATGCTCGTCCGAGCCGCAGATGAAGAGGACATCATTCCCCTTCATCCTGAGGTATCTGACATAGATGTCGGCCGGGACATAGACTCCGGCCAGATGACCGATATGCACGGGACCGTTGGCGTACGGTAGCGCGCAGGTCACCAGGGTTCTCTTGAAATTCTTTTCCATAAACGATTGTCTTCAACCCACAAAGTTAAGAAAAACCCACGGATGTTTTAACAAGGAATCTTATTTGTTGCCATCCAGGGCAACAGGTACCTCTCTCGACCACGATGTGGAAGGTATTCCCTCATGCCCGTTCCCAAACTCCCGAATCTCCTTTTCCAGCGGCTCTCTTTTTCTGGAGACGGGATCATATTGAATATTAATAATTTAAGTGTTTTGCCTCTCTTGATATCAAAGGTGGCAAAGTTGTTAAATATCTGATAGTCAAATGGGAAATGTCTCCGCACTCTGTTAACAATAGCTACTGAGCCTCATATTCTCTGACTCTGTCTGTTTTGGCATCAGGGATTCGTAGAAATCTTTGGGCATGCATTACTGAGACCTTGCATCGGGAAACGATCTCATTCAAATAAACCAATTGCTCTCCGGCCGGACGATGAACGGCTTCCCCGATGTCTTTATACCGTTTATTTTCCGAAAAGAAGTTTGCCATCCGTTTGTACTCCCTTCCCGCTGTCGGATCATATTCCTCTTCAACATCGTATTCGCTTCCGGTGTTGTCGCCGAAGGCGTCGGTCATCTTCCCGTAAGTTCCGTATAAACTTATGGCTCTTTGATAATCAATCAGGGAATATTCATTGATTATGAAATCGACAAGAAAACGCTTCTCTTTGTCTGCCAGGCCATCCATCATCATGTCCAAGGTGTCATAGAGAACCGGTCTTCGTTTCGAATGAAGATATCTGACCATCCGCATTGACTTCCGCGATCGCCTGCTAATGTTCCTGGATGCCACCTTCTCATAAAACGGATTCTTGTCCACGGCATATCCAAGGAAGTCCCACATGTATTGTTCGGCCCTATGGCATATGTGCCACTCGACAGGGTTATTGTATAGATAGGCATATGCCGTTCTTCTGGCTTTATTATCTCTTTTGTTGGATAATCCGTAGCTATCAAAAAGTTTTCCCGTCAGGCCATACCTGGCATTGAACTCCCTTGAGAACCGGGAACAGTAATCCGTAACGAAGCGACGGACTGATTGTTCATCAGCGGCCTCAAAGGTAACATGATAATGATTGTACATCAGGCAAAGCCCGGAAACATGTATCCCGTGCTTTTCGGCAGCCAACATGAAAAGGGTGAAGAAGACAAGACTGTCCTTGACATTATAGAAGATCACATACCCCCTGTGACCCCTGTGATAGATATGGCCAAGACAATCTGGCCGATATCGATTCTTTTTCCTGTTTTTCATAGTCTTCAGTTATTACCGCGAATATACACATATCTCGGGGCTATCCATGCCTTTTGAGATATTTATGAATGGTTGTTTTCACCATTTTTAAAGAGACGGATTAATATTGATAGTCAATGGGTTAGATGATTTACCACCCAGGAATTCGTGAGAGGCAAAATGTATAACTATCTGATTCTTTGAGACGAATCGTCTCCGAGGGATTATCACAGGTACTGAATGCGACGAGGGTAGTGAAACCACCACGCTATTTCTCGCGGCCGAGGAGAACTTTGACGGCCTTGACGGCTTTCCCGACCTTGTGGATCTCGAGAAGCAGCGTCTCCTCGCGGCCGGTGTCAGAGACGGTCTGGGCTTTCCGGAGTTCCTCTTTCAACTTATATTCCTTGTCCTCAAGCCGGCAGCACTGGAACACCAGAATCGCCTTGGGGACGTATTTCGTGAGCCATGAGCCCTTGGACATCAACGCGTCCTTGAGGTTCTTGATCGAGAGCTCGTACCGCTCGTCCGTGGATAGCTGGGAGGTGACGAAGGCCACTGTCCTGTCGGCCCCGTCCAGGAGGCGCTTGACGATCTCGTCCTGGGAATAGCCCTCGTAGTACAGTTCGGAATAGGTCTCGAGAGTGGCCTGGTAGGCCGAGTTGGCGAATTTTGTCCCGTCGGCCTCCAACGCCTGGGAGATGAAGTCGAAAACAGTCTGCCTGTCCTCCTCGTCCTCGGCGTAGAAATCGGAGTCGCTCTGGAACTCGAGTTTGGTGGCACCGTTGGTCAGGATGAAGTTCAGCAGATCCCTCTCGGCCTTGGCCATGATCGGGTTCTCCTCGAGGGCGGAGAGATCGCCAGCCACAGAGGGGGAGGACGCCGGACGCTGAACCGTGGGGCTCTCGCTCGCGACAGGCCGTCCCCGGCCGGAAACGAGAGCCTTCGAGCGGGTCGCGCCGACTCTTTCCTCAAGCGCTGTCCTGCGGATGTTGAACTTCCGGCTCAAGAAGTCGATGTAGGTCTCCCTCTTGACCGCGTCGGGGATGTCAGCCACAGTGTCCGCGATCTCGTTGATCACCTCGGCTCTCTTGAGCGGATCCGAGGAGGCGTCCCTCATCAGGAGAGAGCTCTTGAAGTCCACGAAATCCTGCTCCGACGAGGCGAGGAAAGCCTCCACCTCCTCCAGGGTGTGCTTTCTTGAATATGAGTCAGGGTCATCCCCGTCAGGGATGAGGACAACCTTCACGTTCATTCCCTCCTTGAGGAACATGTCGATACCCCTGAGCGCGGCCTTCACCCCGGCCTCGTCCCCGTCGTACATGATGGTCACGTTCTTGGTGAACCTCCCGATCAGGCGTATCTGTCCCTCGGTCAGGGCCGTGCCGCTGGAAGCCACGGTGTTGGTGATCCCCAGCTGGTGCATCGACAGGACGTCGAGATAGCCCTCCACAAGGTAGCATTTGTCTTTCTTGGCCATCTCGGCCTTGGCGAACCAGATGCCGTAGAGGGACTGGTTCTTGACGTAGATGGAACTCTCTTTCGAGTTGACGTATTTCGCGTAGGCCTTCCCCTCTTCCTTGGATTTCAATGTCCTGGCCCCGAAGCCGATGACCCTGCCGCTGACGGAGTGGATAGGGAAGGTCACTCTCTCGACGAACCTGTCGTGAAGGTCGGGCTTGTCGTCATACTTCGCGCAGAGGCCGGTCTCAAGAAGGTACTCGTCCTTGAAACCTTTCGACTTGGCGGCGTCGGTGAACGAGTGGCGGTCGGAGGGAGCCCATCCCAGCCCGTAGGCCGAAATGGTCGAGTCTTCCAGCCCCCGCATGTGGAAATAATTGAGACCCACGGCTTTACCCTCGCCGGACTTGAGCCTCTCCTTGAAAAACTCCTCGGCGAACTCAGAGACGAGCAGCAGACTCTCGTTCCTTTGGCGAGCGGCTATGTCCTCCGCGCTCTCCTCCTCCTCGACCACGTCGATGCTGTATTTCCTGGCGAGGTACCGGAGCGCCTCAGGATAGGACATGTGCTCGTGGTCCATGACGAAGCCCACGGCAGATCCTCCTTTATGGCAGCCGAAGCAGTAATATATTCCCTTGGCCGGAACGACATGGAAAGAGGGAGTCTTCTCGTTGTGGAACGGGCAGCAGCCCCACCATTCCGCCCCCCTCTTCTTAAGGGAGACGAAATCAGCCACCACCTCTTCGATACGGGCGGTGTCGAGGATCTTCTGTACCGTGTCTTGAGGGATCATTTCAGTTCATGTCGTCGAGATCGTCGGGACTGTCGATGACTTCGGGCTCTTCCAACCTCTCATACTCGACATCCTTGGCGTCTCCGGAGATGACTATCTTCCCCTTCTCATATTCCTCCTTGGCTTTATCCATCTTGAAGGTCGAGATGAGTTCGGAGACCCCGTAGAGGAGGAGGAGACAGCCCGCGATGACGCTCATCACGTTGATCGTGAAGGGATTGAAGAGAAGGAAGGCTCCTCCGACGACGGCCAGGATGGAGAGGATGAGGGAGGATCCCCCGGCCTCGAGAAGGCTCATCGCCCCGGCCAGCGCCACCAGTTGCAGGCCTCCGAAGAGAATCAGCAGGATGCCGATGGCGTAGACAATGATCCCGGCTATCCACTGGGGATTGAAGAAGAGCAGAAGCCCGACGATGACATCCAGGACGGCGTTGGCGATCAGGAGGTGATAGACCCCGGTCTCCTTGTTCTTGACCAGGCCGTAGATCAGCGAGGCCGCGCCGGCCCCGATGAGGAGGACGGCTAACATCTTAACCACAAGGGTCGGGGCGTTACCGCCGAACACCATCACCAGGCCAATGCCTATGGCAGCGACAGCCCTTGTGACACTGTCGAATCTGGTCTTGTATCCTAGAGTGATCATTATCGCGAAATTAATAAAAAAACGCTATATTCGTGATATGTTTTTCGACACACACAACCATAGCCAGTTTTCTTTCGACGGGGGGAGGACGACTGTAGAGGACAGCGTCAGGGCAGCGGTGGAGAAAGGTCTCGGAGGGATTTGTTTCACAGACCATTGCGACTATTTCGTGCCCAGGATGAAAGAGGATTTCGGGCCCATCGTCAACGAGGTCCTCGATGTCAAGGCCCAGCAGGCCGAGATCGACAGGGTGGCCGGTCTCGTCGCGGAAGGGGCTTTCGGCCGGGCGGCGGCGAGGAAGTTCAAGGTCTTGAAAGGAATAGAGGTGGGCCTTTATGAGGACAGCAGGGATCTGAACAGGAACATCATAGCGGCCCAGTCATTCGACCAGGTCACCGCCTCGGTCCACTACCTTGAGGACACTGACCCTTATTACGGCCCGTACTACAAAGGCAAGAACTGGAAGGAGGCCTACGGCCGCTATCTCGAGACCTTGCTCAGGGAGATGAGGCGGCTCGGGGATTTCGACGTGATGGGTCATTTCGACTACATCGTCAGGTACGCCCCATATCCGAAGGAGAGCATCCTCTACCGGGATTTCCCAGGACTTCTGGACGAGATCCTGAAGTACTTGATAGAGAACGGCAAAGGTTTGGAGATCAACACCAAGACCTACAGGCCCCACGGCCTCAGGACCCCTCAGCTGGACAGGGACATCTTGTTGAGGTACATGGAGCTTGGCGGAGAGATAATATGCCTCGGGTCAGACTCCCATGTCGCCGACCAGGTGGGCGCCAGATTCGACTATTTCGCCCAATATGTCAAGATGTTCGGTTTCAGGCGCCTCGGCCATTTCGAGGGGCGCCGGCTGAGGATGGTGACGATCTGACCCCGGCTAGGAAGCGACCTCGCAGAGGAATTTTATCCTGACCAGCCTGATCTCGAGGTCGTCGTAGTCGGGCCCGAGCTTCTCTTTGGCCTCCTCCACCGAGTCGGAGGTCGCCTCGTTCTTGAAATAATCGAATATCTCCTCGACAATGTCGTCGTCCACCATCTGGCGGATGTAATAGTTGATGTCCAGTTTGGTGCCGGTGGAGATTATCCCCTCGATGTCCTCGATCAGCTTGTCCATCTCCATCCCCTTCGCGTCGGCGATGTCCTCCAGGGACAGTTTGCGGTCCACACTCTGGATGATGAATATCTTGTCGGCCGACCTGGTCGGGGCGGATTTCATCACGAAATCCTCAGGCCTGACGATGTCGTTCTCCTCCACGTATTTCTTGATGAGGTCGACGAACTCGGCCCCGTATTTCCTGGCCTTGCCCTCTCCGACTCCCTGGCAGTTGTGTAACTCCTTGAGAGTGATAGGATAGAGGATGGACATATCCTCCAGAGCCGGATCCCCGAATATGATCCAGGGCTGGAGCCTGAGTTTCTTGGACATGTCCTTCCTGAGGTTCTTCAGCATCGAGAGCAGGACCTGGTCCCCGCCTCCGCCCACGGCCGCGCGCCCTGTGGCGACAGGATCGTCGTCCTCGTCGTCCCCGCCCTTGTTCTGGAACACCCTGTCCTCGACGAGACGTATCTCGTAGGGGTTGGCGAAGAACTCCTCGCCTTTCTCTGTCACGTGGATGAGGCCGTAGGACTCGATCTCCTTGTCCAGAAGGTGGAGCAGCAGCCCCTGGTGGATGACGGCGCACCAGAATTTGTCGTCATGCTCCTTGCCTTCCCCGAACATCGGGATGTTGTCGTGGTTGTAGGACTTGACCATGGCGTTGGTACGGCCGGACAGGACCATGGCCAGGTGCTCGATCTTGAAATGCTCGGGAAGCGACTTGATGAGCCTGATGGCCAGACTCATCTCCTTGCGCCCGTCGAAGGTGGGCCTGGGGTTGACGCAGTTGTCGCAGATCCCGCAGTTGTCCTTGGGATAATCCTCTCCGAAATAGTTCAGGAGCATTTTGCGGCGACACTGGTTCGCCTCCGCGTAGGCCACGGTCTCCATCAGGAGCTGCCTCCCTATCTCCTGCTCGGAGACAGGCTTGCCGAGCATGAACTTCTCGAGCTTCTGGATGTCCTTGTAGCTGTAATATGTGATGCAGTCGGCGACCTCGCCGTCACGGCCCGCCCGCCCGGTCTCCTGGTAGTATCCCTCGATGCTCTTGGGGATGTCGTAGTGGATGACGAATCGGACGTCCGGCTTGTCTATCCCCATGCCGAAGGCGATGGTCGCGACAATCACGTCGACATCTTCCATCAAGAAGCGATCCTGGTTCTCCGCCCTGACCTTCGAGTCCAGGCCGGCGTGGTACGGCAGAGCCTTTATTCCATTAATATTCAAGAGGTTCGCCATCTCCTCCACCTTCTTCCTGCTGAGGCAGTAGATGATGCCGGACTTCCCTGGACGCTGCTTGATGTAACGGATGATGTCCTTCTCGGCGTCCACCTTGTCCCTGACCTCGTAGTAGAGGTTGGGCCTGTTGAAGGAGGACTTGAACACGGTCGCGTCCATGATCCCGAGGTTCTTCTGGATGTCGTTCTGGACCTTGGGAGTGGCGGTGGCGGTGAGAGCTATCACCGGAGCCCTTCCTATCGCCTGGATCATGTCCCTGATCCTGCGGTATTCAGGCCTGAAATCGTGACCCCACTCCGAGATGCAATGCGCCTCGTCGATGGCGTAGAACGAGATCTTTATGTCTTTGAGCAACTCGATGTTCTCTTCCTTGGTCAGGGATTCCGGGGCGACGTACAGGAGCTTGGTGGTCCCGGAGAGGACATCGTCGCGCACTTCCTGGATCTGGGCCTTGCCAAGGGAGGAATTGAGGAAATGGGCGATCCCGGTGCTCTTCTCCTCGAAACCCCTGATGACATCGACTTGGTTTTTCATGAGGGCGATCAGGGGCGAGACCACGATCGCCGTGCCGGGCATGACTAGAGCCGGCAGCTGGAAGCACAGAGACTTGCCACCCCCTGTGGGCATGAGCACGAAGGTGTCTTTCCCCTCGATCAAGTTGCGGATAATCGCTTCCTGGTCACCCTTGAAAGCGTCGTACCCGAAGAACGTTTTAAGCTTTGATTTGAGTATGGCGGGATCGATCTCCATTGTCGGTCGGATTTCTCATTAAATATAGTCAAAAAATACCTATTCGGCAAGCCATCTATATAATAAAGATGCGAATAATCAATATTTTTTGCGATATTCGCGGGACTTTCCGGACAAATCCCGCCGGGGAAGTGCCGATTTTTGACAGAAACATTAAAAGTCATAGAAATGAGAACTATCAAGATTTTAGCCATCGCGGCCGTCATGTTGTCAGCCGTGGCTTGCGACTCCGGCAAGAACGCCGGTGTGGCCAAGGAGCTCATCCCTTCCAAGAGCCAGGTTGACTCCGTCAGTTATGTCCTCGGTCTCAGCTGGGGCTCAGTGATCAAGGGGTACAACCTCGGTGACCTGAATTTCTCCGAGATCAAGAAGGGTATCAAGGATATCGTCAACGCCAAGGGCAACCAGACCGACACGAATTTCGTCAAGCAGTTCAAGATCGATCCCAATGAGATTAACATGATCATGAACAGTTACATCGACAAGAGGAGCGCCTACACCGCCGCGGTCAACAAGGCGGCCCAGGACAAGTTCTTCGCCGAGATCAAGAACAAGGCCGGTGTCGTGACCACCGAGTCCGGCTTGGCTTACCTGTTGCAGGAGGCCGGTGACGAGAGCAACAAACCCGGTCCCCGTGACACTGTCTTTGTCCACTACAAGCTTTCCCTCAAGGACGGCACTGTCGTGGAGGAAGTCCCCGCGACGGATCCTTCCGTGTCGCTGACTCTTGACGGCGTGATCGCCGGATGGACGGAGGGTCTTCAGCTCATCGGTGAGGGTGGCAAGGCTGTCCTCTATGTCCCCGCCGAGCTTGGTTACGGCGAGCGTGGCTCCAACGCCATCGAGCCCAACACCCCGCTGGTCTTCGACATCCAGCTGGATTCCATCAAGCGTTACGTCGCCCCTGTAACCGAGTAGTCTGATGCCCGCGCTAGAGTTGGAAGGCCGGATCACCCGCAAGGAGGCCAAGTTGAGCGGCCAGAGCGCCAGGGGCGCCTGGGTCAAGCAGGATTTCATCCTTGAGTACCAGGACGGTAACTATCCCGCCGAGGTATGCTTCACCGCTTTCGGCAACGACAAAGTCGCCGAGTTGGACAAGTATCAGGTCGGTGACCAGGTCAAGGTGTCGTTCAATCTGAGGGCCAGGGAGTTTAACGGCAGATGGTACAACGATGTGCGAGTCTGGCGTTTATCCCCCGCCGGCCAGGCGGAGGCTCCTGTCCAGCGTCCCTCTTACAATGTTCCTCCGGTCCAGGCCCCGGCCCCGTCGATCGAGGACATGCCCGTAGGGGATGACGGCTCGAACGACCTCCCGTTCTAGGCTCAAGTGACAGACATTCAATAAGCCAAGGCCCCGCTCGTCGAGCGGGGCCTTGGCTTATTCATCTGTCTCAGGGACATCCGGGAGATCGTCATCGCTTTCTCCCATGATGATCACAAGATGGTCGTCAACCTTCAGTTCCATGCTGCCGTGAGGCACAAGGTAGCGCTCGCCGCGCCTTACCATGATCACCCGGATCCCGTGAGGCAGGCTCAAATCCCTGAGCGTCGTTCCCCCCGCGAGGTCGTCCTCGCTGACAGTATGGTCCCGGAGCATGCCCATCTCGTCGGGTATGTCTATCCCAAAGGTTTCCACCGCCGGATCCTCCTCAAAGCTCAGGTTCAGCCACTTGGCTGCGGGTGAAAGGGTCGTGCCCTGAACCAGCAGCGAGATGAGGGTGATGAAGAACACGATGTTGAAAATGTCGGAAGACCCTTGCACTCCCGCCATCACGGGATAGAGCGCGAAGAGTATCGGGCCGGCTCCCTTGAGTCCTACCCATGAGACGAAAGCCTTGGCCTTGAATGAGATATCCTTGAAAGGGAGAAGGCAGAGGAACACGCTGGCGGGTCTTGCGACCAGCATCATGAACAGGCCGATCATGATGGCCGGCGCGGCGACGGAGAGCATCTGCGAGGGCCTCGCGAGCAGGCCGAGCATCATGAACATCAGGAGTTGCATCAGCCAGGTCATCCCGTCGAAGAACTTCAGCACGTCTTTCTTATGGGGGATCTCCGCCTTGTTCCCGATCACGATCGAGGCCACGTAGAGGGCGAGAAGACCGTTCCCGTGGAGGAGACCCGCGACGCTGTTGGTGAAGAACGCGAGGCTGAGAATCAGGATGGAATAAAGGGAATTGTTAGGGAGAGAGACTCTTTCAATCAAGGCTTTCCCGCCATAGCCTAAGCCGAGACCCACGACGAAGCCTACAACTATCTGCAAGACCAGGATCCATGTCCCTGTCCAGAGAGTCCCGAAGAAACCGGAGACCGGGTGGGGGGACAGGATGAGACTCACACTGATGATGGTCAGCAGATAGGCCATGGGGTCGTTACTCCCCGACTCAAGCTCCAGCATCGGTCCCAAACGCTCCCTCAGATGCATCTTCTTCCCCCTGAGGATCGAGAACACTGAAGCCGAATCCGTCGAGCCCATGACGGAGGCCAGCATGACGCAGGTCAGGAAGGATGAGCCAATCCCGTGGACTAGTCCTCTCGCCGTCAAATGGATGAAGACCGCTGTCAACAGGACGGTTATCAGGACACCCACTGTCGACAGCAGGGCCCCTTGCCTCATGACGGGTTTAGTGTCGGAGAGGGAGGTCTCGAGTCCGCCGGTGAAGAGGATGATGGTCATGGCGAAATGACCTATCGACTCCGCCAGCTCCTTGTTGTCGAAACTCAGGCCAAGCCCGTCTTTCCCGGCCAGCATTCCAAGAATAAGGAACAGCAGCAGGGAAGGCACCCCGAACCTCATGCCCACCTTGGTGATGAGGATGGCGAAGATGATGAGCATCGACGCCAGCAAAAGCAGGTTCTCAGAGAGCAGGTTGACGGAAAAAATGGAGAGAGGCATCACCCGATCACGAACAAGTTAAGGAACCCCGTCATCATGAACACGTTACGAATATTGTCATTGATGTTGCGGACAATCACCTTCCCGCCCTTGATGGCGGCCTCCTTCCTGATCGAGAGAAAAATCCTAAGCCCCGAGCTGGAGATGTAGGACAGGTCCTCGCAGTCAAGGATGATTGTGCCGTCGGCTTTGTCTTTAACAGGTTGAAGCTCTTCCGCGACCTCCTGTGAGGCGGGTGTGTCCAAACGGCCGATGAGGCGGACGGTGGTCTCGTTGTCC
Source organism: Bacteroidales bacterium (assembly GCA_017429765.1). Lineage (GTDB taxonomy): Bacteria > Bacteroidota > Bacteroidia > Bacteroidales > UBA932 > Cryptobacteroides. The sequence goes on along the minus strand of JAFROJ010000068.1, from coordinate 42,647 downwards.
AGTGTTGTGATTTTGACTTCCATATTATCAGATGTGTTTGATCATTGTGAGTATATTCTTCCCGTCTTTCCTCTTGTAGCTGACGGAATCCATAATCTTCCGGACAAGGTGGATGCCAAGCCCCCCGACGGGGCGCTTCTCCACGTCCAGGGTTATGTCGGGCTCGGGTTTGGCGGTGGGGTCGAACTCCTTGCCTTTGTCGGACAGGATGAACTTGAGAGAGTCGTCATCGATGACGGCGTCCAGCCGCAACTCGCCCTCCTCTCCCTCCGGGTAGGCGTACATGATCACGTTTGTGACCGCCTCCTCAAGGGCCAGGTTGATGTTCATGGCCACCCCGCTGTCCAAGCCTCTCTCCTCTGCTATCTCCTCCACCATCTCCGAGAGCAGGGATATCTGCCCTATGTCGTTCCGTAAGACAAGATGGCGCTCGGTGGCCCTGGGGTTGATGTAGTGGATGAGAAGCATGGTCAAGTCGTCGCTGCGAGGGGCGTCCTTGACGAAATCCGCCACCTCCCTCTCCAGTGCGAGCAAATGATCATTGGCGCTCCTTCGGGTCGAGAGCACATTCATCATCCTGGCCTCCCCGAACAGCTCGCTCTCCGAGTTCTCCGCCTCAGTCAGGCCATCGGTGTAGAGGAAGATCACGTCATCGTGCCTCATGATGAACTCTTGCTCCTGGAATTCCATCCGGGGCATGATCCCGAGAGGCAGGTTCGGGACAACCTCGAGCCTCCTCTTCGCGTCAGTCAGGGTCACGGGAGGGTTGTGACCCGCGTTACAGAAGCGCAGACGGCCGCTTGTCAGGTCGAGAACCCCGCAGAAGAAGGTCACGAACATGTTGTTCTCGTTCATCTCCGACATGCTGTCGTTCATCGCGGCGACGATCCGGCCGGGGCTGTCCTCCCTCGCCGAGACGGTGCGGAAGAGACTCCTTGTGACCGCCATCACCAAGGCGGCCGGGACACCCTTCCCGGAGACATCCCCGATGCAGAAGAACAGTCTCTCATTCCTGATGTAGAAATCGTAGAGGTCGCCTCCAACCTCCCTTGCGGGGACGAGGATCGCCGAGATGTCAAGGTCGCTCCTCTCGGGGAAAGGAGGGAAAACCTTGGGTATCATTGACATCTGGATGCCTTTGGCGATCATCAGGTCGTTCTCCATCCTGTCTTTCTTCTCCTTTATCAAGTTGTACCTCTTCTGGCTTCCCGAGGCGGCCCTGAGTATGAGGAAAAGCATCGCGAGGCCGATCAGCTGCAAAAGGGCGACATAGGAGTTGACCTTCTTCACCTCTCCGAAAATCTGATCATCGGGGATGACGACGGACATGTACCAGCCGACTCTGTCGATAGGGGCGAAATAGATGTGGCTCAACTCTTTGCCCCTATGGATCGAGGTGTTGCCCGACTCTCCGGACATGATCGAGTCGGCTACCCTGGTGAATGCGGCCGTGTCCTCGAACTGATGGATCATCTCGTAGATTGTGTTACGCATCACCAGAGTCTCCACCGGCGAGACCATGATCTTCCCGGAACGGCTGAAAATCAAGTTGAATGCGTTCGGGTAGACCGACGAGCCTCCGACGAGTCCCGTCAGCCACTCAAGGGAGATGTCCGCCGTGATGACGGCGGCGGTCTTCCCTGAGGGGTCTTTCACCGGCATGGAGAAAGTCGTCATTATCATATCTCCGCCGCCGGTGTCGATGTACGGCTCAGACCAGAAGCCGTCCTCGTGCTCCAAGCCGTTCCTGAACCATTCCTGGGACGGGTAGTCATATTCCTCGGAGGCCAGCGACTTGCTCTCCAGCTCCCCTGTGGCGGGGTCGATGAACGAATATGGCGAGAACATGCCGAGTTTCCTGTTGTAGCCGGGAACAAGGGCCACGGTCGATCCGATCACGACCTGATTCTCCCTGACGATGTGCTCGGTGACCCTTTGAAGGGTGTCGGGAGTCTCCAGGCACAACCTAGCGAGCCATATGTTGTTGCGCACCGCGGACTCGGCCTGGTTGAGGATGTCCATGACCTTGTTCTTGGTCTCCTCGATCTGGCTCTCGGCTCTCTTGGAAGCCTCCTCGCGGATGCCTATCCGTGAGAAATGGTACTGGATGAGCGCGGTAGCCTCCAAAGTCAGCGCGGCGACGACCATCATCAACATGCCGGTCCAGACTGACTTGCGCCTGAAATCTTTCTCTTGGACGTTCGCTTTCATAGAATAGAGGATAAGGCGGCGCGGAACTCGGGCATCGGGCAATTGGTGTCACGCTCGACGATCAGGGTCTTGAGCCCGGCGTAGGGACGGATCATCTCGTCGATCTCGGAGAGAGGCAGACCCTCCCCGAAATAGACCGGGACAAACTCGCGCCAGAACTCCATCGCCAGGGACTTGGGCATGTGGAAAGTCTCGCTGATGAAGTCCTCGCCGCTAAGGTTGCAGCAAAGGTAGACCATGCCGACGTCGAAAAGGTGGTTCCCGTGGCAGAAGTCTCCAAGATCGATGAAATATCTTTTATCCCCGACGAATATCGCGTTGCTGAACTGGAGGTCTCCGTGGATGGCGGTGTCCTCGTCGGGAGTGTCGGAGATGAACATCCCGAGCTTCTCTTTCTCGGAGGGAGAGAAGAACGGATTCTGGGCCAACAGCCTGAAGTAGCGGTCCTTGACGTTCTCGAACATGGTGGTGTCAACATGGGTGGAGTGGAGGTCGAGGCACATGCGGGCGAACTCCCCGGCGTACTTCCCGACATTCGCCGGATCGTCACCGGTCGCCCGGGAATAGGATTTCTTCCCGGCCACCCTGCGGAAGCGTATCCCGTACCTTCCGTCCCCGGTCACGACATATTCCCCGGGCTCGGGGGTAGGGATGCCCAGGTCGTAGACTTTCCTCGCCAGAACCATCTCATCCAGAGGCTGTTGGATCTTGCCCGGGAAATAGAGCTTCAGCATCACTGAAGGGTCGGTCCTGTGGTCGTAGCTCTCGCCGTTGAACCCTCCTCCGGAGAGGATGTAGTCGTCAAGGGATATTCTTATGGCTTCCATGGTCAATCGTCGAACACTTTTTTGATCAATTCCTCGAACTCCTTGAAGGCGAAGGTGTCCTCCAGCTCACGGAGGGAGTCGGCGAGCCGCCGGAAGCGCCACTCATGGATCTTGCGGTCCTTCACGTGGAACAGGTCCCAGATGCCGTCCCCTTTTATCGAATAGTCCCTCGCGATGGCTCTCATGTTGGAGAGCTTGTCACCCAGAGCCACGATCTTGACGTCAAGCGAGGCCCTGGTCAGGCGGTCGATGGCTGCTCTTTTCCGCGACATCCAGCTGTCCTCCTCGCTGACCCCCTCCTCGAAGGTGTCGCTCTCGTTGGCCACGATGGAGGCCACCCTTTCCCCGAACTCGCCGCGGATCATCTCCACCGTCACATCGGTGTCCTCGACGGTGTCGTGTAGCGCGGCGGCCGCCAGGAGCTCCTGGTCAGGGGTGATCGTCGACACTATCTCCATCGCCTCAAGGGGGTGGACTATGTACGGGAAACCTTTGCCGCGCCTTTCCGTCCCCGAGTGGGCCTTCACGGCGAAAACGATGGCCCGGTCGAGCAACTCTGTGTCGATGTGATTGTTAGCCATTGTGTTGATTCATGAAAGGGAAATCCTTGGACTGCTCGACAAGGATCTCGGCCATCATCTCGTTACCGCTGGATGGACCGTTCAACTCGTCGAACATGTATTTGATCCCGGCCTTTCCGCCGCCGCTCTTGAGGATGAAGGCGATGCAGATGTCCTGCGGCCCGATGGAGGATGAGATTATGTCAAGATCGGTGAGCCCGATCTGGTAGGCCGCGATCTGGTAGGCGGCCTCGGAGTTGTCATTGATGAGCCGTGACACGTCACCGAGTGTCTTGCATCCGAACCCTTTGAAAAGAGGGAGGTAGGGCATCAGGGGAACCTCGTGGATCTCGGCCTGGTTGATCGAGGCGATGAGCTTGTTCAGCTGTCCGAAAGGCTTCAGGTCCAGGTAGCTCCTGAAAGTGTCGCCGTCAAGGGGAGCCTCGTCGAGGTTGCCGGAGGCCACGAGAGCTTTCACCTTCCTGCGGTAGTCCGTGAGCTCGGTGCGAATCCTGCTGAACTCCTCGTCGATGAGCTCGAGCATCCCGGCCATACGGCTCATGCTCCTTTTGTAGCGGAAGGGGATCTCGACGCCGGATTTGTAGCCGGTGTCGTGGTTCATGTTCGCCCAGGCGTGCTGCAGCACGGTCCTCATCTGGATCTCGAACCGGTACTCGAAATCCTTGACGGAGCAGATGTAATGGAGAGAGAGGTAGCCGAAACTGTCGATCTCGTGGATCTTGCGCTTGTCGACGGAGTTCTCCCAGTCGACTTCGAAGAGCCTCTCGACGGCTGAGGCGACCTTGTCCACATCGTCGATGTAGAAGGTGATCACCCTTAACCCCACAATGTCGGTGATGTCGCGGAGACTTCCGTATTTGCCCCCCTTGAGCTCCAGCTTGCCGGCGAGAGAGTCCTCCGATTTCACCCTTGACTCTATCGCCGCCACGATCAACCCGGCCTCCTTGAACGTGTCCTCAAGCGTCCTGCGGACCCTGACGGCGGTCTCCTCGAACCGGGGAAGATTATCCCTGTATTCCTGGAGGATAGCCTCCGAGTGGGCGTCCATATGTCTTTCTTTCATCATACCTTTCAAACGGACATGAAACACAAAAATAAGAATAATTCTCTATTAATCAATTGGCTTGACCCATTTAATGGTGTTGTCCCTCCTCCACCATGTCATCTGCCTTTTGGCGTAGTGGCGGGTGTTTCTCTGGATCAGCCGGATCGTCTCGTCGAGGGAGATTCTCCCGTCGATGTGATCGAACATCTCTTTGTAGCCGACAGTCTGGAGAGCCTGGAGCCCGCGGTAAGGGAGGAGCGACCTGACCTCGTCCTCGAGCCCTTCGTCAATCATCCTCAGCACCCTCCGGTCTATTCTTGAATAGAGTTCCTCCCTCGGCCTTTCCAGGCCGATTTTCTCTATCTCGAAATTCCTTTTCCTGGTGCCGGTGGCCTTGAAAGACGACAAGGGCCGACCCGAGACCAGACAGACCTCCATGGCGCGGACAACCCTCTGGCTGTTCTTCCTGTCGATCCTTGAATAAGTAAGGGGATCCAACCCTTTGAGATCCTCGGCGACGCTTTCCGCGCCCTCCGCCCGGACTCTCTCCCAGAGAGAGGCGCGGAGGGCAGGATCGCCGTAGGGGAGGTCGTCAAGCCCGCCACACACGGCGTCGATGTAAAACATTGAGCCGCCGGTCATCACAAGTGTGTCATGACCCTCGTCGAACAAGCGCCCGATCAACGCCAGGGAGTCTCTCTCATAGTCCCCGGCCGTGTAGGGGCTGGTGACAGGCACTGTCTGTATGAAGTGGTGCTTGACGGCGGACAAAGTCTCCTTGTCCGGGACAGCTGTCCCGATGGACATCTCCTTGTAGATCTGCCTTGAGTCGCAAGATATGACAGGGGAGCCGCACTCAATGGCTTTCCGGACGCTGAAGTCCGTCTTCCCGACAGCCGTCGGCCCGAGTATTATGGCAAGCCGGCGAGGCATCGGCTAGAAGTCCAGATCCTCCGAGCCGTCGAATACCTCCTTCCCGTCCTCGTCGTCTTCGTCCTCATCCTCGTCGGGTTCATCGGCGGTCTTGCCGTCCTCGCTTCCGGCCCCTAACTCTGAGAGCCAGTCGGGCTTCTGGCCAGGCAAGTGGCGCTGGGAATCAGGAAGATCCTCGAACGCGACGTAGCCGTTCTCGAACTCAATCGGATTGGGGCCTTTGAGATCCACGATGACCGGGGAAGGCCCGCGGCCCTCCTCCTCCCCCTCGAAAGTGAGGATGACGCTCTTCTTGTTGGGAACGTCGTAGAAATAGATGAAGGAGGCGACGCCTTGTCTCACCACCTGGTCGACGGTCACCTTGTCAACCGTCCCGGAACCCAGGTCGAACAACCCGTAACGCCCCACGACTTCCCCTCTGGCGTCAAGCGCCTTGAACATGACCAGCTGATCCTGCGGGAACTCCATGTCGGCCCGCATCTGCTTGTGGAACTCGTAGAGAGTGCGGCCGCCATCCATCCGGTAAACCCTGTGGAATCCTTTGATTCCGGCCAGAGTGACTCTGATTTGATAAACCATATAACCCAAATAGTTATTCAAAAGTACAAAAAAACCGGCCTCGTTGCAAAATAATGTTAAAAACATTAATTTCGTGGTATGATCAAAGATTCCTACTTGAGCGTTCCCGCACCCGCCGAGGGATTGTTCAAGGACAATGGCAGCCGCTTCATATCCTATGCCTATCCTGTTGAGACTGAGGAGGAAGTGAAGGAGATCGTGACCGAGTTGAAAAAGAGGTACCACGACGCCAGGCACCATTGCTACGCTTACCGGCTCGGCTATCTGGGCGACCGTTTCAGGGCTAATGACGACGGGGAACCCTCGTCGTCGGCGGGCCGGCCCATCCTCGGTCAGATAGATTCCCGGGGCCTGAGCGACACCCTTGTCGTGGTGGTCCGCTATTTCGGGGGGATCAAGCTAGGGATCCCCGGGCTGATCAGGGCCTACAAGACCTCCTCCGCCGAGGCCCTTGACAAGGCGGGCAAAGTGGAGAAAATCGCAGGGAAGTGGCACAGGGTCAGTTTCGGCTACCAGGACATGAACCAGGTGATGAAGGTCCTCAAAGACATGGACGTCCGTCAGAAGGATCAGGAATTCGGCGCCTCTTGCGGCCTGTCGGCCTGGGTACGTCTGTCTTCCGTGGAGGATTTCAGGAAAAGGCTCGCCGGGATTGACGGTTGCCTTGTGGAAGATATTCAGTAATAAATAGATATTATGCCTAAAAGTTTGATTTCGATCCAGGATTTCTCCAAAGATGAGATTCTTCGGATCCTGGATTCCGCGGCCGGTTTCGAGAAAGACCGTGAGCGGGACTTCCTGGCGGGAAAAGTTGTCGCCTGCCTTTTCTTCGAGCCTTCGACAAGGACGAGGCTCTCATTCGAGGCCGCCGTCAACAGGCTGGGCGCCAGGGTGATAGGTTTCCCCGACACACGTAACACCAGCCAGACCAAGGGCGAGACCCTGGAGGACACCATCAGGATAGTGTCCAACTATGTGGACTTGATAGTGATGAGGCACCCGATGGCGGGAGCCGCCGACATAGCCGCCTCCGTGGCGTCTGTCCCTGTCATCAACGCGGGGGACGGAGCCAACCAGCATCCCACCCAGACCCTCCTGGACCTGTACGCGATCAAGAAGACCCAGGGCAGGCTGGAAGGCTTGGACATCAACATGGTCGGTGACTTGAAATACGGCCGCGCGGTCCACTCCCTGGTCGAGGCGATGAGCTGGTTCAGCCCGAGGTTCACCTTCACCTCCCCAGAGGAGCTGAACATCCCCAGGAAGTATCTCGAGATGCTGGACTCGAGGGGCGTGCCTTACCGTCAGGTCTCCAGGATCGAGGACGGGCTGAACGAGTGCGACATCCTCTACATGACCAGGGTGCAGCAGGAGAGGTTCCCTGACATGGAGGAATATGAGAAGGTCAAGGATGTCTACCGCCTCACCGCCTCCATGCTCGGGGGAGTCCGTCCGGGGATGAGGATAATGCACCCTCTCCCGAGGGTCGGCGAGATAGCCGAGGACGTGGACCCGACACCTTACGCCTACTATTTCCAGGAGGCCGGCGGCGGAATGTACGTCCGGATGGCTATTATCTCCTATTTGTTGGGTTATTCCTTTTAAAATGCCTATCTTTGACCCGGATTAGGTTTTGATTCCTAATCATTAATTCAATAATCAGTTAAAATCCGAAATATCCGAAATGAAAAAAGTCCATGTTTTCAACGCCGGCCCCTGCCTCCTTCCCCAGGTGGCCATCGACAACGCCATTGAGGCCCTGAAGGACTTCAAGGGCACTGGTGTGTCTGTTTTGAGTATCTCCCACCGCACCAAGGAATGGGACGAGACGATGGATGAGTGCCGCGCCCTCTGGAGGGAGCTGCTCCACATTCCCGACACCCATGAGGTCGTGTTCCTCGGCGGCGGCGCCTCTCTCCAGTTCCTCTATGTCGCGATGAACTATCTTGAGAAAAAGGCCGCTTATCTCGAGACTGGAGTCTGGGCCAAGAAGGCTCTCAAGGAGGCCAAGGGAATAGGCGAGGCCTACGCCCTCGCGAGCTCCGCGGACAAGAACTATTCCTATATTCCCAAGGGATATGAGATCCCGACCGACATCGACTACTTCCACATCACCACCAACAACACCATCTACGGCACGGAGATCAAGGAAGACTACGACTGCCCGGTTCCCCTCATCGCTGACATGAGCTCCGACATCATGAGCCGCCCGGTCGACGTGTCCAAGTATGACCTCATCTACGGCGGCGCCCAGAAGAATGTCGGCCCCGCCGGCGTGATCTTCGCCATCATCAAGAAGGATTCCCTCGGAAGGGTCTCAAGGTATCTTCCCACCATGCTCGACTACCGTGTCCACCTCGACAAGCTCTCCATGTTCAACACTCCTCCCGTGTTCTCGATATTCATGATGAACGAGACATTGAAGTGCTTGAAGGGCATCGGCGGAGTCGAGTCCATCAACAAGATCTACACCGAGAAGGCCAACCTTCTCTACGGCGAGATCGACCGCAACCCGCTCTTCGTCGGGACAGCCGCCAAGGAGGACCGTTCCATCATGAATGTGTGCTTCGTCATGGCTCCGGGCTTCGAGAGTCTCCAGGACGAGTTCCTCGCCTTCTCCAAGGAGAAAGGGATGGTCGGCCTGAAGGGTCACCGCTCCGTGGGAGGTTTCAGGGCCTCTCTGTACAACGCCTGCACCCTCGAGGACGTCCAGGCCCTCGTGGATTGCATGAAGGAATTCGAGAACCTCAAGAAGTAGTTGGCCATGAAAGTGTTGATAGCTACTCAGAAGCCTTTCTCCCCGGCGGCCGTCGCCGGGATAAAGGAGATTGTCGAGGCTGCCGGACATGAGTTCGCCGCCCTTGAGAGGTACGCCGGGGCTCCGGAGCTGATAGCGGCGGTGGCTGATGTCGACGCCCTCATCATCCGTTCCGACAAAGTCACGGCCGAGGTGCTGGACGCCGCGAAGAACCTGAAGATAGTGGTCCGCGCCGGCGCCGGTTACGACAATGTCGACCTCGCGGCCGCGACAGCTCATAAGGTCGTCGTGATGAACACCCCCGGACAGAACTCCAACGCCGTGGCGGAGCTGGCCATCGCCATGATGATATTCATGGCCCGTACCCAGTTCACCCCCGCGACCGGAAGCGAGATCCAGGGCAAGCGCCTCGGAGTCCAGGCTTTCGGCAACGTGGGCCGGTTGGTCGGCGCCAAGGCCAAGGCTCTCGGGATGGAGATCCTCGCCCTTGACCCCTTCCTCACTCCCGAGCAGATTGAGGCGGGAGGCGCGAGGCCGGTCTTCAATGTCGAGGAGCTTTATTCCAACTCGGACTATGTCTCTATCCACATCCCCGCCCTCCCTTCCACCATCAAGAGCATCGGCCACGACCTGATCGCCAAGATGCCCAAGGGTGCCTGCCTCGTCAACACCGCCCGTAAGGAAGTTATTGATGAGGAAGGACTTATGCAGGTTCTTGAGGAGCGTCCCGACCTTAAGTATGTGACTGACGTGATGCCCGACAACTACGCCGCTCTCAAGGAGAAGTTCGGTGCCAGGGTGTTCGCCACGCCCAAGAAGATGGGCGCGCAGACCGCCGAGGCCAACATGAACGCCGGCCTCGCCGCCGCCCGTCAGATCGTGGATTTCTTCGCCACCGGCAACACCCGTTTCCAGGTCAACAAGTAGTGTCATTCTGAACGAAGTGAAGAATCTATACGCACTGAAGAATCTATGGTACGAGTAAAACCCTTCGCGGCGATCCGTCCGCCCAAAGACATAGTCACCCAGGTCGCGGCTCCGCCGTACGACGTCCTCAATTCCGCCGAGGCCAAGCAGATGGCCGGCGAGAAATCCCTGCTTCATATCACCAAGCCTGAGATCGATTTCGATCCCATGCTTGAGGATCACGACCCCGCCGTTTACGCCAAGGCTGTCGAGAACTTCAAGACCTGGCAGGCCAAAGGTTGGCTCAAGCGCGACCCCAAGGAGTGCTACTATGTTTACGCCCAGACGATGGAGGGACGCACCCAGTACGGCCTCGTTCTCTGCGCACACACCGATGACTACACCTCCGGCAAGATCAAGAAGCACGAGCTGACCCGCAAGGACAAGGAGGATGACCGCATGGTCCATGTCCGCATCCAGAACGCCAACATCGAGCCCGTTTTCTTCGCCTACAAGGACAACGACATCCTCAACAAGATTGTCGCCCAGACCGTGACCCGTGTCCCCGAGTACAACTTCATTGACGAGAATAACTTCGGCCACAAGTTCTGGGTCATCGACGACGACAAGACAATAGATCAGATCTCAAGACTTTTTAACGGTGATGTCGAGGCCTTCTATGTGGCTGACGGTCACCACCGTACCGCCGCCGCCGCTCGGGTGGGCGCTGAGAAAAGGGCCCAGAATCCCAACCACACCGGTGACGAGGAGTACAATTTCTTCATGGCAGTCTGCTTCCCCGAGAGCCAGCTGAAGATTCTGGATTACAACCGCGTTGTCAAGGATCTGAACGGGCTGACCTCGGAGGAGTTCCTTAAGGCTCTGGAGAAGGACTTCACTGTCAAGGAGATGGGGACGGGAATATACCATCCCGACCACCTTCACAACTTCTCGATGTACCTCGAGGGGAAATGGTATTCCCTTGAGGCTCTCCCCGGAAGATATGACGACAAAGACCCTATCGGGGTCCTTGACGTGACCATCCTCTCGAACCTCGTCCTCGACGCCATCCTCGGCATCAAGGACCTGCGCACCGACAAGAGGATTGACTTCGTGGGAGGAATAAGGGGCCTCGGGGAACTCTCCCGCAGGATAGACTCCGGCGAGATGAGGGTGGCTTTCGCCCTCTATCCCGTCTCGATGAGGCAGCTGATCGACATCGCCGACACAGGCAACATCATGCCTCCGAAGACGACCTGGTTCGAGCCGAAACTCCGTTCCGGCCTCTTCATCCACTCGCTGGACTAGCCCGCCTCTCTCTGTCATTCTGAGCGAAGCGAAGAATCTCCCCTCGATAATGATATAGAGGATGTTCGCCGGAAGGTCCTTTTGACTTTTCGGCGAATAATATTTATATTTGATAGATAGATTGATAATTCTGAAATCATAACACCTATAACACCATGCTTAAAAAGATTTTCGCTCTTTGCGCCGCCGCTGTCATGATTCTCGGGTGCGCCCAGAAGGCCCCTGTCCTCACCAAGTCAGGTCTTGATCCCGAAAAATTCAAAGCCGAGAGGGACGGTGCCCCCGTCGCCCTTTACACCCTGTCCAACAAAGCCGGGATGGAGGTCTGCGTCACTAACTTCGGAGGCCGTATCGTCTCCGCCATGGTTCCTGACAGAAACGGGGAGTTCAAGGATGTCGAGCTCGGTTTCGACAACATCCATGATTACTTCCCGGAGAACAACGCCACTGATTTCGGCGCGACTATCGGCCGCTACGCCAACCGCATCGCCAACGGCAAGATCACCGTCGAGGGGGTTGAGTACCAGCTTCCCCAGAACAACTACGGCCATTGCCTCCACGGAGGCCCCAATGGCTGGCAGTACAAGGTCGCCGAAGTGGTCGAGGCTGACGGCTCCCACATCAAGCTGAGGTTCGACTCGCCTGACGGCGACGCCAATTTCCCCGGCCATGTCACGGCCTGTGTCACCTACACCCTGACCGAGGATAACGCCATCGACATCCGTTACGAGGCCACGACCGACAAGACCACGGTCATCAACATGACCAACCACTCGTATTTCAACCTTGCCGGAGACCCCGCCAATCACTGTGTCGAGGATGATGAGCTGTACATCAACGCTTCCTGTTTCACCCCGGTGGACGACACCTTCATGACCACAGGCGAGATCGCCCCTGTCGAGGGTACTCCAATGGATTTCCGCGAGCCTAAGCTTGTCGGCAAGGAGATCGGGGCTGACTACGACCAGCTCCACAACGGAAAGGGATACGACCATAACTGGGTGCTTGACACCGCCGGTGACGACACCGTAGTCGCCGCTGAGCTCTACTGCCCCGAGACAGGCATCGCAATGAAGCTCTACACCGACGAGCCCGGAGTCCAGGTCTACGCCGGCAACTTCCTCGACGGCACCGCGACCGGAAAGAAGGGCGTGGTCTATAACTTCCGTCACGCCATCTGCCTCGAGACCCAGAAATATCCCGACACACCCAACAAGCCCGATTGGCCCTCGGCCCTTCTCCATCCCGGAGAGACCTACACCGCCCATTGCGTCTTCGCTTTCTCCGTGAGGTAGTATGGACCTTAACCGAATCACCCTGGAATCCTGGGACTGGATCGTCATAGCGATCTTTTTCGCGGCGATGGTCTGGATTGTCTGGGATGTGTTGAGAAAGAAGAAGGAGACCTCCGGCGATTATTTCCTGAGCGGGCGTACCGCCACATGGATCGCTATCGGAGCCTCCATCTTCGCATCGAACATCGGCTCAGAGCACCTTATCGGCCTGGCTGGCACGGGAGCCTCGGCCGGAATGGCCCAGGCGCACTGGGAGATCCAGGGCTGGATGATCCTCATCCTCGGATGGGTTTTCGTGCCTTTCTACCAGCGCAGCATGGTCTACACCATGCCAGAGTTCCTGGAGAAGCGCTACAACAAAGAGAGCCGCGGAATATTGACATATCTCTCCCTCGCCAGCTATGTGCTGACCAAGGTCTCTGTGACCGTCATGGCCGGAGGCCTGGCTCTCAACGCCTTGCTGGGGATCAACTTCTGGGTGGCCGCCCTGGCGCTGGTGATCATCACCGCGGTCTACACGGTCATCGGCGGGATGGAATCCGTCCTTAAAACCTCGGTTCTTCAAACCCCGATCCTGCTTCTCGGCTCGCTGGTGATCCTATGGATCGGCCTAAGGGAGCTGGGGGGATGGAACGCCATGATGGACATCTGCGGCTCACAGCCGGTCAATGAATATGGGGACTCGATGACCACCCTTATGCGTGACGGGAAGGACTCGGAGTTCCCGTGGTACGGCGCCCTTTTCGGCTCCGCCATCATCGGATTTTGGTATTGGTGCACCGACCAGTTCATAGTCCAGCGTGTCCTTTCCGGCAAAGACCAGAAGGAGGCCCGCCGAGGCACCATATTCGGTGCCTATCTGAAACTCCTGCCGGTCTTCCTGTTCCTGATCCCGGGAATGATCGCTTTCGCCCTCACGAGGACCCCGGACTCCGCGACAGGGCAGGCTCTCGCCGCGGCCCTCGGCCTGCGTCCGGACGGTATCCTTTCCAATCCAGACCTGGCTTTCCCAATGCTGGTCAACACCTTGTTGCCGGTGGGGCTCAAAGGAGTGGTGATCTGCGGCATACTGGCCGCCTTGATGAGCTCGCTGGCCTCCCTGTACAACTCGTCCGCGATGCTCTACACGATCGACATCCACAAGCGCCGCCATCCCGACACCCCCGAGAAGGAACTCGTCAGGATCGGAAGGATAGCGACCGTGATTGTCGTGGTGCTTGGAGTGCTGTGGATCCTCGTGATCCAGAGGATGGGCAAGAGCCTCTACAACTACATCCAGAGTGTCCAGAGCCTTCTCGCCCCCGCCATAGCGGCCGTGTTCCTGCTCGGTGTCTGTTGGAAGAGAACCACGCCTAAGGCCGGGATGTGGACCTTGATCGCCGGTCTGGTGCTTGGCTTGACACGTCTTCTCACGATGATAATCAACCCCTCCGCCCACAACGCTTTCACCTTCGTCTTCAACGAGATGAATGTCTACGCTTTCTGCGTGTGGATGTTCCTGTTCTGTGTGGTCCTGGCCTTCGTGGTGACCCTGTTCACCCCTAAGCCCACCGACGAGCAGGTCGAGGGCCTGTGCTTCGGCGCGGCCACGGAAGAGCAGAAGGCGGCCACAAGGGCCTCCTGGGGCGTCTGGGACATCGTCCACACCTGCATAATCCTCGCCGTCACGGTCGCGTTCTACATCTACTTCTGGTAAACTGTCATTCTGAGCGAAGCGAAGAATCTATGTAAGCGAAGAATCTATGTAAGCGAAGTATCTATGTAAGCGAAGAATCTATGTTAGAAGAACTGAAACACATAGTCTGGCAGGCCAACCTCGAGTTGGTCAGGCGCGGTCTCGTGCTGTACACCTGGGGCAACGCCTCCGCCATAGACCGCGCCGGAGGGCTGGTGGTCATAAAGCCCAGCGGGGTCCCTTATGACAGCATGACTCCGGAGGACATGGTTGTCGTGGATCTGAAGGGGAATGCCGTGGAAGGAAAATACAGGCCCTCCTCCGACACCCCGACTCATCTTGTTCTGTACCAGGCGTTTCCGAATATCGGGGGAGTGGTCCACACCCATTCCACCTATGCCACGTCATGGGCCCAGGCAGGATTGGATATCCCCAATCTCGGCACGACGCACTCGGACTATTTCCGCCTCGACATCCCCTGCACCCGGGACATGAGGAAGTCCGAAGTCTTCGGGGAGTACGAGAAGGAGACCGGCAACGTGATAGTGGAGAGGTTCAAGGGCATTGACCCTGATGACACTCCGGCAGCGTTGGTCAAGAACCACGGGCCTTTCACCTGGGGCGCGGACGCTGACAGCGCGGTCCACAACGCCGTGGTCCTGGAGGAGGTGGCGAAGATGGCTTACATCTCTTTGGTCGTCAATATGGCCTCGGCCCAGGGATTCGACCCGGGTCACCTGAGAGTGAAAAAGTGGCTTGTCGAGAAACACTATTCCCGCAAGCACGGTCCCGCCGCCTATTACGGCCAACCCTGTCATTCTGAGCGAAGCGAAGAATCTCGAAGCGAAGAATCTGATAATTAATAACATAACTAAACATGATCAAGCAATACGAAAACCTCGAGGTCTGGTTCGTCACCGGCGCCCAGCTGCTTTACGGGGGTGACGCCGTGATTCAGGTCGACGGCCACTCCGGCGAGATGGTCGCCGGCATGAACGCGTCCGGCCTCCTGCCTGTCAAAGTCGTCTACAAAGGCACCGCCAACTCCTCGTCCGAGGTCCTGGACGTGATGAGAGCGGCCGAGAACGACCCCAAGTGTGTCGGTGTGATCACCTGGATGCACACTTTCTCCCCGGCCAAGATGTGGATCCATGGGCTCCAGGCCCTTCACAAGCCTCTCCTCCATCTCCACACCCAGTACAACAAGGAGATCCCCTGGGACACTATGGACATGGATTTCATGAACCTTAACCAGAGCGCCCATGGCGACAGGGAATATGCCCATATTCTCGCCCGCATGCGTAAGAACCACAAGACGGTGGTCGGTTATTGGAAGGATCCCGAGACCCTTGGACACATCGCTGTCTGGGAGAGGGTCGCGGCCGCCTGGGCCGACTCCAAGGACATGAGAATCCTCCGTTTCGGGGACCAGATGAACAATGTCGCCGTCACCGACGGAGACAAGGTGGAGGCGGAGATGAGGCTTGGCTATCATGTTGATTATGTGCCTTTCAGCGAGCTGATGACCTATTTCGACATGGTTCCCGACGCCGATGTGGACGCCCTGACCGAGGAGTATTTCAAGATCTACAGCCATTCCGCGGAACTTGAGGAGAAAGGTTCCGAGCCGTTCAGGAAGATCTGGAACTCCGCCAAGGCCGAGCTGACCCTAAGGGCTATTCTCAAGGATAAGGGGGCCAAGGGTTTCACCACCAACTTCGACGACCTTGGGGATGTGAATGTGGAGGAGACCGGCAAGGGGTTCGACCAGATTCCCGGCCTGGCGTCACAGCGCCTCATGGCAGAGGGCTACGGTTTCGGCGCCGAGGGTGACTGGAAATCCGCCGCGCTCTATCGTACTGTCTGGTTCATGACCCGCGGCCTTCCCGAGGGCTGCTCCTTCCTTGAGGACTACACCCTCGATTTCGACGGTCCGAACTCCGCCATCCTCCAGGCGCATATGCTTGAGATATGCCCCCTGATCGCGGCCGACGAGCCCAAGCTGGAGGTCCATCACCTCGGGATCGGCGTCCGTAAGACCCCGACCGCGAGGCTTGTATTCACGAGCAAGACCGGCTATGGAGTGACCGCCACGATCGTGGATATGGGCGGCCGTTTCCGTTTGGTTGTCAATGAGGTGGACTGTGTTAAGCCCAAGCCGCTACCGAAACTTCCCGTCGCCTCCGCCCTTTGGGTCCCAAGGCCGAACCTCGAGATCGGGGCCGCCGCCTGGATGATGGCCGGAGGTACCCACCACTCCTGCTTCTCCTACGACCTGACCCCCGAATATTGGGAGGATTACGCTGAGATCGCGGACATCGAGATGGTACGCATAGGCGCCGACACCACCCTCGAGGGTGTTCGCAGGGACCTCAAGATCAATGAGATATATTATTTGCTGGGCAAAGCCTTAAAGTAAACGGACATCATGGCGAGATTTGTTATCGGACTTGACTACGGGACTGATTCCGCCAGGGCGCTGGTGGTTAACGCCGAGACCGGCGAGATCCTTTCCTCGAGTGTGAAAAACTATCCCCGTTGGTCCAGGGGACTTTATTGCGACCCGGCCTCGAACCAGTGGCGCCAGCATCCCAAGGACTATCTTGAGGTCCTGGAGTTCACGGTGAGGGACGCCCTGTCGAAGTGCGACCCGGATGTCGCCGCCAATGTCGTGGGCCTGGCCTTCGACACGACCGGCTCGACCCCGGCTTTCGCCGACGAGACCGGCGCCCCGCTGGCGTTGAGTCCTGAATATTCCAACGACCCTGACGCCATGTTCATCCTATGGAAGGACCACACGGCGATTCAGGAGGCGGCCGAGATCAACGAGGCCTGCAAGGCCTCCGGGACCGACTATTCGATGTTCGAGGGCGGTGTCTACAGCCCTGAATGGTTTTGGGCCAAGGCCTTGCATATCTTGAGGAACTCTCCCGAGATCGCGACCAAGGCCAGCACGATCGTGGAGTGTTGCGAGTGGCTTCCGGCGGTTTTGACCGGAGTGACCGATCACAGGAAGATCGTCCGCAGCCGTTGCGCCCAAGGACATAAATCCATGTGGAGCGCGGAGTGGGGAGGACTTCCTCCGGAGGATTTCCTCTCCGGGATCGACCCGGCGCTCGCGGGTTGGCGTTCCCGCCTCTTCGAGAACACTGAGACAGCCGACAAGCCTGTGGGTCACCTGTGCCCCGAATGGGCCGGGAAACTGGGATTGAGCGAGAAGGTGATAGTCGCCGGTGGCGCTTTCGACTGCCACATGGGCGCTGTCGGGGCCGGCGTCAAGCCCTACACCCTTGTCCGGGTCATCGGCACATCCACCTGTGATGTGATGGTCGTCTCCCATGAGGAGATAGGGGATAAATGTATCAAGGGGATATGCGGCCAGGTGGATGGTTCCGTTATTCCCGGGATGATCGGCCTGGAGGCTGGCCAGTCCAGTTTCGGGGACGTTTACGCCATGTTCCGCAGGGTTCTGGAGTGGCCGCTCAGGGAACTGTCCGGCCTTGAGGGCGAAGCCCTGGAAGAGGCTTGCGGGAACATTATTCCCTCCCTCACCGTCGAGGCGGAGAGAATCCCTGTCTCAGAGAGCGGCATGCTCTCCACGGATTGGGTCAACGGCCGCCGTACCCCGGACGCCAATCCTCTCGTGAAAGGCACTGTGTCCGGGTTCACCCTCGGCACCACGGCCCCGATGATATTCCGTTCCCTTGTGGAGGCCACCGCCTTCGGCACCAAGGCCATACACGACCGTTTCGCCGAGGAGGGTGTCAGGATCGACGAGGTTATAGGAATTGGAGGAATAGCCCTGAAGTCGCCCTTCGTGATGCAGACCATGTGCGATGTCCTCGGGAAGCCGATAAAGGTCTGCAAGACAATGCAGGCCTGCGCTCTCGGGGCGGCCATGTTCGCCGCGACGGCCGCCGGGGTCTATGAGAAGGTCGAGGACGCCTCGCTGGCGATGAGCTCGGGCTTCTCAAAGGAATATGTCCCGGATCCCGCCAGGACAAAGGTCTATTCGGAAATCTACAAGAAATACCTTGCCCTCGGCTCCTTCGCGGAAGAGGCTCTTTATTAAGAATATAATACAATGAGATTCAAGACTTTACTGGCCGTCTCACTGATGGCGGCGTCGTTATTCGGCTGCGGCGGCGGCCGTTCCGCCAAGAGCGGGGATTTCCTGACTTTGGACAGCCTCTATTGCAGGGATCCCTTCATCGTGGCTGACAAGGCCACGAGGACATATTACCTCTACCGTAGCTCCACGACTCCTGAGGGTCTTGGAGGTGTTGAGGTCTTCCGCAGCAAGGACTTGAAGGAGTGGAGGGGCCCCGAGAGGGTGTTCACCGTACCCGCCGACAACTTCCTGACAGGAAGTGTCTGGGCTCCGGAAGTGCATGAATATAAGGGGAGATGGTACCTTTTCGCGACTCTGAACACCAGCAAGAGGTGGGCGGAGGACGTCGAGGGATGGCCCGCTTTCACCTACAGGGGCACACAGGTGTTCCGTGCGGACAGCCCGTCCGGCCCATTCCTCCCGCTCGGGAAGGATGTGACGACGCCCAAGGATTTCATGGCCCTGGACGGCACCCTCTGGGTGGAGGACGGTGTCCCTTACATGGTGTTCTGCCACGAGTGGGTTCAAGTCGTTGACGGTACCTATGAGGTCATGCCGCTCAAGGATGACCTGTCGGAAGCAGCCGGGGAGCCTGTGGTCCTGTTCAAGGCCTCCGACGCCAAATGGACGACCGGGGGCTCAGTGTGGACGGACGAGAACGGCGAGATCCGGAAGTCCTATGTGTCAGACGGTCCCTTCCTCTACCGTACGAAGGGTGGGGAGCTGCTGATGCTATGGTCTTCTTTCAGGGGGAAATATTGCGTGGCTTTAGCCCGTTCGGAGTCCGGGAAACTCTCCGGCCCCTGGACTTGCGACGACGAGCCGATATTCACGGAAGACGGGGGACACTCGATGTTGTTCAAGGATTTCCAGGGGAACCTGAACCTTGTCTTCCATCAGCCCAACTCGGGCTTCAGCCATCCGGTCATCCTCCCCGTGAAAGACACGGGAAGGACTCTGGAAATAGCTGAATAAAAGTTGTTTACTTCGCGAAGGCGTAGGAGAAGCCTTTGACCTGGTTCCAGGCGCCGCGGGTGAAATCTGGCACCTCCACAGGCATGTTGCCGTTGTTGATCGAGATGGATCCCAGTTCGGCGAGGCAGCACCACTCCGCCATGTCATAGACGTCCATGTCGAGAGGCAGTCCGTTACGCAGGCAATAGATCAGGCGGTAGTCCATGATGAAGTCCATTCCGCCGTGTCCGCCGACCTCCTTGGCCAGTTCCTCAAGCTCGGGAGTCAGGATCGGGTTCCGGTATTTCTCCTGGAACTCGGCGATCTCCTCCTTGGACAGCTGCCTCTCAGTGTTGAAGTCCTCGATGCTGGGGGTCTCCTTGAACTTGTCACCCCTCAGGCAGATCTGCTGGATGGGATATTTCCCGGCATAGCCGTCGGTGCCGACAAGCTGGTACATACGGTTGTAGGGCCTAGGGGTCATCACGTCGTGCTCGATCAGGATGGTCTTGCCGTTCTCGGTGAGGATCATCGTGCTGGTCTCGTCGCCGTTCTGGAAATCCTCGCATGTCTCGCCCCTTCTCTTCTCCACGTTCCTCGGGCCGTTGACAGCCTTGGTCTCCATAGCCACGAGGGTCTTGAAACGGTCGCCCCTGTGGATGTCCAGAACCTGGCAGAGAGGGCCTAGACCGTGGGTGGGATAGACATCGCCCTTATGCTTCTGGTTGAAGTCAAGCCTCCAGTTGTTCCAGTACTCGTCCCAGAAAGGGTCTAGATTGTGGAGATAGGAGCCCTCGGCGTGAAGGATCTCGCCGAACAGTCCGGCCTTGGCCATGGACAGGCAGGACAGCTCGTAGAAGTCGTAGCAGCAGTTCTCGAGCATCATGCAGTGCTTGCGGGTCCTCTCGGAGGTGTTGATGACGGACCAGATCTCCTCGAGGGATGTGGCCATCGGGACCTCGCAGGCGACATTCTTGCCGTGTTCCATGGCGTAGAGAGCCACAGGGACGTGGTGAACCCAGTCGGTGCAGATGTACACGAGGTCGATGTCGTCCCTCTCGCAGAGCTGTTTGTAGACCTCGGTGTCTCCGGAATACTCGGCCGCCCTGGGCAGGCCACGGCTCTCAAGGGTCTTCTGGGCGCTCTCGACATTCTCGGGAACCACGTCGCAAAGAGCCACGATCTTGACTCCGGGAATATATGTGAAGCGGGGAATGGCGCTGGAGCCCCTCATCCCGAGTCCCACGAAACCGACTCTCACGGTGTCCATGGCGGGGACGGTCAGCCCTATGACATTCTCCTGGCCGGCCGGCCTGGCGGGGACGTCGACCTTGATGGGGCCGACGGTCTTCTTGGAGCCGCACGCCGCGGCGACCAGCAGCAGCGAGGCTATAAGCAGGTGTCTGATTCTCATGATGGTATAGTTTTGATTCTTAGTCTGTGTATCCGGAGATATTGTCAAGGTAGAGGCCGAACCCGTTGATGACAGGAGGGGCGTAGGAACCGGTGATGTTGAGCCTGACCTTCGAGGCTGTGACAGTCTCGGTCGGGACTATTCTCTTGTAGCCGATGGTTGTCTCCCTGGCGATCTCTTTCCACTGCCCGTCCGCTCCGGCGGCCTCGACCGTGAATGAGAATATCCTCTGGCCCAGGGGGATATATTCCTGGATGAGGACCCTGTTGAATGTCTTCTCCTTGCCGAGATCGAAGGTCAGGGTGGCTTTGTTGACTCCATCCTTGGCCGCCCAGAAGGTGTCCTGACCGCCGTCAAGGACGTTGGCGGGTTTGAAAGCCCTGCCCCTCACGTCGGAGGCGGAGACTTTGGCCCCGGCGGCGAGGTTGTCGGCGAAAATCTCGTCGAGAGCCGCCTTGAACTCGATCAGCCTGGCGGAGTCCGCGGGGTGGATCCTGCCCCTGTTGTCCGGGGGAACATTCAAGAGCAGCAGGGAGTTGCGTCCCACGCTGGTGTAGTAGATGCTCAGGAGCTTCTGGAGAGACTTGACCTTGTCGTTCTCGCTCTCCCTCCAGAACCATCCGGGACGTATGGACACGTCGGTCTCGGCCGGGTGCCATGTGTCCCCGTGGACATTGCCTTGGTTGAGGGTGTCGGTGGGAGGAGCACCCGCTCCTGGAGTGAAGCCCTTGATATTCAGTGTGCTCCAGTTGGTTCTTCCGGCCACGCCGCTCTCGTTGCCGACCCAGCGACAACCGGGACCCACGTCGCTGAACATGATAGCCTTGGGCTGTAGGCTTAGGACTGTCTCGTGGAAGCGGGGCCAGTCATAGACCTGCCTCTTGCCGTTCGGGCCCTCTCCGTTGGCCCCGTCGAACCACTGCTCGAAGATCTCCCCGTACTTGCCGTCATGAACGCTCTTGAGTGTCTCGACATAGACATCGTTGTACTCGGGAGTTCCGTAGTGGGGGTCGTTACGGTCCCAGGGAGAGATGTAGACCCCGAACTTCAGGCCCTCGGCGGAGCAGGCCTCAGAGAGTTCCTTCAACACATCGCCCTGACCGTCCTTCCATGGGCTGGCGGCGACCGTGTGTGTGCTGACAGGGTTGGGCCAGAGGCAGAAACCGTCGTGATGCTTGCCGGTTATGATGATACCCTTGAAACCAACGGCCTTGGCGATCAAGGCCCATTGGCCGCAGTCGAGAGCGGTCGGGTTGAAGATATCCTCGGCCTCTGTGCCGAGCCCCCATTCCATGCCCGTGAAAGTGTTGGGCCCGAAATGGGCGAACATGTTCATTTCCATCCTCTGCCATTCCACCTGCTGGGGGGTGGGCACAGGACCGTAGGGCTCCGGGGCCGTCACTTCAGCGCAGGAGGCGAGAGCGAGGGCGGCTGTCAATAGAGCCGGGATTCGAGAAAAAACTTTCATATTCGGTAATATAGTCACAATCAAAGGAATATCAAAGAGGACACTGTCCCCGGGCAGAAAATCTTCCTGGCGGCCTCCCTGATCATGTCGGAAGTGACCGCCTCTATCGCCGCCCGGATGCTCTCCTCGGAAGACACGGTACCGAACGAGACCATGCTCTTCCCCATGGAGAGGCATTGGGTCTCCCCGTTGTCGGAGCTGATGGCTAGCTGCCCGAGGAGTTGTTTCTTCGCCGCTCTCAGCGCCGGTTCGGAGAGGAGGTCGTCCCGGGTCTTCCTGATCACCTTCTCCACACCCTTGAGGCACTTGTCCAGGTTAGAACGGTCGCAGCCGAGGGTGATAGCCATCACCCCGGTGTCGGAGTACTGGGTGTAAGAGGCCTCGACCCCGTAGACCCATCCGTTCCTCTCGCGCAGCAAGTCGTTCAGCCTTGAGTTGGACGCTGGACCGCCGATTATATTAGCGAGAAGGATGGCCGTGAAGCGCTCCTCCTTGTCGTACAATGACGGGGCCAGGCCGCCTATCACGGCGTTCACCTCATGGTTCCTTTTGTCCACTGTCTTGTTGAACACGGCCGGTCCCGCGACTGGTTGAAGGAGCCTTTCCCCCGATTCCGGCCACGACCCGTCGAACACCTTCCCGGAGAGTCGCAGCACCCCACGCTCCATTCTCTTCTCATCGATGTCGGCGGCGACGGACAGAGCCATATTCCCGGGAGTGAATCTCTTGCCCCTGAAGTGCCTGAGTTCCTGGCAAGTTATTCTCCTGACACTCGCCGCCGTCCCCAGGATGGGCTTGCCGAGAGGATGGCCGGCGAGCAGGGTCTCCTCGAATTTGTCGTAGACCTCTTCGGCGGGGGAGTCTTTGTAGGAGTTGATCTCATCTATGACCACCCCTTTCTCTACCTCGATTTCGTCTTCGGGGAAGGATGGACTCGTGGCCAGCTCCAGAAGCAGCCCGGCCGCCTTGGCGAGATCCTCCTTCAGCACGGTGGCCTGGAGCACTATCTCCTCTTTTGTGGTGAAGGCGTTAAGGTCCCCTCCGAGCCGGTCGAGGTAGCTGTTGATCACCCTGGCGCTTTTGCGCCTGGTGCCTTTGAACATCGTGTGCTCGGCGAAATGGGCTATCCCGTTGTGGAAACCATCCTCGTCGCGGGTGCCGCATTTGATGGTAAGGGAGCAGTAGCCGACAGACTTACCGCTCCTTTTGACAGCGTATCCCAACCCGCTGGGGGCCTTGCCGACAAGCATTATCTCCTCAATAGTTTAATCGATCTCAAATCGCTCTCGAGGAAGCCGGCGCCCTGTCTCGGGGAGATCGTGTGCTTCTTGAACCAGTAGAGCTGATGGTCGTCGGCGCCGATGAGCATTTTGTAGCAGACAGAGCCGCTCACAGGCTCCGAAGGCGCCACGACATAGCTCACAACGGCGTTGAAAACCCCTTGGGAGAAAACATCGTCGACATCCTCCTCGTCTTCCTTGACGAATATGTCATCGTCCAGGGACTCGATAAGTCTCTCCTCGACTTGCGGGGCGAAGTCCTCCGCGCTGAAGTAAACCTGCTTCATGCGCAGCTTCTTCGATTCCTTGGCCCCTAAAGAGGAGTAGGCTTTGACCTCGGAGTCGATGAGGTGTTTGCAGTGGTCCTCCATGATCGAGATGAAGGCGGGAAGGAGGGTGAACTCCCTGCCCGACGGGTCGACGGCGGCGCGGAGAGGGAAGGTGACCACCTCCAGCATGTCGTCAATGGTCTTGTCGGCCCCGGCTCCTCCCTTCACGATGGTCAGAAGGTCGATCCCTGGCTCGGACTCCTTGCGCTGCTGCCCCTTCACGACAATGAGGAAGTAGAACTTGTCGCTGCCCTTGGTCTTCTGGAAATCATCCTTGGAGCAAAACTCGTAGGGCGACATCGTCCATGCCATGGAGACGCTCTGCTTGAGAGACTCGTCCAAGGCGTCCTCTCCGGTCATCACAACCTTAAGTGTCTTCGCGGTGATGTCCTTGAGTTTCTCTTTCCTGGTGTATATCTGGGCCTGGCCGAAGACGTCGGTAGGGACCGAGGTCACGGCGATGAGGGCCAGAATGAGTGTCATCAAAGTCTTTTTCATGTTTTTAGAGATTTAGATTATTCATAAAGCGTTGTGCTCCGCCTTAGCCCTTTCCACGGAGACGGATTTCTTCAGGATGAAGCCGGATCCGAGATACTTGACTCGCACATCCTCGTCAGCCGCTAGCGACTCCGGGGTGCCTTGTTGAAGAATGGATCCCTCGTAGAGGAGGTAAGCCCTGTCAGTGATAGCCAAGGTCTCACCCACGTTGTGATCGGTGATGATGACGCCGATGTCCTTGTATTTCAGTTTGGCGATGATGAACTGGATGTCCTCGACGGCTATGGGGTCGACACCCGCGAACGGCTCGTCCAGGAGGATGAACTTGGGGTCGATGGCCAAGGCGCGGGCGATCTCGCAGCGGCGTCTCTCACCTCCGGAGAGCTGGATGCCGAGGCTCTTGCGCACTTTCGAGAGGTTGAACTCGCTGATAAGGCTCTCAAGCCTATCCCTCCTCTCCTCCTTGCCCATGTCAGACATCTCCATGACGGACATGATGTTGTCCTCGACGGACATCTTGCGGAACACGGAGGCCTCCTGGGGAAGGTAACCTATTCCTTTCTGGGCCCTCTTGTACATGGGGAGTCCGGTGATCTCCTCGTCGTCAAGATACACCTTACCGCCGTTTGGCACGATCTGTCCGGTGATCATGTAGAAACTGGTTGTCTTTCCAGCGCCGTTAGGGCCGAGGAAACCCACGATCTCCCCTTGGTTGATCTCCATGGAGACCCCCTTCACAACAGTCCTGATCCCGTATTTCTTGACTAGGTTCTCGCAGCGAAGTTTCATCTTTCACTCTCTTTATTTTGTCTCCAGACCGAAGTCCCTGACCAGGCTCTGGACCTCCTCGTTCCTGCCCATCAGGGCTGTGGCCTTCTCCTGGTCGGTGTAAGGCTGGACCTCTTTCTCCTCCATGGGGATCACGCCCACCTCGAGACGGATCTTGGAGGCTCCGGCTTTCTTCTGCAAATTCCCTTCCAGAGACAGGAGCCTGTTGTCCTGGATCCATTTTCTCTGGGACTCGTTACTGACCTTGAATGTCAGGATCTTGATCCCGTCGCCGGCCGCGATCTCGACGGTGGCGTTTTTCAAGGTGTGGGCGAGACGGGTCTGCCCCATAGCCTCGAAATCGGCGGGGATAGATTCCCATGCCTTGAGAATAGCCTCGTCGTCAGGGAGGTTGTCCGAGACGGCGGGGGCCTTTTTCTCTTCTTTTTTCCCGCTCTCCTCTTCGAGCAGGGCGTTCAGCGACAGCGCCGAGCCGGTCTTGACCGGTTTCCGGCGCTCCCTGCGCGTCTCGGTTGGCCCTTCGACAGGCTCAGGGACCGGTTTGTTGGACTCAGGGGCCGGCTTGGCGGGCTCAGGGACCGGCTTGGAAGGCTGAGGGACCGGCTTGGCGGCGCCGTCGGGAGCCGTGACCAGGAAGCAGAGCCTCATCAGGGCGAACTCGATGTGAAGCCTCGGGTTGACCGCGGTCTTGTAGCCCGCCTCACACGCGGTGGTGACCCCCAGGGCGTCGTAAAGGAATTTCAGGGAACACCTGGAGGCCTGATCCGCATACCGCCTCTTCAAGGAGTCCGGCAACTCCAGCAGGGAGTCCAGGCCCCCGTTTCTCGTGACCAGAAGATCCCTCAGGTGCGAGCTGAGAGCCGCGCAGAAGTGGAGGGCGTTGAATCCCTTGGACAGGATCTCGTCGAAGGTCAGGAGAGCCTTGCCGTAGTCTCCCGCGAGGAAACAATCCACCAGGTTGAATGAATAATCATGGTCGAGGACCCCCAGGTTCCTGATCACATCCTCGTATTTGATGTCAGTCCCGCAAAACGCGACTGTCTGGTCGAAGATGGTGAGGGCGTCTCGCATGGCCCCGTCGGCTTTCCTGGCGATCACATGCAGGGACTCGTCATCGATGCTGACATTCTCCTTAGAGGCTATCTTCCTGAGGTTCAAGACCATGTCGGCGACCGAGATCCTGTTGAAGTCAAAGGTCTGGCAGCGCGAGAGGATGGTCGGCAGAATCTTGTGTTTCTCGGTGGTGGCCAGAATGAATATCGCGTGGGCGGGCGGTTCCTCGAGGGTTTTCAGGAAGGCGTTGAAAGCCGCTGTCGAGAGCATGTGGACCTCGTCTATGATGTAGACGCTGTACTTCCCGACCTGAGGGGGGATCTGCACCTGGTCCATAAGGTTCTTTATGTCCTCCACACCGTTGTTGGACGCCGCGTCCAGCTCATGGATGCAGTACGACCGCCCCTCCTGGAATGAGACGCAAGACTCGCACTCGCCGCATGGCTCCATATCTTTCGACGGGTTGGAGCAGTTTATGGCTTTGGCGAATATCCTGGCCGTGGTCGTCTTGCCGACGCCTCTCGGGCCGCAGAACAGGTAGGCGTGAGCCAAAGTACCCCTGATTATGGAGTTCTTCAGGGTCTGGGCGATCGTGTCCTGCCCGATCAAGGTCTCAAAGGAATCCGGACGGTATTTCCTGGCTGATACGATATAGTCTGACATAACATACAAATTTAACATTATTTTATGTAAAGCAAAACGGACAGCCCGAAGACTGTCCGTTTGAAGTGGCGCTCGCCGTGGCTTAGACTCTCTGGCCGTAGCTGCGGTCGGCGGTGTTGACGGCGATTCTCTCTCCCTGGTTGATGAAGAGAGGAACCATCACCTTGGCCCCGGTCTCAAGGGTGACTTCCTTGAGGGCGTTCGTTGAGGCCGTGTTGCCCTTCACGGCAGGCTCGGCGTAGGTGACCTCAAGCTCGACATAGGTCGGAAGCTCGCAGGTGAGGCATCTCTCCTCGGGCTCGAGCACGAACATCATCTCGACGTGCTGGCCTTCCTTCATGAGGTCAGAGTTCTCCACCACGTCGTGGGGAAGGTGGATCTGCTCGTAGGTCTCCTCGTGCATGAAGTTGAATCCGTCCTCGTCGGAATAGAGGAACTGATAGGGACGCCTCTCGACGGTGATGACGTCGATCTTCATGCCGGCGGTGAAGGTGTTCTCGAGGATTCTCCCGTTCTCAAGGTTGCGAAGCTTCGTCTTGACGAAAGCGGGGCCCTTTCCGGGCTTTACATGCTGGAAATAAACCACTTGGCAAGGTTTGCCATTGTAGCTGATGAACAGTCCGTTCTTAAAATCTGCGGTTGTTGCCATATGCTTTGTGAATTAATAATCAAACCACTATCGCGAATTTAACTAATTGCCGCTTTCCATGCAAATAATGTTGGCGACCCGTTCCAGGAGCCAGCGTGGGGTGGAGGTCGCGCCGCACACTCCGACTGTGTCGTCGGGACCGAACCAGGAGGGGTCGATCTCTTCAGCCGAAGAGATGTGGTGGGTGCGCGGGTTCCGGGAGCGGCAAAGGTCGCATAGAACCTTGCCGTTGGAGCTGGAAGCTCCTGAGACAAAGACAATCACATCGTGATTAAGCGCGAAGTCCGACAGCTCCTCATGCCGGGAGGCGACCTGCTTGCAGATGGTGTTGTGGATTGTCAGCCCGGCGCGAGCGCGTTCGGAAAGCGCGGAGCATATCTCTGAATATTCAATAGGGCTCTTGGTGGTCTGTGAGAATATCTCCAGAGGGGCGTCGACGTTGATGGAACCGTCCTCCAACGCTGCGAGAAGCATATTCATGTCCTCGATCACCACGGCGTCGCCGCCGACCTGTCCCAGCAGCCCCAGCACCTCCGCGTGTCCCACTTTCCCGAATATGATGATCCGCCCCTTCATGACGGGTGCCGCCGGTGAAGACACTGCCACCCTCGGCACGTTAAGAGGGGGGACCGTGAGCTCAGCGAACGGTGGGGTCGAGCGAAGCGAGACGTCTGAGCGGCGGCACCCGTCTGAAGGGGCCTTATTAACCCGGGCGTACGCCTCCCGGATGTCGCGCTGGAGGCGGAGGACGACGGTGCAGGTGCAGTCGATGACGTTGACTCCGGCCCTCCCGACCAACTCGTAGGTCCGGGGCGGCTCGCCGTGAGCCCGGATCAGAAGTGTCTCATTTTCGGGAGATTGGATGTCCGCGATATCGTTCAGGCCGATGGTCACAAGCCCTTTGCGGCCGAGTCTTTCCAGCTCGGCCTCGTTATGGACTATCGCGCCGAGGGAGTACAATTTCCTCCCCGGACTCCCGTCCAGGAACCGCTCGGCCTCGCTGATGGCCCTGATGACCACTCCGCAAAAGCCCGAGCGTTTGTCTATCTCGACTTTGAGAGCCATTATTCCAGGATCCCGAACTTGCCCTGGGCGAGTCCCTGGAACCAGACCGTCTCCTCATGGAGAGTCATGTCAGAGTTGTCAAGGACATAGGCGTCGGCCGCCCTGGAGAGAGGGGAGGTCTCCCTGTGGGAGTCGATGTAGTCCCTCTCGAGAAGGTTCTTCATGACTTCCTCCATGACCGGGTTCTGCCCCTTTGCCTCCATCTCGTCGAAGCGCCTCTGGGCCCTCACCTCGGGCCTGGCGGTCATGAATATCTTTATCTCGGCCTCAGGGAAAACCGTGGTCCCTATGTCGCGCCCGTCCATGACGACCCTTTTCCTGAGGCCGAAGGCGTGCAGGCGCTCGTCCACGAATGACCTGACAAAGGGGATCGCCGAGATCGGGCTGACATGGCTGGAGACCTCCAGGGTGCGGATGTCCCGCTCGACCCCGCGGTCGCCGATGTAGGTGCCGTCCGTCCTGAAATCAAGGTCCAGGGTCTTAAGCGCCTCCTTGAGACGCTCCTCGTCGATGGCGCCGTCGGAGTCGATGATCCCGTTCTCGAGCGCGTGGAGGGTGACTCCGCGGTACATCGCACCTGAATCGAGATACAAGAAAGAGTACTCTTCCGCTATCAGCTTGGCAAGCGTGCTCTTGCCGGTTGATGAATAGCCGTCGATGGCTATGATTATGTCGGGTATGTTCATGTTGGCAAAAATATCAAAATTCCGAGAAAAATATCCGATATTCGCGTAAAGATATAAAGTAAAAGACAATCCGAGATGAAGATTCTGATAGTAGATGACGAGAGGGCCATCAGGAACTCCCTGGGAGAGATCCTCACCGACGAGGGTTATGAGGTGGAGACGGCGGAGGACGGCACTTCCGCGATCGCGAAGGTTGACAAGGAAAGATTCGATGTGATTTTCTGCGATATCAAGATGCCCGGGATGGACGGGACCGAGGTTCTCGAGAAACTTGTAGCCGACGGGGTTGACTCCGCGATCGTGATGATCTCGGGCCATGGGGACATCGAGACCGCTGTCGAGTGCATCAAGAAGGGAGCCTTTGACTTCATCCAGAAGCCGTTGGACCTCAACAGGATACTCATCACCATCAAGAACGCCTCGGACAAGGCGGTCATCGTCAAGGAGAACCGCCAGCTGAAGAAAAAGGTCTACGGCCAGAAGATGATAGGGGAGTCGGAGCCGATCCGTCATATCCGCGAGATGGTCACCAAGGTCGCCCCCACCGACTCAAGGGTGCTGATCATGGGACCCAACGGTTCCGGAAAGGAACTGGTGGCGAGGAGCCTCTATGAGCAGAGTTCCAGGAACTCGATGCCGTACATCGAGGTCAACTGCGCCGCCATCCCCTCGGAACTGATCGAGAGTGAGCTTTTCGGTCATGAGAAAGGCTCTTTCACCTCAGCCATCAAGCAGCATAAGGGCAAGTTCGAGCAGGCCGACGGCGGGACCCTCTTCCTCGACGAGATAGGTGACATGAGCCTTGCCGCCCAGGCGAAAGTCCTGCGCGTCCTTCAGGAGAAGAAACTCTCAAGGGTAGGAAGCGACAAGGACATAATAGTCGATGTCAGGGTCGTGGCGGCGACCAATAAGGATCTCCGGAAAGAGATCGAGAAAGGGAATTTCAGGGAGGACCTTTATTACCGCCTGAGCGTCATCGTCATCAAGGTCCCCTCGCTGGACGAGAGGAAGGACGACATCCCCCTGCTGGTGAACTACTTCGTCGAGCAGCTCAGCGTCGAGAAAGGCTTGCTGGCAAGGCCGTTCTCCCCGGAGGCCATCAAACTCCTACAGGAGAAGTCCTGGCCCGGGAATATCAGGGAGCTCAGCAATGTTGTGGAGAGGCTGATGATCTTCGGGGGCAACCCGATCAGCGCTGAGGATGTGAGACTCTACGTTATTCCGATTCAATAGCCTTCCTGACGGTGGTGTCCACCCCGAGATACATCTTGTAGAAGGCGTCTTCCCCAAGTTTGGAATACCTCCCGATAAGGGCCCGCAACTGCGGGACCAGATATTCCTCTGTCTCCTTCCATTCCTCGGCGTCGCAGGTTATCCCGTCCACCCTGGAGGCGTATTCCTTGAATCTCGCGGGGATGTCCATGGCGTCAAGGGCCTTGTTCAGCTCGTCGAAGTCGTCTATTCCTGAGATCGTCCCCTTGAATCTGTCGAACATGGATGAGGAGAACCTAGTCTGGGTGGCTTTCTGGTTGCAGGCGATGAAGAATCTGGTGGCCCTGGTGGTGTCGACAGGGACGAAAATGTCCGGGATTATACCTCCGCCGCCATAGACAATCCGGCCTCCGACAGTCTTGTAAGCCGCTGTGGAATCGACCTTGATGCTGTCTGCGTCATACATCTCGCCGCCGGAGTAGCGCTTGTAGATGTCGTAGCGGTAGTCATCTGAATATGGCTTCTGGATGCACCTGCCCGAGGGGGTGTAGAACCTCGCCACGGTAAGCCTGATGCCGGACCCGTCGCTGAAATAGATAGGCTCCTGGACAAGGCCCTTGCCGAAGGAGCGCCTCCCGATGATCGTTCCCCTGTCGTTGTCCTGGATAGCTCCGGCGAAAATCTCGCTGGAGGACGCTGTGGACTCGTTAATAAGCACGCAGAGGCGGATGTCCCTCATGATCCCCTTACCGTCGGCCTTGAACTCCTCCTTGCTCCTGTGAAGGCCCTGCATGTACACGATCTCGTCCCCTTTATCCAGGAACATGTCGCTCAGCAGCCTGGCCTGGTCGAAATACCCCCCGGTGTTGTCCCTGAGGTCGAGGATGAGTTTCCTCATCCCTTGGGCGAGCAGCTTCTCCGCGGCCGCCTTGACCTCGCTGTAGGTGTTCTTGGTGAATTTGGAGAGCTTGATGTAACCGGTCGTGTCATTGGCCATGAAAGAGGCGTCGACGCAGTGGACAGGGACCTTCCCCCTGATTATGTCGAAAGGGATTGTCTCCTTGCCTCTTCCCACGGTGATCGTGACCTTTGATCCGGCGGGGCCTTTCATCCGTCGCACCATGCTGTCCTGAGGGAAGCCGACTCCGGCGATTACCTTGTCATCCACCTTCAGGATCCTGTCCCCTTGCTGGAGACCCGCTTTCTCGGAAGGGCCTCCGGGGATCACCTCGATCACTGTGGCGGTGTCGTCCGGCACGTTGAACTGGATCCCGATCCCGTCGAAGTTGCCGGCCAGCTCGGTCTCGGCCTCGTTCAACTCCACCGGGGGCATGTAGACGGAATGAGGGTCAAGCCTGGCCAGGGCGGCCACTATGGCGGCCTCTGTCACACCATCGTTATCGACAGTGTCGACATAATTCTTGTCTATCTGGTCAAGGATAAGGTTCAGCTTGCGCCATTGGCCGAACTGGACATTGTACATGTTTTTCCTGGTCCGGTAGGAGTTGTAGGTCATGACCGCCAGGGCGCCGACCAATATTCCCAGAACCGCGATCAGGACGGGGGAGAGCCTCTTCATCTTCAATCGATCTTTTCAACCTCTATACCAGCCCTGCGAAGCAGGTCAACACCGTCTGTCAGCCGGTACTCATCCCTGTAGACCACTCTCTTGATGCCGGACTGGATGATGAGTTTCGAGCACTCCAGGCATGGGGACGCGGTAACGTACAGGGTCGCCCCCTGGCTGCTGTTGCCGGATTTGGCCACCTTGGTGATCGCGTTGGCCTCGGCGTGGAGCACATAGGGCTTTGTCACCCCGTTCTCGTCCTCGCAGATATTCTCGAAGCCGGAGGGAGTGCCGTTGTAGCCGTCAGAGATGATCATCCTGTCCTTCACTATCAGGGCGCCGACCTGGCGTCTCTTGCAATATGAGTTCCTGGCCCAGACTTCGGCCATCTCGATGTACCTGTGGTCAAATTTCTCCATCACTTTCCGCTTCTTTGGTATAAGTATCTCTTGATCGAGCGCTTCGGTGTCCTCTCGAAATCCTCGGGCATGAACTCGATCTTCCTGATCTGGGCGTACCCTGGAATCTCCTTGTTGATGTCGGGGAGCAGGCCGCTCAGGGTCTTCTCCAGATCGTCGCAGCTCAGCCCGTCCAGCTCCGCCTGGTGGTAGTCGGGGTAGATCAGGGCCGTCAGCCCGCCGTTATCCTCGATGACCAGTGAATCCACGACATATGCCACCGCGTTGATCACTGACTCCAGCTCCTCGGGATAGATGTTCTGCCCGTTGGGGCCGAGGATCATGCATTTGCTGCGGCCCCTGATGAAGAGGTAGCCGTCCTTGTCGATGATGCCCATGTCGCCGGTCCTCATCCAACCGTCCTAGGTGAACAGGCTGGCCGTGGCCTCCTCGTTCTTGTAATAACCCAAGGCGGTGTTGGGCCCCTTGCATAGAATCTCGCCCTCGACGCGCTCAGGATCCTCGGAGTCGATCGTTATCCTCATGGTGTAGGCGGCCTTTCCGCAGGAATAGAGCTTCTTGTCGTTGAAGTGGTCGTAGGCGATGATCGGGGCGCACTCGGTCATCCCGTAGCCGACGGTGTAGGGGAAGTCTATGTCCCAGAAGAACTTCTCAACCTCCTTGTTGAACGCGGCCCCTCCCATGATGACCTCCACGAAGTTGCCTCCGAACGCTGTGACCAGCTCGGCGCGGATTTTCTTGCGCACCATCTCGTTCAGCACGGGGATCCGGAGCATCGTGCGGACGCTTCCTTTCTCCAAAGTCTTCTGTATCTTCGACTTATAGACTTTCTCTATGATAAGGGGAACGGCGATGATGATGTTCGGTTTGACCTCCTGGAGCGCCTGGGTGATTATCTTCGGGCTGGGCACCCTGGTGAGGAAATGCACATGCGATCCGATGGACATCTCGAACAGGAACTCGAACATCATCCCGTACATGTGGGCGGAGGGCAGCATGGAGACCACGTTTGAGCGGTTGTTCAGCTCGGGGAGTACATGCTTGGCGAACTGGATATTCGAGCAAAGGGCGCGGTAGGGGATCATCACACCCTTTGAGAAACCAGAGGTGCCTGAGGTGTAGTTGATCATCGCCAACTCGTTGGGGGAGTCCTTGTAGTAGCGGAGATCCCCGGGCCCGAAGGTGTTCGGGTGGCGTTTGCCGAAGTACTCGTTCATGTGCTCCCTGGCCTCCACGATCCTGTCGTTCTTGGCGTAGAGAAGCTGGAAGGTGTTGATTCTCACCACGGCGTACACGCCTGGCATCTCCTCGGGGCTCAAACCCTCCCAGATCACGTCATCCACGAAAAGGACCTTCGCCTCGGAATGGTTCACGAGATAGTGGATGTTGCCCGGCTTGAACTCATGGAGGATAGGGACCACGACGGCGCCGTAGGTCATAGTGGCGAGGTAACTCACCGCCCAGTTGACCTGGTTGCGGGCGCAGATGGCCACCTTGTCTCCTTTGTGCAGGAAGCACTTCTCGAACGCTATGTGCAGCTTCTCGATCCTTCTGGCCACATCCCTGTAGCACAGGCTGACTCCCTGGTAGTTGGAGAGCGCCAGCCTGTCCCAGTTGTCCTGGAAACTCTTCTCTATAAGCTTGTTGACTGATTGGAACTTGAATTCTTCCATGATGTCACTTTTTTACTTTCCCTGGTTTGAAGGTCCTTTCCTTGCCGTCATGGCATCTGGCCGTGAAAGCGCCCTTCTCGTTGATTCTTATCTCGCTGTCAGGCCTGATCATCCTCTTCCCCTCGCCGATGATGAGCGGCTCCCCGCCCTCCAAGGGGCAGACGAAAGCCTGCCTTGAAGTCCTGACAACCCAATAACTCTTCCCGTTTCCCTCATGGAGTTCCGGGAGGCTCTTGATAGTCTCTTCTGATGTTATACCCTTCCACTCCGGATCCGGCTCACCCTTGATGCTGTACAGGCCCACCGTGTTGTCCTTATGCAGGACCATGACCTCCTTCCCTTTCCCGGGGGAGAGCTCATACACCTCAGGGCCCAAGGCGATTTTCTTGCCCAGGTCGATGGGGAAGCCACCCACGAAACGGCCGAGCCTGTCGATCAGGTACAGTTTGCTGTCGGCGGCGAATAGGTATTGTATCTTCTCGTTATTGAAGAAGTCAATCTCCTTGACATAACCGAGGATGGGGAACTTGAACGGGATTCCCCACATGTCCTTGCCGTTCTCGTCTTTCAGGCATATCGATAGATGTGAGTTCTGGTAAAGGGTGTTGACCTTGCCGGTGGAAGTGTTTGTGACCTTGAACTCCGTGTTAGGCAGGCTCACCGTTGTGTCCCTGATTATCGGGGCGGACATCCCGCCTCCCGGAAGATCGGCTCTCGACATGTCGAGGGTCAGCCCCATCTGGCTGCCCTTTGAGAGAGCGGACAGGGTGAGGGGAACATAGGCCGCTCCGGACACCATCTCCTTGACTGCCTTGGCTGTGGAGGGACTGAAGCAGGCACTGATCAGGTTCGGATCCTCGGTGAGAGAGTGGTAGAACCAGAACCCGCAACCTTTCTGGGGAATCCTGTCCGACAGTCCGCAGGCGGAAAGCCTTTCTTTGAGGGTCTCGAAGGACATGCCTGAGAACTCGTCCACGCAGTCCCTGGAACCGGCCACGATCCAACCCCCGACCGCCGCGGACTTGTTCTCGTCCTCGGCCGTGAATATGTCCCCGAAAACTGTCCGGGCGAATCCCTCCATGCGGGTGAAATCACTCTCGGCCTCCACCGTCTTCCCGCCCGGCTTGATGAAGAGCAGCTGGCGCAGTCTCCCGCCGAAGTGCAGCCCCACTATCGCGACCTCTTTGATATTCAGAGACTTGGCCCATTCCTCGGCCGACTGTCCAGACTCCTTTTTCTGCCTGGACAGGATGGACTCGTACTTGTCCAGTCTCGCCTTTGAGTCGAGGTAATTCCTGTAGGTCTTGAGGTAGGAGGATATATCCCCTATCGGCAGGTCAATGATGAAATCCGTGTACGAGGGCACAACTCCGGCGATTCCCACCGGGCCCGCGCCGCCGTGGCGGGTGACATTCAGGTAATATGAAGGGTCGCTTCCGTAGAGGAGGGTCCCGTCCATCGTGATTCCTGACGCCGAATGCCTTGTCAGGCTGAACGCTGTCCATCCGGCAAGCTCCTTGAAAAAGCCTGCGAACTTCCGGTACTTCCTCGCGAGATAGGTCTCGAGGATGTTGTCAGAGTAGGCGTTGGAGATGAATAGGACATCGCTGCCCGGCGCCCGGGACGCGATCTCTGAGAAGCCCTTGGCCTCAAGGACCGAATGACCCTCTGAGAGATGCCTGGCCGATGAGTTGACGATGGTCTCGGAGGATGAGATGAGCAGAAGATCCCCGCTGACCTTGTGGAACAGTCCGGAGGAGTCGGCCGCCGCCTTCAGCTTGACACTCTCGTTCCAGGTCGAGTCGGAGGTTTCCTCGCCGGCTTTCACGACAAGGAGGGGAGGCATGTCTTTGCTGAAGTGGATGGAGATCACAGCGGGCGTCCTCTTGAGCTTGTCGAAAGACTCCCTGGCGATCCTGTCGAACTTGCCTGAGGTGAGTCCCCTGAAAGCGGCGGTAGTGTCCGCGAGAAGTTCCAGAGCCCTGCCGAAGTTCTTGACACAGATAACGATAGCCGCGTCGGAAGGCACGGCCCCGATCAGCTCATGGCGCTCGATCAGCCCCTCCGTGTCACCCCCGACCTCACTCTTCCCGGAGTCGGAGTAAAGGAATATGACAGCGCCGATTATCCCGACGGCCAGAAGGCCGGCGAGGGCTGTCAGGAGGTATATGGAGGTCTTTCTCATTGCGCTATGAACAAATACACGATATTCCCCAACTGCCTGGCGGGGGCAGTGGTCGAGGCTGAGAACTTAGAGAGCCTGGCGGCCCGGATGGCGAAGTCCCTTAGGCACTTGTCCGAAGACGACCCGTCCTCCTGCACCTTGGCGTTCAGCACATTACCCGAGGGGTCAACTGTGATGATCACGGTGACATGGCCGGCTCCGAGACATCTGTAAGCCGGGATGGAGAGCCTGCTGGCCTTCCTCCCGTCAAGAGCGTACGAGACCACCGAGGGTCCGCTGTAAGACTCCTTCTTCGGATCCTCCTTCTTGACGGGTGGCTTGTTGACGGCGACATAATCGTCGTCAGGCTCATCCGTCTTGATCCCGTCCTTGAGCTCCTGGGCGAGTCTCTCGGCGTCCTTGTACAGCTGCTCGGCGTTAGTGTTACGGTCGTCCTTCAGGGCCGAGCTCCTGTCGACGGCGATATTCCTGATCGGGATCCCCGAGGCGGAGGCGAGAAGCTGGTCGAGCCTGTCGCTGACCTCTTCCTTGAAATTCTCCTCAGCCTTCTGCCTCTCGACCTCCTCCTGCTTTGTGAAATCGAGGATGAAGGAGTTCTCCCTTCTGAGGACAGCCCCTATCTGGCAAGCCAGCAACACGATGATAATCACCAGATGGAATATCACCGTGATGTACAATCCTGCCTTGTCCTCGCTTCTCATAGGGGTCGCCCGTCACCAGTTTTACACCTCTTTCTTCTTCTCCCTGAGGGACTTCTCGACAGTCGCCGAGATCATGTCGATCGCGACCTTGTTGTGTCCTCCCTGTGGGATGATTATGTCAGCGTAGCGCTTGCTCGGCTCGATGAACTGCAAGTACATCGGCTTCACGGTCTTGGTGTACCTCTCGATCACGTTCTCGACAGTCTTGCCCCTCTCGAGAATGTCCCTCGCCATCACCCTCATCAGGCGGTCGTCGTCATCGGCGTCCACGAATATCTTGATGTCCATCTGGTCGCGGAGCTCCTTGCAGGTGAAAACAAGGATCCCCTCGATGATGATCACGTCCGCGGGGGCCACAGTGACAGTCTCGGTCTTGGAGCGGGAGCAGGTGATGTAGGAATAAACCGGCTGCTCGACGAGGTTGCCTTTCTTGAGTTCGGCGAGCTGCTCGCAGAGGAGATTGAAATCGATAGCGTCTGGATGGTCGAAATTGATCTGCTGCCTCTCCTCCATCGGAAGGTGGCTGGAGTCTTTGTAGTAGGAGTCCTGGGGGATCACCACCACCTTCTCTTTCAGCCTGCTTGAGATGGAGTTGACGACTGTGGTTTTTCCGGAGCCGGAACCGCCGGCTATTCCTATGACTAACATATTCTTATATTATTAGAATTCAGCGTTTTTGGGGGTCCTGGGGAAGGGGATGACATCGCGGATGTTGGCCATGCCGGTGACGAAGAGTAGAAGTCTCTCGAACCCGAGACCGAACCCGCTGTGAGGGACGGTGCCGAAACGGCGGGTGTCGATGTACCACTCGAGGTTCTTCCTGCTCATCCCGAGTTCGGTGATCCTTCTCTCAAGTTTCTCCAGTGACGCCTCTCTCTCTGAACCTCCAATTATCTCGCCAATCTTGGGGAAAAGGACGTCCATGCCCCTGACAGTCTCCCGCCCGGGCGCGCACCCGTCGTTCTGTTTCATGTAGAAAGCCTTGATCGACATGGGGAAGTCGGTGAGTATCACAGGCTTGCCGAAATGCTTCTCGACGAGGTAACGCTCGTGCTCGCTCTGGAAGTCCGTGCCCCAGCTCACAGGATACTCGAACTGGACCCCGTTCTTGACGGCTTCCTCGAGAATCTCCACGGCCTCAGTGTAGGTCAGTCTCTGGAAATCGATGCCCAGGACGCTCTTGAGCCTCTCCACAAGACCCTCGTCGTACTTGCCCTGCAGGAAGTTGAGGTCGTCCATGCAGTTGTCAAGGGCGTACTGCACCAGGTATTTCACGAATTCCTCGGCGAGGACCATGTTGTCGTTGATGTCGTAGAAGGCCATCTCGGGCTCTATCATCCAGAACTCCGCCAGGTGTCTCGGGGTGTTGGAGTTCTCTGCCCTGAAGGTGGGGCCGAAGGTGTAGATCTCACCCACGGCGGTGGCTCCGAGCTCGCCCTCAAGCTGGCCGCTCACGGTCAGGCTGGTCTTCTTGCCGAAAAAGTCCTTGGAGAAGTCAACCTTGCCGTTTTTTCCCTTAGGCACATTCTCGAGGTTGAGAGTGGTGACCTGGAACATGTCGCCGGCGCCCTCGGCGTCCGACTCGGTGATCAGGGGGGTGTTGAGATAGACGAAGCCCTTGTCGTTGAAGAACTTATGAATAGCGAACGCCATCGCGTGGCGGATCCTCAGGATAGCCCCGAACGTGTTGGTCCTCGGACGCATGTGGGCGACTGTGCGGAGATACTCCAGGGAGGTGTCCTTCTTCTGGAGGGGGTATCTCATCGGGTCGCACTCGCCCAGGACCTCGATTTCCTTGGCTTGGATCTCGACGGCCTGTCCGCTTCCGACAGACTCCACCAGCAGTCCTTTGACAGCGAGGCTCGCCCCGGTGGTGACCTTGGCTATGATACCCTCGTCGATCACCGACATGTCGGCGACGACCTGGATGTTATTCACGGTCGAGCCGTCGTTCAAAGCGATGAACTTGATCTGCTTGTTTCCTCTCTTTGTCCTGACCCAACCCTTCGCGAGAACCTCCTGTCCGGGAGTCACCTTGAGCAGGTCTTTCACCTTTGTCCTTGTGATAACGCTCATTTCCTTCATAACTTTACATAATCCCACAAATATACTATAAAAAACAGCCAGGACAATGGATGCCGGACACAAAAAAGAGGGCGCCGAAGCGTCCTCTTTTTCAAATATTGTCAGTCCTGAAGGGTTACTGTCCGGCCTTGCGGGCGGCGTACATGATCTTAAGGGCGGAGCAGCGCCTAAGCTCCTGCTTCACGTCCGTGATAATACCCATCCTGACATCCTCGTCAGCTTTGATGTCAACTTGCATCATCTGTCTGTCGTTCTCGCTCATGGCGTCACGCTCGGCTGCGATAAAGTCACGGATATCGTTGGTGGTCTTGAAGGAGTCATTGAGCTGGATCCTGGCCTCGGTACCGTACTGGCCCTGATACTGGGCGGTCGGGGAGCCGATGTAGATGTAGGAAGCCAAGTCTTTCCTCTCAAGTTTCGCGACCTCGGTGGCCTCAGGAAGATGAACCCTGACCTTCACTTCGCTCGAACGCATCTGCGTCGTCACCATGAAGAAGAACAGGAACATGAACACGATGTCGGAGCTTGTCCCAAGCTCGGGCATGTCTTTTTTACCGCTTCTTTTGAAAATGGGCATGTGTTGGTCCTCCTGAATTACTTTTTGGTCACGTCCTTAGGCTCCGCCTCGGAAATGTTCTGCGGAATAGCGTCCCTCGCGATCTTCTGCTGGTCATCGGTGAGGAGATTGTAGACTCGTCCGAAGTGCTGGCGGCAGAAGTCGTCGCGGATCTCATTGATGGCCTTCACGAGCTCGTTCTGGACGGCGATGTAGGCCTGGTAGCTGGTTCCACGGTCATTCTGAAGGGAGATAACTCCTTTGGTGACCGGATACTCACCGAATCCCTCGATGTTCTTGACCTCCCTCTCAGGAAGGTTGGGATCGTCGTTGGGGTTCGTCATGAATTCCTTGATCTTATCCTTGAGCTGGCTAACATCCATGAGCTGGTCACCTGCGAACAGCCTGTCGGAAGAGTTGATCTTCACGATGATGATATTGCGCTTGTTGACCTTCGTGTCCTCGGTCTTCTGGTTCTTGTCAGGCATGGGGGGCAGACGGCGCACAAGGCCGGACTGCTGGTCCATGGTGGAAACCATGAGGAAGTAGCACAACAGAAGGAAAGCGATGTCGGCTGTCGATTGGGTGTTCAGACCCGGAGTTTTCTTTTTAGCCATAGCCGAAAATTATTTATTGATAGCGTTTCTGATCACACCGAAGATGATGGAGGCGATAGCCGCGCCACCCAGGATGTAGACCAGCAACATGATTGTGTCGGTAAGCTTGAGCCATGTGCCGCTGGGCTGGTTCTTCACGTTGACAGCGGGTTCACCGGTGGCGAGCGCGTAGGCTATCGCCACGAGCGCCGCGACACCGACAATCACGCACAGGGCTTTGATCAGGCTCTTGGGATCATTCTTGGCGGCCTGGATGAGGGCGAGTCCCAGCAGGATGACCACAGCCGCGATGAGCAGGAAGTAGCTGTACCTGAGCAGAAGATTCACGGGTCCCTCGTTTGAAGCCTCCCCCTTGAGGAGACACCAGATCCCCAATACGATGCCAAGAATTCCCAGCACCCAGCCGATTATCTTGGATATCTTGTTCATTTTAAATGATTCTAAAAGTGTTTCTGACTAAACTATAATTACTTTTTCTGATCGTACTTCGCGAGAGCGTCGACGAGGTTGATCGAAGCCTCCTCCATGTCGATCGAAAGAGCGTCGATCCTGGAAAGGATATAGTTGTAGAACACCTGGAGAATCATAGCCACGATAAGACCACCGACGGTGGTGATAAGGGCGACCTTCATACCTCCAGCGACGATGTTCGGGGAGATGTCACCCGCGGCCTCGATAGCGTCGAAGGCCTTGACCATACCGATAACCGTTCCCAAGAATCCGAGTGAAGGGGCGATGGCGATGAAGAGGGAGATCCAGGAGAGGTTGTTCTCCATGAGGCTCATCTGGACGCCGCCGGCGGAGGCGATCCTCTTCTCGACAACGTCGAGGCCTTCGTCATAGTGGAGCAGACCATCGTAGAAAATGCTGGCGACGGGGCCCTTGGTGTCACGGCAGACATCCTTGGCCTTCTCGACACCGCCTTCCTCGAGAGCCTTCTCGACCTTGGCGATGAGTTTCTTGGTGTTGGTTTTCGCGAACGACAGATAGAGGATTCTCTCGATAGCGAGGGCAAGACCGAGGATCAAGCAGAGGATGATCGCGGACATGAAGGCCGGACCTCCCTGGATGAAGTAGGACTTGATCTGCTGGTGGAAAGGAACATCCTCGCCGGTACCCTTAAGGAGATCCTCGGCGGAGAGCTGCTGAGGAGCGGCCTGTTCGGTGGCGGCGCTTTCAGCGGGCTGATCCTGAGCGGACGCGATGCTGGCGGAGAAGGTGAGAGCACCTGCTACAGCCAAGAACATGAAAAACTTTTTCATAACCGTTTTCGTGTGTTTTAATTAATAAAGTATTAAATAGTTATATCTTTCAGACAGTTTCTATGAACCAAAAACCTACCAAAAAACCGTTGCAATTTACTAATTTATTTTCAAAAGGCAAACATTACTTCGAAATTTCTCCTTTCAGATTTTCAGCGAGCCTCGCTTTGACGAGGTCGTTGTCGTCGCTTTTCCCCATGAGATAAAACAGTTTGGCGAGCGCGCCTTCGGTGGTGCTGTCCAGGCCTGACACCACACCGGCCCTCTCAAGGGCCTTCCCTGTGGCGTACAGCCCCATGTTGACGCTTCCGGAGAGGCATTGGGTGACGTTCATGAGCACCTTGCCCATGGCGGCGGCCTCGTTGACGATGTCGAGGAACCACTGGCCGGACGGCGCGTTGCCCGACCCGTAGGTCTCGAGAAGGACAGCGCGGGTCTCATCCCCGCAGAGGAGATGCCTCATCACCTGGGGAGTGATGCCGGGATGGATCTTGAGGATGGACACCCTGGTGTCGAGGGAGGTCGAGACACGGAGCGGGGCCGACCAGGACTCGGGCTTGAGGATAGCCTGCCGGTTGTACTTGATGCTTATTCCCGCCTCGGCCAGTGCCGGGAAGCCGGGGGAGCGGAACGCCCTGAACTCCTCAGAGCTGACCTTGGTGCTCCTGTTGCCCCTCAGGAGGAGGGAATCGAAGAATATGCAGACTTCCGGCACCAGCGGATGGCCCTCGGGGTCTTTGGCGGCGGCTATCTCCACGGCGGAGATGAGATTCTCCTTCCCGTCTGTCCGGGGGACGCCGATGGGAAGCTGGCTGCCTGTGAATATGACAGGTTTGGCTAGATTCTCCAGCATGAAACTCAGGGCGGAGGCCGAGTAGGCCATGGTGTCCGTGCCGTGAAGGATCACGAAACCGTCGTAGTCCTCGTAACGATCCTTTATGAGGGTGGCGAGAGACTGCCAGAGGGAGGGCTCCACATCGGAGGAATCGATCAGAGGGTCGAAAGTGTAGGAGTCGACCCGTAGGGCGTATTTCCCCAGTTCCGGCACCTCCCCGAGGATCTGGCTGAAGTCGAATGGCTTGAGAGTCTGATCCTTAGGGTCATGCTTCATGCCGATGGTGCCACCGGTGTAAATCATCAGGAT
Source organism: Bacteroidales bacterium (assembly GCA_017429765.1). Classification (GTDB taxonomy): domain Bacteria; phylum Bacteroidota; class Bacteroidia; order Bacteroidales; family UBA932; genus Cryptobacteroides. Next base: position 149 of record JAFROJ010000068.1, on the reverse strand, counting down.
TGAAGATCCTTTCATTCGTAAATAATATTCGTTTATTGCCCGATTTCTCAGGCGTTTAACATACTTTTCTAAAGTTCGGTCAGACCAAAAGAAGCACTTTCCTTGTGGGTAAGTGCGTTTGGCAGATAGAGATTCGGCATTATTTTTTT
>JAFROJ010000067.1 GCA_017429765.1 Bacteroidales bacterium | reverse complement strand
GGGTGCCGCCGTCCTTGACGCCCTTCAGCACGTCGTACTTCTCAAGATAGGAAGGGACATGGCAGGCCACAAAGTCGGGGGTGCTCACGAGATAGGGGGCCTTGATCGGCAGGTCGCCGAAACGCAGGTGCGAGCAGGTGTAGCCTCCGGACTTCTTGGAGTCGTAGTCGAAGTAGGCCTGGCAATATTTCTGGGTGTGGCTTCCGATGATCTTGATCGTGTTCTTGTTGGCGCCGACGGTGCCGTCAGAGCCGAGGCCGTAGAACTTGCACTCGGTGGTGCCGGGCTTCACGATGGAGATCTCGTTCTTGATGGCGAGTGACTTGAAGGTCACGTCGTCCACGATGCCGATGGTGAAGTCGGCCTTGGGCTCGTTCAGCTCAAGGTTGTCGAAGACAGCCACAATCTGGGCGGGGGTGGTGTCCTTTGAGGACAGGCCGTAGCGGCCGCCGATCACGAGAGGGGAGTTCTCCTTACCCTGGAACAGGGCCTTGACATCGAGGAAGAGAGGCTCTCCGAGGGCGCCGGGCTCCTTTGTCCTGTCGAGGACGGCGATCCTCTTGGCGGTCTTTGGGAGAACCTTCATGAAATATTTCTCGGCGAAGGGCCTGTAGAGGTGGACGGTGACAAGCCCGTACTTCCTTCCCTGGCCGGCCAGATAGTCGATGGTCTCCTTGATGGTCTCGGTGACGGAACCCATGGCGACGATGATGTTCTCGGCGTCCGGGGCCCCGTAATATGTGAACGGGCGGTACTCGCGCCCGGTCAGCTCGCTGATCTCACCCATGTAGCGGGCGACTATGTCCGGAACGGCGGCGTAGACGTTATTCCTGGACTCCACGGCCTGGAAATAGACGTCTCCGTTCTGCGCGGTTCCCCTGGTGACGGGAGCGTCGGGGTTCAGGGCCTTGTCGCGGAAAGCCTTGAGGGATTTCTCGCTGACCATGCCCTTGAGGGCCTCCTCGTCGAGGGCCTCGATCTTCTGGATCTCATGGGAGGTGCGGAAGCCGTCGAAGAAATGGAGGAAGGGGACGCTGGACTTGATGGCGGCGAGGTGGGCGACGGCGGCGATGTCCTGGGCCTCCTGGACGGAGCCGGAGGCGATGAGGGCGAAGCCGGTCTGGCGGCAGGCCATCACGTCCTGGTGGTCTCCGAATATGGAGAGGGCGTGGGAGGCGAGGGCGCGGGCCGAGACATGGAAGACACCGGGGAGAAGCTCGCCGGCGATCTTGTACATGTTGGGGATCATGAGAAGGAGTCCCTGGGAGGCGGTGTAGGTGGTGGTGAGCACACCGGCCTGGAGAGAGCCGTGGACGGCTCCGGAGGCTCCGGCCTCACTCTCCATCTCGGTGACGCTCACAGTCTCGCCCCAGAGGTTCTTTTTCCCGTGGGCAGCCCATTCGTCGATGTTCTCCGCCATGGGAGAGGAGGGAGTGATCGGGTAGATGCAGGCGTTCTCGCTGAAAAGATAAGCGACATTAGCGACCGCGGTGTTACCGTCACAAGTGATGAATTTCTTTTCTTTTGCCATATCGATAAAAATGTGAATATTCTATTACAAGGTTGAGAGGCCCTCGATGACCATCCCTTCCGGGCCGCCGGAAATCCTCTTCACAAGGCCCTGCAGCACGGTTCCGGGGCCGATCTCCATGAAATAGCCGGCCCCGTCGGCGATCATGTTCTCGACTGTCTCGGTCCATCTGACGGGGGAGGTGAGCTGCCTCAGCAGGTTCTCCTTGATGAGGACGGGATCGGTGGTCGGCCTGGCTGTGACATTCTGGTAGATGGGGCAGACGGGGGCGACTATCTCGGTAGCCTCGATGGCTTTGCCGAGTTCCAACCTCGCGGGCTCCATGAGAGGGGAGTGGAAGGCTCCTCCGACCTGAAGCGGGAGGGCTCTCTTTGCCCCGGCTGCCTTGGCGGCCTCGCAGGCCTTGGCGACGGCTTCTTTCTCTCCTGAGATCACGATCTGCCCGTGGCAGTTGAAGTTGGCGGGGATGACAATGCCCTCTGTCGAGGCGCATATCTCCTTGACCACCTCGTCGGCCAGGCCGATGATGGCCGCCATGCCTCCGGGCACCTTCTCGCAGCATTTCTGCATCTCGGTGGCGCGGATGCTGACCAGTCGGAGGGCGTCCTCGAACTTGACCGCTCCGGCGGCGGCGAGGGCGGAGAACTCCCCGAGGGAGTGCCCGGCGACCATGTCGGGGGCGAACCCGTCCATGCACTTCGCCAAGACGACCGAATGAAGGAATATGGCCGGCTGGGTGACCTTGGTGGCTTTGAGGTCCTCAGCTGTGCCGTTGAACATTATGTCTGTTATCTTGAACCCGAGAACCTCATCGGCTCTGTCCAGAAGTTCCTTACCCTTGGCGCCGCTCTCATAGAGATCCTTCGCCATGCCGGGGAACTGCGACCCTTGTCCGGGGAATACGTAAGCTTTACTCATATCAGACAAAAATACAACTTATTCTTGGAATAACCGAGAATTTATTATTTTTGCACACCGATTCCTTCGGGGACAGGTCCCGCCCCCATAGTTTAATGGATAGAATTTAGGATTCCGGTTCCTACGATTGGCGTTCGATTCGCCATGGGGGTACCAAAGCGGAGTTTCCAGTGGTTTCTGGAGATTCCGCTTAATATATCAAATAGCCGCAGATGGCTGGGAAAAAGTAAAGGGAAAAGTTTGCCGGTCTCGAAATAATTAGTATATTTGCGTTGTCGTAAGATGATCACCACTTCTGTGGTTATAGTCTCGGAATACAAGGTGTTTCAGCCCTCACTGAAATGCCTTTTTTCTTAAAAATAGAAATAGAGCTGTAGGGGTGCTCCTTACACCTCCCGAAATCCTTTACGAGACTATAAATCTTACGACATGAATAGAAAGGTATTTCGTATCAGTGTGAGCCTGTACCTAGGGTTCAAGGCTCCTAAACTTGTCAAAGTGAAGGCGTACAAGCGTGTTCGTAATGGCAAGGTCGAGAAAGTCCACTCTCACTACCGGAATGTTGAGGGACGTATGGTAGTACGGAACGAACCGCGCCGATAAGGTGCTACAGACTCTACCTGCGGCTTATGGGAGGACTTCGGTCCTCCTTTTTTTCTGGCCCGGATTTCAATCCCCTCCGTCGAACAGTTGTAAAGCCTCCCGGACTTACTGCCGTGTATTCAAAATAGGACGAGGGAAGATACATTCAAAGTCATTGTAAATAAGCAGGTAGGGGCGTTATTGAATACTCATCCCCGGAAGATAGCCACACCTTTACTGGCTGTTTTATATGGCACAGGAATTATTGGAAAAGAACGGGGGCGTCGGGTCAGGGATGATGTGCCTGGACGCCTATATCTTCTCCAAGTCCTCGAGCATCAGGTTCGGGAAAAGGACGGTTGGGGGACAAAATAAGACCAAAAAGCAGATTCTTCGGCAGGTGAACCTGCCTCAGAATGACATAAAACCTGCCTCAGAATGTCACGTAACAGTCATCCTTATGACACAGAACTGTCATCATTATGACACAGAACTGTCATTCTGAACGAGGTGAAGAATCTTCATCGATAGTCAGTTGGCCGGTACCACTATTAATGAATATTACCGCTTCTTTTCGAGCTGGACGTCGGCGCGGGCCTCGTAGGTGCCCTGGAACCAGGCGCCGTCCCCGGCGCCGACCTGTTTGACCGCCACAGTCGTGGACTTGGAGGCGAACTCACCCCCGTTATCCCTGCCGTCTATGTCGTTGAAAGTGAAACCGACTTTGTCCGCCGGGTAGGTTCGCATGGTTCTTGAGAACTGGCCCGCGGCGTCGGTGTAGGTGGTGTCGGTCCTCATCCAGGTGCTCTCACCGTAGTAGCTGATCACCTGAATGCCCTTGAGAGTCTTTCCGGCCCCGTCACGGACGGTTCCGGAGACCTTGAAGGAAGATGTGGGCACTCCGTACATGCTGATAGCCACTCCAGGGATCGGTCTAGGCCCTCCCCATTCGATGTCCTCTTCGAGGGTCTTGGTCGTGCCGCAGGACGAGAATCCCAGGAGGGTCAGGAGAATCCCGCCCAGCCATTTGAGGAAACTTGTGGCCCTTGCTTTCATGACAATCAACACGCGAATCTACTATACTAAATCCTGAAAACCAAAAACCTTGCGCGGGTTATTCCATAAATCTTACTATCTTTGATGTGCCTCGAAAAAGCACATCGACATGGTCTCCGAACTGATCGGCAAATACATCTGGCTCGTCCAGACCCTCTCCGCCGCCGGCGAGAGGGGGCTGACGCTGCGCGAGATCTCAGACAAGCACGAGCGCAGGTACGACCAGCCTTATTCCAGGAGGACCTTCAACAACCATCGAGTGGCGGTTGAGGACATATTCGGCCTGGAAATAGTGTGCGACAGGGGAAGCAACCGCTATTCCATTCCCTTCGGCGAGGAGGTCATGGACAACGACAAGAGTGTCGGCTGGCTGGTCAACACCTTCACTGTCAGCAACTTGCTAACTCTCGGGAAGGAGCGTCTCTCCGGCCGTGTGAGCGTCGAGGACATCCCTTCCGGCCAGACCTACCTGACCTCGATCATGCAGGCGATGGAGGATGGGCGGGAGCTCCGGATCGAATATGGCAAGTACGACTCGTCCTCGGTCGAGACCATTAACATCCAGCCCTTCGCGGTCAAGGAGCATCAGAGGCGATGGTACCTTGTGGCCTTCTGCCACGAGAGGGCCGACAGCCTTCCGGACGTGAGCGGCAATTCGGACCCCAGGGCCTGGAGGGTCTATGGACTCGACAGGATAGTCTCCTTGCGGGAGACAGGGGCTACTTTCAAGATGCCCAAGGGATTCGACGTGGATGACCTTTACAGGAATAGCTACGGGATCTATTTCCCGATCGAGGGGAAGAGGAGTGAGACTGTCCGCTTCAAGGCGACAGAGTCAGAGACCCGCTACCTCCGGGACCTGCCGCTTCACCGCACCCAGGTGGAGGAAGGCCCGGCCGAGGGAGGCGGAAGGATATTCAGGATCAGGGTCATACCTGAGGAGAACCTCCTGATGGAGTTCTGCCGGCTGGCGGGAAGGGTCGAGGTCCTCGAGCCCGCGAATGTCCGGGAGGCGGTCAAGGAGATGTTGAGGAAAGGATATGATAATTACAAATAATATGAGTACCAAAACACTCGCCGCGCTGGCGGCGACAGCGATTATGATCATGGGATGCGCTAATAATGAAAAGGATGCCGGCGGAGCGTACATCGGCCCCTCCGGGATCCAGGCCGAGAACGGGATCATGACTCCTGAGATACTTCTCTCTTTCGGGAGACTCTCGGATCCGCGTCTTTCCCCTGACGGGACCTGGATTCTCTACGGGGTGAGTTACACCTCGATCGAGGATAACCGCTCCTGCAGGAACCTTTTTGTCCAGGAGGTCACCAACGAGGAAGGCGGCCTGTCCTTCGGGGAAAAGATCCAGCTCACCAAAGAGGGCAAGAGTGTCAACAACGCCCGTTGGAGCGCCGACGGAAAGACAATATTCTATCTCCAGGGCGGTCAGATGTGGAAGGCCCCGTTCACTGTCAACGGTGGCGTGCCGAGCCTCGGCGCGGCTGTCAAGTTGAGCGACGTGAAAGGCGGGATGAGCGAGTTCTCGATCAGTCCTGACGAGGCTAATGTGCTCTACGTCAGCACTATCCCGGGCCAGATCAAGACCCCTAAAGACTCCGACCCCATGCTGGACAAGGCCAACGCCTATGTCATGGAGGACCTGATGTACCGCCATTGGGACCATTGGACCACTGAGCGTCCCCAGACCTATGTCGCCATGATGGGCGACGGGGCCGGGATCACCAAGGAGAATTCCGTGAATATACTCGCCGGGGACGCCGGGAAATACGAGCTTCCTCTTGAGCCGTTCGGAGGCCTGGAGCAAGTCGCCTGGAGCCCGGACGGGACGAAGGTGGCATATTCCTGCAAGAAGGTGGACACCGGCCGGGAGTACGCATTCTCGACGGACACCGAGATCTACATCTACGACATCGTCTCCGGTGAGACTGTCGTCGTCCCGATGGGCGGGGGTTATGACACCGATCCTGTCTGGAGTCCGGACGGGAAGCATATCGCCTGGATCAGCATGGCCAGGAACGGCTACGAGGCCGACCAGACCCGCCTTTTCGCGGCGACAGTCGGAACCTCAGGGCAGGGAGGAATCGAGGTGACGGAGATCAGGAACCTGACCGAGGGATTCAAGTACAACGCTTCCGGACCTGTCTGGTCGGATGATTCCAAGTCGGTCTATTTCAACGCTTTGACTGAGGGGCTTCAGTCGATTTACAAGATCGATGCAGGCTCAGGGACCGGGCCGGTGCGGCTGACACCCGAGGATGCCTGGTACGACTTCGACTCACCGTTCGCCGTGGTCGGCGGGACCATGCTCACGAGCTACCGCTCCATGGAGTTCCCGACCGAGCTTGTGGCCGTCAACGAGGAGGACGGTTCCTTCGGCAGGATCACCGACGAGAACGGCCCTATCCTCGGACAGCTTGAGTCCTGCGAGATCGAGGAGCGCTGGATCGACACTGTCGACGGGAAGAAGATGCTGACCTGGGTGCTCTATCCGCCCAAGTTCGACTCCACCAAGGTCTATCCCGCCATCGAGATCTTCCTCGGCGGCCCTCAGGGCACTCTCAGCCAGGGCTGGAGCTACAGGTGGAACTATCGCCTCATGGCCTCCCAGGGCTACATCGTGATCCTTCCCAACCGCCGCGGCACGACGGCCTTCGGCCAGGAGTGGTGCGAGCAGATCAGCGGTGACTACATCGGCCTGAACATGCAGGATTATCTCTCCGCCGCCCGCGAGATGAAGAAGGAGCCTTATGTCGGCAAGATGGCCGGCTGCGGCGCCTCCTACGGCGGTTTCAGCGTCTATTACATGGCCGGCATCCACGGTGACACCTACGACTGCTTCATCGCCCACGCCGGGATATTCGACGAGAAGTACATGTACTACGAGACCGAGGAGATGTGGTTCCCGAACTGGGACAATGGAGGTCTCTCTGAATATTCCTACACTCCCTGCGAGATGGGCCCGAGGGGAGACGGCAAGACTTTCGGAGGCATCGGGCAGGCCGGTTCCCCTTGGAGTGACGCCCCCAAGGCCAAGCGCCACTACGACAATTCCCCGGCTGCCAATGTCACCAAGTGGCACACCCCGATCCTCTGCATCCACGGGATGAAGGACTTCCGCATCCCTTACGACCAGGGGATGGCCGCTTTCAACGCCGCCCAGATGATGGGGGTGCCTTCCAAGCTGATAATCTTCCCGGAGGAGACCCACTGGGTTCTCCAGCCGCAGAACGCCCTCTTCTGGCACCGCTCCTATTTCGATTGGCTCGACCGTTGGTGTAAGTAACTCTATTCAAGGAACTTCATGAGACGGAACAATCTGGAGATGGAGGTGCAGTTCCTGCCGGGAGTGGGGCCGAAAAGGGCCTCGCTCCTGAGGACTGAGCTAGGGGTCGTCACCGTCGGTGACCTCCTCCACACCTATCCGTTCCGTTACATAGACCGGAGTTCCGTCCTGAGAATAGCCGACATCCAGCCCGGCAACGCCTTCGTCCAGGTCCTTGCCCAGGTGGTCTCTTCCGAGCTGACAGGGAAGGGCGCCAAGCGCCTGAGCGTCCTGGTCAGGGACTCCAGCGGCGAGATGGAGCTGGTCTTCTTCAAGGGGATCAAATACACCTACGACAGGTTGAAACCGGGTTCGGTGTTCCTTTTCTTCGGCCGTCCGTCAGTGTTCAACGGCAAATTGAACATGGTGCATCCCGAGATAGACAATCCTCCCTCGGAGGGGACTGTCAGTTTCTCCGGAGTCCTGACAGGGGTTTACAACTCCACAGACAAGCTGCGTAACGGGGGAGTGACAGGGAAGGTGATGAACAAGCTCGTGGCCGAGGCCATCGATCTGGCGATAGGCGATGTCGAGGAGACCCTTCCGGAATATGTCCTCAAGGAGAAAGGGCTTGTCCCTTTGAGATACGCCATAAGGAATATTCATTTCCCGGCGGACCAGGCCGCGCTTGCCAAGGCGCGCTACAGGCTGAAATGGGAGGAGCTTTTCCTCCTCCAGCTGTCCCTGCTCAAGCAGAAATACATCCGCTCACGCGCCGACAACGGGATCCTGATGCCGAAGGTGGGAGCCGCTTTCAACGCCTGCTTCAACGCCCTTCCGTACGAGCTCACAGGGGCCCAGAAACGGGTGATCAAGGAGATCAGGGCCGACTTGATGAGCGGTCACCAGATGAACCGTCTCCTTCAGGGTGACGTGGGCTCCGGCAAGACTATGGTCGCCGTGCTCTCCGCCTTGATCGCCGTCGGGAACGGCTACCAGGCCTGCATTATGGCCCCGACCGAGGTCCTGGCTCGCCAGCATCACGCTAACATCAAGAAATATCTTGAGCCGACCGGGGTTCGCTGCGAGCTGCTTATCGGTTCCACAACCAAGGCCGAGAGGCGTCCTATTCACGAGGGACTCCAGGACGGCTCGGTGGGGATAATAATAGGCACCCACGCCCTGATCGAGGACGATGTGGTCTTCCATAATCTCGGCCTCGCCATCATCGATGAGCAGCATAGGTTCGGGGTCGAGCAGCGCTCGAAACTATGGTCCAAAGGGGCCACCGAGGCTCCTCCGCACGTGCTCGTGATGACAGCCACACCCATCCCGAGGACTCTCGCCATGACATTCTACGGCGACTTGGACGTCTCCGTGATCGACGAGATGCCACCCGGCAGGAAGCCTGTCAAGACCATGCTGATAGGGGAGGGAAAGCGCCCTGAGATGTACAATTTCATAAGGAGGGAGATCTCCTCCGGGCGTCAGGTGTTCATAGTCTATCCTTTGATATTCGAGAGCGAGAAGCTTGATTATCAGAACCTTGAGGCAGGCTATGAGGAGATTGTCCGCCGCTTCCCTGATCCGGAGTACAAGGTGGCCATAGTCCACGGCCAGCAGACCAGCGAGGTCAAGAAGTTCAACATGGACGCTTTCGCCTCCGGCCGCGCGGACATCCTCGTCTCTACCACGGTCATCGAGGTGGGGGTCGATGTGCCGAACGCCTCGATCATGGTCATAGAGAACGCCGAGCGTTTCGGCCTGGCCCAGTTGCACCAGCTCCGGGGCAGGGTGGGCCGTGGCTCGGAGAAATCATATTGCGTGCTCATGCACGGCCTGAAGGTCAGCAAGGAGTCGAGGAAGAGGCTTGAGCTCATGTGCGCCACCGAGAACGGCTTCGACCTGGCCGAGGAGGACATGAGGATGCGAGGCCCCGGCGATCTTGAGGGCACCCAGCAGAGCGGCCTGCCTATCTCTTTGAATATAGCCTCCTTGGCTCACGACGGCTCCATCCTGTCAGACGCCCGCGGCTACGCCGAGCATCTGCTCTCGAATGATCCGGCCCTTGAGAGGCCGGAACACGCCTCCCTCGCCGCCGAGTTGAGGAAGGACAAATATTTGATCAAAGATTACAGCAAGATATCCTGACAGATCTCGGAAAGCCTCGGGTTCCGTTTGTCTTTCTCGGAGAGGGTGACGCCGTCGAGAGGCTCCATCCAATCGATCCTTATCTCCGGATCGTCCCAGGCTATGCCGGCGTCCGCTCCGGGGCAATAGAAATTGTCGCATTTGTATTGGAAGACAGCCTCGTCGGACAGGACCCGGAAGCCGTGGGCCATGCCCCTGGGGAGGAAAAACTGGCGGTGGTTCTCGCCGGTCAGGACTGCCGAGACATATTTCCCGAAAGTGGGGGAGCCCGGCCTTATGTCGACCGCCACGTCGAGAACGGCTCCCTTCACGACCCTGACCAGTTTGGCCTGGGCGTGCTCTCCTTTCTGGAAATGAAGCCCCCGGATGACCCCGCGGCGGGATTTGCTCTCGTTGTCCTGGACGAACTGAATGTCTCCCACGGCCTCCCGGAACTCCCTCAGGTTGAAGGACTCAAAGAAATAACCTCTCGGGTCCTCGAACACCTGGGGCTCCAGGATCAGGACTCCATCTATTTCAGTCTTAATTACTTCCATCCTTCAGCTAATTTCAGGAGATACTGCCCGTACTGGTTCCTGGTCATCGGGGTGGCTATCTTTTTGAGAGTCTCGGCGTCGATCCATCCTTTGCGGAAGGCGATCTCCTCAAGGCAGGCCACCTTCAGCCCCTGCCTCTTCTCGATGACCTCGATGTAGTTGGTGGCCTCAGTGAGGGACTCGTGCGTGCCGGTGTCCAGCCAGGCGAAGCCACGCTCCAGTTTCTGCACCTTGAGAAGGCCCCTGGAGAGGAACACTTGGTTCACCGTGGTGATCTCCAGCTCGCCCCTGGCGGAAGGCTTGATTGTCTTGGCAATCTGAACGACCTCGTTGGGGTAGAAGTAAAGCCCTGTGACGGCGTAGTTGCTTTTGGGCTCCTTGGGTTTCTCCTCGATGCTCAGGCAGTTCCCGGCCTCGTCGAACTCGGCCACGCCGTAACGCTCCGGGTCGCTGACCCAGTAGCCGAAAACTGTGGCCTTGCCCTCCTCCTCGGCTGTCTTGACCGCCGCCTCAAGACGGGCGGGGAAACCTGCCCCGTGGAAGATGTTGTCTCCCAGAACCAGGCAGGCGCAGTCGTCGCCGATGAACTTCTCCCCGATGATGAACGCTTGAGCGAGCCCGTCGGGGGATGGCTGGACGGCGTACTCGAACCTCACCCCGTAGTCGCTCCCGTCGCCGAGCAGCCTCTCGAAAGACGGCAGGTCGGTCGGGGTGGAGATGATGAGGATGTCCCTTATCCCCGCGTTCATCAGCACGGAGATAGGGTAGTACACCATCGGTTTGTCATAGATCGGAAGCATCTGCTTGCTGACCCCTTTAGTGATGGGGTACAGCCTGGTGCCGCTTCCTCCCGCTAGAACTATTCCTTTCATGATTCCTTGATTCTTCTGATACAATCGGCCAGGGAGTCCCTCCAGTAGGGGATCTCAACCTTGAATGTCTCCTTGACCTTGGTCTTGTCCAGCACCGAGAAACGGGGCCTGCGGGCCTTGGAGGGATAGTCCTCCGTGTGGCAGGGGCGGATGTCGCAGGTGTTGCCTCCCAGGTCGCGGATGGCGATGGCGAAGTCGTACCACGAGATCGCCCCCTCCCCGCTGTAGTGGTAGATTCCCGTGAGGCCGAGCTTGTCCTCCCGGATGACTTTAAGGATGAGGCCCGCCAGATCATTGGCGTAGGTCGGCGTCCCCACCTGGTCGAACACCACTTTCAGCGAGTCCCTCTCGGCGGTGAGCTGGAGCATTGTCTTGACGAAATTCTTCCCGTAGGGGGAATAAAGCCAGGCTGTCCTGAATATGATACTCTCGCATCCGGACTCGGCTATCTTCCTTTCCCCCAGCAACTTGGTGGACCCGTACACTCCGAGCGGGCTGGTGGGCCAGTCCTCGCGGCAGGGCTCCGGGCGGTCGCCCTGGAACACATAGTCCGTGGATATGTGAATAAGGGTGGCTCCTCTCTCGGCCGCGACAGTCGCGAGGTTCCCGGCGGCGGCGCTGTTCAGGGCCATGGCGGAGGCGGAGTCGTCCTCGGCCTTGTCCACATTCGTGTAGGCGGCGCAATTCACGATCACGTCGATCTTCTCGGAGTCGCAGATGATCCTCACGGCGTCGATGTTGGTGATGTCAAGATAGACAGTCTCCAAACCTTGGACGGAGGAGACATCAGTGAAAACGAACCTGTCGCGGCCGTTAGTGGCCGCGGCGCGAAGCTCTCTGCCGAGCTGCCCGTTAGCTCCAGTGACAAGAACATTCATATTCCCAAAAATAGTCACAAAAATGAAGTCGCCCAAAATTTTTAGCGTATATTTGCACACATGGACAAGGCGAGGCCGACCATATTCCTATTCACCGACGGGGCGTCCAGCGGCAATCCCGGTCCCGGGGGCTACGGGGCGGTTCTCCGTTGCGGCACTCTTGAGAAAGAGTTGAGCGGAGGCTTCGCCCGCACGACCAACAACAGGATGGAGCTCCTGGCCGTGATCGTCGGCCTTGAGGCGATCAAGTGGGACAACGCCGTCGTGGAGGTCTACAGCGACTCCTCCTACGTCGTGAATGCCCTGAATGAGGGATGGTTGAGAGACTGGGAGAGAAAGGGTTGGAAGAAGGTCAAGAACCCCGATCTATGGCAGCGTTTTCTTCTTGTCTACAGGCGTCACCGGGTGACTTTCCACTGGATAAAGGGACATGCCGGCCATCCTGAGAACGAGCGCTGCGACGCTCTCGCCGTGGCCGCGGGCGCCGGGGCGGCGGCTTCCGGGGTGATCCTTCCGCCCGACGCCGGCTACGAGTCCATGATGGAAGAAAAGGATAACACATTGCTTTAGATATGTCTGAGAGATTCTACAGGAAACCGGTCGTCGGGATCACCCAAGGAGACGGCAACGGAATAGGCTACGAAGTGATAATCAAATCATTGGCCGATGCCAGGATCATGGAGTCCTTCACTCCCGTGGTCTACGGCTCCTCCAAGATATTCGGGTTCTACCGCAAGCGCGTCCACAATCTCGACCAGCAGATGGACACCTATGTGATCCAGAACGCGAGGGACGCCAGGCCGAGAAAAATCAACATAGTCAACTGCCTCCCCGACAACTCTTTCGTGGAGCCTGGCAAGTCCACTCCCGAGTCGGCCAAGGCGGCCATCACCTCTCTCGAGAGGGCCGTCCAGGACATCAAGAGGGGGGATATCGACGTCCTTGTCACCGCCCCGATCAACAAGCGGGCGATGGCCCGCGAGGGCTTCGGGAACACCGGCCACACCGAATATCTCCAGAAAGAGTTCGGAGTCAGCGACGTCGTGATGTTCATGGTCTCTGACCGGCTGAAAGTCGCTGTCGTGACAGGCCATATTCCTTTGAAAGACGTTCCATCATCCATCTCTGTCGACGCCATCGTCGGTAAACTCCGCCTGATGACAGCCTCCCTGAAGCGGGATTTCGGCGTTGTGGAGCCCAAGATCGCCGTTCTCGGGCTCAATCCCCATTGCGGCGACGGCGGACTCCTCGGCGACGAGGAGGAGAGGATTATCCTCCCCGCTGTCAAGGCCGCCAACGAGGAGGGGATAATGGCCTTCGGGCCTTATTCCCCGGACGGATTCTTCGGCCTCGGCCAGTACTCCAGGTTCGACGCCACCCTTGCCATGTATCACGACCAGGGCCTGGCGCCTTTCAAGGCCCTCGCTTTCGATGACGGTGTCAATTTCACTGCCGGTCTTCCGATCGTGAGGACTTCCCCGGACCACGGGACAGCGTTCGAGATGGCCGGAAGGGACGAGGCGGACCCTCACTCGATGATGTCCTCCATCTACACCGCCATCGACATCTTCCGCAGCCGCGAGGCTTACGACCATCTCCACGACGGTAAAATGAAAAACGAGTAAGCTATGGGATTCGACAGGACGCTCATCATCACCGGAGGGGCAGGTTTCATAGGGAGCCATGTTGTCAGGCTCTTTGTGACCAAGTATCCCGGGACCAGGATAATCAATCTGGACAAGCTCACTTACGCCGGCAACCTGGCCAATCTTAAGGACATCGAGGGCAAGCCAAACTACACTTTCGTCAAAGCCGACATATGCGACTATGAGACTGTCCGCGGCCTTGTGAGGGACAATAATGTCAGCGGGATCATCCATCTCGCCGCCGAGAGTCATGTGGACAGGTCGATCGTGGATCCTTTCACTTTCGCCAGGACGAACGTGATGGGCACCTTGTCGCTTCTTCAGGCGGCGAGGGACTATTGGGAGCCGGCCGGATGGGAGATCGGAGGCAAGCCCTGCCGCTTCTACCATATCTCCACAGACGAGGTCTATGGCGCGCTCGAGCTCACCAGGCCCGAGGGTGACCCCTCCGCCGGAGAGAGCGGGGGAGGCCCTTTCGGGGACGATTTCTTCACCGAGGAGACCAAGTACCGCCCGCACAGCCCCTATTCGGCGGCCAAAGCCTCAAGCGACCATTTTGTCAGGGCTTACCACGACACCTACGGGATGCCCGCCCTGGTCACCAACTGCTCTAACAATTACGGCCCCTATCAGTTCCCCGAGAAGCTTATTCCATTGTTTATCAATAATATCCGCTACCGTAGGCCCCTGCCTGTCTATGGGAAGGGGGAGAACGTCCGCGACTGGCTCTATGTCGAGGACCACGCCCGCGCGATAGATCTTATATTCCACAACGGGAGAGATGGAGAGACGTATAATATCGGCGGTTTCAACGAGTGGAAGAACATTGACCTGATCAAGGTTCTCATAAGGACTGTCGACCGCGTTCTCGGACGTCCCGAGGGAGCCGACGAGGATCTCATAACCTTTGTCACAGACCGCAAGGGGCACGACATGAGGTACGCTATCGACTCGACCAAGCTGAAAGAGGAGCTTGGATGGGAGCCCTCCCTCCAATTCGAGGAGGGGATAGAGAAGACTGTCCGGTGGTATCTCGACAATCAGGACTGGCTTGACAATGTCACCAGCGGCGATTACATGAGTTACTACGAGAAGATGTACGGCGTGTGAGGTTTTTGAAAGAAATTAACTAATTTAGGGGACAATTTCTCTGCTGATGAACGAACTTTTCAAGGAAATTTTCGGGAGATACACACTTGCCGACGAGGTCAAGGCCCAAGGTATCTACCCTTATTACAGGCCTATCGAGTCTGGACAGGATCCGGTGGTGAAGATGAAGGAAAAGGATGTCCTCATGTTCGGCTCCAACTCCTATCTGGGCTTGTCTGACGACCCGAGGCTCAAAGAGGCCGCGATCGCCGCGATAAAGAAATACGGAACCAGTTGCTCCGGATCCCGCTTCCTCAACGGGACCCTGGATATTCACCTTGAGCTTGAGGAGAAACTCGCCAAACTGGTCGGGAAAGAGGAGGCTGTCACCTACAGCACCGGTTTCCAGGTCAACCTTGGAGTTGTGTCCCTCGGGACAAGGGACGGCTACATCTTCCTTGACTCCTACGACCACGCCAGCATCATCGAGGGAGCCAGGCTGTCTTTCAGTAAGGTTCTCAAGTTCGCCCACAACGACATGAACGCTCTGGAGGACAAGTTAAGAATAGCTCCAATTGACGCACCGAAACTCATTGTAGTTGATGGGATTTACTCTATGAGCGGAGACATCGTCCCCCTCCCGGAGGTCCTTGATATGGCCGACAGGTACAACGCCGCGGTGATGGTTGACGACGCCCATTCTCTAGGTGTCCTCGGCGATCACGGAAGGGGCACCTCGGATTATTTCGGCGTGACCGACAGGGTGGACCTGATCATGGGGACCTTCTCAAAGTCTTTCGGTTCCCTCGGAGGATTCATCGCCGGAAGCCATGTGCTTCTCAACTACATCAAGCATAATTCCCGTTCCTTGATTTTCAGCGCGAGCATGCCCCCGGCGAATGTCGCCGCGGTCAGCAAGGCCATCGACATCATGCTCGAGGAGCCCGAGAGGATCGAACATCTTTGGAATATAACCAATCACGCCAAAGAGGAGTTCCTGAAGCGCGGATTCGACATCGGCTCCACGCAGTCCCCGATCTTCCCTCTGTTTGTCCGTGACATGGAGAAATGCCTCACCGCGGTCAAGGACGCCCTGGACGAGGGGGTCTTCATCACTCCCGTCATTCCTCCAGCCGTTCCGCAGGACTCGATTATCATCCGCTTCGCGCTTATGGCGACTCACACGGTCGAGCAGGTCGACGAGGCTATTGATAAGCTTGAGAAAATCTTTAGAAGACTTGAGATAATCAAGTAACACACAGAAAGTTATCCCTATATATTCACGAAGACCGCGACCTCTCGGCCGCGGTTTTCGCAAGAATTCGTTTCAGTCAGGGTAAGGAGTTCTGGCGGTGGTGAGCGGACTCATCCGGCATTTCTGCTGCCTGACGGCCTTGATCGACACAAGGAATTCCGCTTCGGCGACCGCCAGCCTTTGCCAGGGCTGACTTTTGTACCGCGAATATAGTCAAATAATATTTAACTCCAAATTTTTTCATGTAATTTATTGAAAAAATTATTTATCTGTCAGGTGTTAAATCATTGTATAATAATGGAGTGATTTGATTATTGCCTATTTAAAGTAATGCGATAAGTAACCTTAAATTCCCGGTGAAAACCCCCACTTTCCCAGCCCGCCGCATCCTTTCACCGGGAAAAAACAAGGCCGTTGAGACTCAATTCATTTGGGGCGAGACGGTGCTGTCAACCTTATCGATCGTGTTGGCGATCACATCGTAGCTTGTCCTTTCCACCCCGTCGCCTCCGATGTATTTCTGGATCCTCAGCCTGCCTGTGACGTAGATCGGGAATCCTTTCTCGATAATGTCCAGTGACGGTATCCCTTTATTCCCTTCCCAGGCTGTCACATTGTGCCAGGTTGTCTCGATGACTGGCTCGCCGTTCCTGTCTTTGTAGGCGAAATTGGTCGCCACGGAGAAATGAGCCACCCTCGTCCCTCCGACCTTGAGAATGTTCACGTTCCCGACATTCCCTCGGATTTCGATTTTGTTGAGTTGTTCCATAATCCGGTTTATATTGGTTATGGGGCGAATTTAGGGCAAGGGCGAGGGATATCATCGGATCGATAAAGAAATATCATCGAATATTCATGATTGTTATCGGATTAAAAAGATTTTATCGGCCCGGCATGGCCAATCCCGGCGCAAACCCCCGCCATACCCCCGGTAATCTCGTGTTTTTATCCCATATTGGCCCCATGAATCGCGAGGAAGACAATGAGGGGAGGAGATGTCCGGAGTGCGGGAAAGTCCTTCCTGACGGGCGCAGTGACATGAAATTCTGCTCCCCGGAGTGCAGGTACAGGTGGCACTATAAGAAAGAAGGCCGTTTGAAAGGGATCAAGCTCAAGACATTGGGCGCCCTTGAGCGGAACTACTCCATCCTGGAGTCGTTGCTGGCGGAGGGCGTGAGCTCAATCGATATTCCTGACCTGGCGCAGATGGGATACAATTTCGACTGCATCACCTCCTACCACAAGGTCAGGAACCGCAATGAGTACAGATGTTACGACATCAAGTACTATATGTCTGAGAGCCGTGTCTTCAAGCTTCAGCGGTGTTTCGGGAACGGGCTGCCTGAACCTTCCTCGGATCCTTGAACAGGATCATGAAGAGTATTCCGACCACCAGTGAGTAAGCGGCGAAGATGAACCACGCCTTAGGCCATCCCTCGGGACTCATGGCCCCGCAGCCGCAGGCGTCGACGACAGCGCCGGCCGCGAGCGTCCCGATGGAAGCTCCCAAGCCGTTGGTCATCAACATGAAAAGACCTTGCGCGCTGGACCGGATGTCGGAGCCTGTGTTCTCGTTGACATAGAGGGATCCGGAGATGTTGAAGAAGTCGAAGGCGACACCGTAGACAACGCAGGAGAGGATGAACAGGATCACTCCGGGCATGTCAGGGGAGCCGAGGCCGAAGAGGCCGAAGCGGAACACCCAGGCGAACATCGCTATCAGCATGACATTCTTGATCCCGAATCTCTTCATGAAGAAGGGGATGAGGAGGATACACAAGGTCTCCGAGGCCTGGGAGATGGAGATCAGGGCGTTGGAGTTCTTCACGGCGAAGGAGTCGGGGGAGACGCTTTGGAATGAGCCGAGAAAGAGGTTGGCATACCCGTTGGTGATCTGCAAGGCCGAGCCGAGCAGCATCGAGAATATGAAGAAGATGGCGAACTGCCTGTCCTTGAACAGGGTGAAAGCCTTGAGCCCGAGAGCCTCCGTGAGCGATTTGCCCTCGCCGCCTTTCTTGACGGGGACTTGAGGCATGGTCAGGGCGTAGCCGCAGAGGACGAGCGACAGTACACCGGATGAGATCAGCTGGGTGTAGGAGTTCTGCATCGCGACTCCGTCAATCTTGAAGAAGTTGGTGAACAGCATGCTGATGATGAATCCCACGGTGCCGAACACACGGATAGGGGGGAAGGCCTTCACGGGATCCTTGCCTACGCTCTCCAAGGCGTTGTAGGCCACTGAGTTGACAAGGGCGATGGTCGGCATGAAGAAGGCCACGCTCAGGCTATAGAGGGTGAACAGGGGGCCGAAAGCTATGCCCTCGCCCGCACTCCTGCAGTACAGTCCGGCCGCTATCATGAAAAGCCCGGCGAACAGATGGCACATCGAGAGGACTTTCTGCGCCTGGATCTTCCTGTCGGCGAGGATGCCCATTAGGGTCGGCATGAATATGGACACGATCCCCTGCATGGCGAAGAACCATTTGATCTTGTCGATCATCCCGATTCCGCCGAGATAGCGTCCGAGAGATGTGAGGTAGGCCCCCCAGACCGCGAATTCCAGGAAGTTCAGGAGGATCAGCCTGACGGTGATGGATTTGTTATTCATTATTGTAAGCTTTATTGTTTCCGATGTGTTCCACAATCAAACAAAAATACGAGTTTTTAGCGTAAAAATCACTATATTTGATAGCCAAAACTTTTAGAATGGAGTTCACCAGAATAGCGTCCGATCCTGGAAGCGGGGCGAGGGCAGGGGTTTTCACCACCGGACACGGTGAGGTGCGGACCCCCATTTTCATGCCAGTCGGTACCGTCGGATCAGTGAAAGGGGTCTATCACAGGGATTTGCGCTCTGACATCAAGGCCGAGATCATCCTGGGGAACACTTACCATCTCTATCTCAGGCCCGGCCTCGAGACCCTCCGGTCCGCTGGCGGACTCCACAAGTTCGAGTCGTGGGACGGGCCGATCCTGACTGACAGCGGCGGGTTCCAGGTCTTCTCCCTGACCCCTATCCGGAAGATCACGGATGAGGGTTGCCGCTTCCAGTCCCACATCGACGGGTCGAGGCACACCTTCACTCCCGAGAACAATGTCGACACCCAGAGGATAATCGGCTCGGACATCATGATGGCCCTTGACGAGTGTTGTCCCGGCGACGCCGATCTGAGGTACGCCTCTAAATCCCTCAAGCTCACCCAGGGCTGGCTGGAGCGTTTCTTCAAGCGTTTCACCGAGACTGAACCCTTGTACGGGTATGACCAGGTGATGTTCCCGATCCTCCAGGGATGCGTCTATCCAGAGTTGAGGAAAATGGCTGTGGACCACGCCCTTGGCCTTGTCGGGGACAGCCCGGCGGTCGGCGGTTTCGCCATCGGCGGCCTCGCCGTGGGAGAGCCGACCGAGAAGATGTACGAGATTCTCGAGCTGGTCTGCCCGATTCTGCCCGAGGACAAGCCGAGATACCTCATGGGTGTCGGGACGCCGGCCAATATCCTGGAGGCGATCGCCAGGGGAGTGGATATGTTCGATTGCGTCATGCCCACCCGCAACGGCCGTAACGGCATGCTCTTCACCTGGAACGGGGTGATGAATATGCGTAACGCCAAATGGGCGGACGATTTCTCGCCCCTTGATCCCGATGGTACGTCATTTGTTGACCGGGAATATTCAAAAGCTTATCTCCATCATCTTTTTGTGGCCAAGGAGATGTTCGCGGCGATGGTGGCGAGCGAGCATAACCTCGCTTTCTATCTGGATCTCGTCAGACAGTCCCGCCTGCACATTCTGGCGGGAGACTTCTCCTCGTGGAAGGATGCCATGGTCAAAAGAGTCAGCGCAAGATTGTAGGATATGGAACCGGTGTTGAAGAAGATAGACAAGTACATCATAAAGAAGTTCATCCTGACCTTCTTTATAGCTATCCTTCTCATCATCGTCATCGTCATCATCTTCGACATAAGCGAGAAGATCAACCACTTCGTCGAGAACAAGGCCTCCCTAAAGGCCATCATCCTTGACTATTACGTCAATTTCGTGCCGTATTTCATGAACATGTTCAGCCCCCTGTTCGTGTTCATCACCGTCATATTCTTCACCTCCAGGATGGCTTCTGACAGCGAGATCATCGCCATCCTCTCCTGCGGGGTCAGTTACAGGCGTATGATGCGGCCCTACATAATCTCGGCCGCCCTGATCGCCATGCTCTCGCTCGGGTTAAGCCTGTGGGTCATCCCAAGGGCGAACGTCACTAGGGTGAAGTTCGAGGCCACGTACGTCAAGCACAGGAACCCGTTCGGCACCAATAATGTGCACTATCAGATAGACACGGGGAAGTTCGTCTATGTGGAGTCCTTCAGCTCCTGGAACAACACGGCTTACGGTTTCACCCTGGAGGACATCAAGGACAACAAACTGGTCAGCAAACTCTCTGCGGAGACCGCCGTCTGGGACAGCCTGATGGGGGGCTGGGTCCTGCATGAGTATTTCATCAGGGATTACACCGAAGGCCTGGAGGACAGGGTGAGGACGGGCACCACGAAGGACACTGTCATCAACTTGACAGTCACTGACTTCTACCGCAACACCAAGACTTTGGAGACTCTGCCCATCGGGCAGCTTAACAAGCTGATCTCCCAGCAGAAAATGCGAGGCGACACCAACGTGATGTACGCCCTGATCGAGAAGCACACCAGGTACGCCTTGCCCTTCTCGGCTTTCATCCTCACTATCATGGGGGTGAGCCTCTCCTCGAGGAAGAGGAGGGGAGGCATAGGACTTAACATAGGAATAGGGATAGCTCTAAGTTTCACTTATATCTTGTTCTTGAGGTTCAGCCAGATGTTCGTCTATTCCGGGGTAATGGCCCCGTTCGTAGCGCTGTGGCTCCCTAACCTGATATTCGGGATCGTGGCGGCTTACCTGTATTCAAGAGCGTCAAAGTAATTGTTTCAAACAATATGGCAACCCAAACCTTAACTCCACTGAAGCGTACGATAGTAGGCGTTCAGTTCATGTTCGTGGCCTTCGGCTCCACGGTACTCGTCCCCTTGCTCGTCGGTTTCGATCCGGCGATCGCTCTTCTCGCGGCCGGTCTCGGTACCCTCTTGTTCCATGGTGTCACCAAGGGCAAGGTCCCGATCTTCCTGGGTAGCAGCTTCGCTTTCATCGCTCCTATTGTCAAGGCCACCGAGCTCTACGGCATGCCTGGCATGTTCTGCGGTCTTGTCGCTGTCGGCGTAGTCTACCTTCTGATGAGTCTCCTCGTGAAGTTGTTCGGTATCAGCTTCATAAAGAAACTCTTCCCTCCGATCGTCATCGGTCCGGTCATCATCCTGATCGGTCTCTCGCTCGCCGGGACAGGTGTGAATATGGCCAGCCAGAACTGGGTTCTCGCCATAATCTCCCTCCTCGTGGCCATCGCCTGCTCCATCTGGGGCAAGGGGCTAGTGAAGATCATCCCTGTGTTCTTCGGCGCCATCGCCGGCTACATCGCCGCGGTCATATTCTTCAGGAGCGGGATGGACTTCGGCCCCGTGGCTGAGGCCAAGTGGTTCGCTCTCCCTCATTTCGCCAAGATGAGCTTCTCCTGGCAGGCCATCGTGTTCATGGCCCCTGTCGCCATCGCCCCCATCATCGAGCACGTGGGTGATGTCTACGCCATCAGCGAGATCGCCGGAAAGGACTTCATCAAGGATCCCGGCCTGCATCGCACGATGGCCGGTGACGGTCTCGCCTGCATGCTGGCGGCATTCCTCGGCGGAGCGCCCGTGACGACATATTCAGAGGTCACCGGAGCCGTCTCCCTGACCAAGGTCACAGATCCCTCCTGCATGAGGATCGCGGCCATCACCGCCCTGCTCGTCTCCCTGATCGGCAAGGTCGGCGCCGCCATCCAGACCATTCCCACTGCTGTTCTCGGCGGTATCATGCTCCTTCTCTTCGGTAGCATCGCGGCTGTCGGTATCAACAACCTGGTGAAGGCCAAGGTCGACATGAACAAGACCCGCAACCTGATCATCGCCTCCCTGATCCTCACCATCGGAATCGGTGGCGCCATCATCAGCTTCGGCAAGTTCTCCCTCGCCGGAATCGGTCTCGCCTCCATCGTCGGTGTGATCCTGAACCTCATCATCCCCGACAAGAAGGATCCCGAGCCTGCGGCGGAGGAGGCCAAGACCGCGGAATAGTGATATGCTTAAAGTAAAGATAGTCAACAAGAGCCGCTGGCCGGACCCCTTCTACGCGACGGAGGCTTCGGCCGGAATGGACTTGAGGGCGAACATCGACGAGCCTGTCATTCTCAGGCCGCTCGAGAGGATGCTCGTGCCTACCGGGATATTCATTGAGCTCCCGGTGGGCTACGAGGCCCAGATACGCCCCCGCAGCGGTCTCGCGACCAAAAAGGGCATAACAGTGATCAATTCTCCCGGGACGGTTGACGCCGATTTCAGGGGAGAGCTCAAGACCTCTCTTGTCAACCTCTCGGGCGAGCCTTTCGAGCTTGTCCCCGGGGAGAGGATAGCCCAGATGGTCGTGTCGAGGCATGAGCGTGTCGAGTGGGAGGATGTCGAGTTCCTCTCCGAGACAGAAAGAGGAGCCGGAGGCTGGGGCAGCACCGGCAGCAAGTGATTGAATAGTAATGGATATCCGGAATCTATATTCTCTGTTCAGGGAGTGTTCCCGGGTCGCGACGGACAGCCGCGCCATCGAGGGCGGCGAGATGTTCTTCGGGCTGAAAGGGGAGAACTTCGATGGTAACGAGTACGCCTTGAAGGCCCTTGAGAAAGGGGCGCGTTACGCTGTGGTCGACGAGGGTACTGCCGCCACCTCATCGGGCGACGACCGCGTGGTGCCCGTGCCGGACACTCTCCAGGCTTTGCAGGCTCTCGCTCGTCACCACAGGGAGAACACCCTGGTCGACGGTCACCCGATCACAGTGATCGGGCTGACGGGGACGAATGGCAAGACCACGACCAAAGAGTTGATAACCAGAGTCTTGTCGATGAAGTACAAGGTCACGTCCACTCAGGGTAACCTGAATAACGACATTGGTGTGCCGCTGTCGGTCCTGTCAATCGGTGATGACTCGGAAATCGCTGTCATAGAGATGGGCGCGAGTCATCCGGACGACATCGAGAAGCTCGTGAAAGTCTGTGAGCCCGACTACGGCCTGATCACGAATGTGGGAAGGGCCCATCTTCTGGGTTTCGGCAGTTTCGAGGGTGTCAAGAGGGCGAAAGGGAAGTTGTACGACTATCTCGCCGCTCACGGCGGCAAGGCTTTCGTGAATGTCGACGATCCTGACCTGACCGCCATGGCCGCTGAGCGCTGGCCTGTTGGGCCGGTGATCCCCTACGGCATCGACCACTGGGGCGCCATCGTCCTACCTTCAAGCGCCGAGCATCCCTACCTTCGTATGGCCATCCCCCCGGTTCCTGAGCCCCTGGTTCCGGTCCCTGAGCTTGTCGAAGGGCCGGAGGTTCGACTGGCTCACCAACCTGACCAAGGGGAAACCCTTCTCGAGGTCGAGACCCATCTCGCTGGGGCCTACAACGCCACCAACGTCGCCGCCGCGATCGCTGTCGGTCTCCGGTTCGGAGTCACCCTCGAGGAAGCCATAGAGGCCGTGGAAAGCTATATTCCTAAGAATAATCGCTCCCAGATGGAGAAGACGGAGAGGAATATCCTGATCAAAGACGCCTACAACGCCAATCCCACCAGCATGACCGCCGCCCTGGCCAACCTGGGCATGGTTGAGGCGGAGCGTAAGGTCGCCTTGCTCGGCGATATGCGTGAGTTGGGGTATGAGTCTCTATCGGAGCATGTCAAGATCCTTGACAAGGTACTGTCCATGCGCCTGGATCTTGTCTGCCTTGTCGGCGAGGAGTTCGGCAAAGCCCTGAACGGCTCTATTCCTGAGTCCGTCAAATGGTTCCCCACCTCCGATGACCTGGCGTCATGGCTGGGGGACAACCCCGTCTCGGGGGCTACTGTCCTCGTCAAGGGGTCGAGGGGAATCCAGATGGAGAGGACTCTGCCTGAACTGTAGGTTCCTTCCCGAAGAATCTGTCATTGAGGTATCTCGCCGTCACCGCGGCGAGATATCCTATTGTCAGGCCTACGGCGGTGCCGACAAGGATGTCTCCGAAATAGTGCTTGCCGACAAAGACCCTGCTGAGCGAGACAAGGGCGGCCCACATCAGTGCCCAGAACCGGAAGGCATTGTAGGTGTGAGTCTTATCGTTCCTGAAACCGATGATGAGGCACATGGCGGTGGCGAAGGTGTTGGCGGCGTGGGCGGAGAAGAACCCGTAGAATCCTCCTCTTCTTTCCAGGATGTTAAGGCCGTCACGCAGCATCCTTGACGAATAGCTCGGCCGGAGCCTTACAACAGCGTGTTTGACTATGTTGGAAAATTGGTCGCACAGGGCGAACGCCAGACCGCAAGACGCGATGACGACCAAGGCCTTTTTCCAACCAAGCCTCTTGAACAGGAAGAAGGCGCAGATGATGTAGGTCGGGATCCAGAAGCTCTTGTCCGACATCATCATCCAGAACCCGTCTGTCCAGGGTGAGCTCCAGCTGTTGATGAGCAGGGTCAAGTCCTGGTCGATCAGGTGGAGATCACCTATGACTGAAGAGCCGTCCATAACAAGTCCTTGAGCTCTTTAAGTCCCTCACCGGTGACGGATGAGATGAATATGTGGGGAATCCCCTTTGGGAGGCATGGCTCGATCTCAGCCTCTATCTCCTTGTCAATCAGGTCTTTCTTGGTCACGGCAAGAACCCTTTGCTTGTCCAGGAGCTCAGGGTTGTATTCCTCCAGCTCATGAAGGAGGGTGTTGTAGCCGGCGGTGATGTCGTCCTCATCCGCGGAGACCATGAAGAGCAGGACCGAGTTCCTCTCGATGTGCCTGAGGAACCTTATTCCTATTCCTTTGCCCTCGTGAGCGCCCTCGATGATCCCGGGGATGTCCGCCATCACGAAGGACTGGTCGTCGTAGTAGCTCACGATGCCGAGATTCGGCTCCAAAGTCGTGAAAGCGTAGTTGGCGATCTTCGGCTTAGCGGCCGTTATAGCCGCGAGCAGGGTTGATTTCCCGGCGTTGGGGAAGCCGACAAGACCCACGTCTGCGAGCAGCTTCAGCTCGAGGATGAACCAGCCTTCCTCTCCCTCCTCACCGGGTTGGGCATAGCGTGGGGTCTGGTTCGTGGCAGACTTGAAATTGTTGTTCCCGAGTCCGCCGCGGCCTCCCTTGCAGAGGATCCTTTGCTCGCCCGGTTCCATCATCTCGAAGAGAACCTCCTCAGTCTCAGCGTCTTTCGCCACAGTCCCCACTGGGACCTCAAGGATGATGTCCTCGCCGCTCTTTCCCGTTCGGAGACCGCCCTCTCCATTTCCGCCGTTCTCGGCCTTGACATGCTTGCGGTACTTCAGGTGGATCAGCGTCCAGAACTGGGGGTTGGCTTTCAGGATTATGTGTCCGCCGCGGCCTCCGTCACCTCCGTCCGGCCCGCCTTTGGGAACGTATTTGGCCCTGTGGAGATGCATCGACCCCGCCCCTCCGTGCCCCGAGGCGCAATAGATTTTGACGTAGTCTATGAAGTTTGATTCGGCCATGGCGTGATTATGATAATTTCCGGTTGCAAAGATAATTATTCTTTTTTCATTTCGTAAGTGAATATAAGGCTCGTGTTTTGCAGCGAATCCGGGTGTATGAGAAAGATTGTTTTATTGCTCGCGGCCATCGTGTTGTTCGGGTGCGACCGCGATAGCGACTCGCGTAAGATTTATTCGGCGGATTTCGTCAACACCGGCTGTGACAAGGAGACCAGAGCCGGGGTGGAGCAAGACATGAGTTCCACCCTGATCCTGAAGTACACCTCGGATGGCATGGAGGTCACCCGTTCCAACGCCTTACTGAACTGCGCGATCAACAACGGAGGCATCACCTGCGAGGTCACAGTCGAGGACAACGTCATCCATTACTCGACCTACGAGACAAGCGGCGAGCTCCTGAAGTGCCTGTGCCTTGTCAGGACAATGACTTCCAAGGTCAAGAACCTTTCAGTTGGAAAGGAATATGTCCTTGACTACAGTTGCGGAAGCGGCACAAAGATAAAGATACCCTTCAAGTACACGAAGGATTTCTACAAGGTCATTGACCTGTAATTATTTCCGGAAATATCACATCGCGTGGTCGGAGCCGACATCGACTCCGACCCATGCTTTCTTGGATGTCCAGTCGCGAGGGGGGGCGGCCCAGAAGGTGTCGTCGGCGGGCAGTCCCAGGGGCAGGAAAGCAGCGGCGCAGAGATAGACGCTGCCGGTGTTGATGTAAGTCTCTCCCATCCTTATCTGTCTTCCGGCGTAACCTATTCTCAGCCAACCATTCTCGTCGAAAGTCCCCGGAGCGTTGATCTGGCGTGAGATCACAGCCGTCAGCGCGGTCCGGATCTGTGCGGGGCTAAGGTCGGAGGGAAGCAGGTGGAGCCACGCGGCGTCGGCGAGAGCGTGGAAGGAGCCGAACCGGTAGGAAATCGAGCGTCCGATCACGGGGTAGGTCCCTTCAGGGGAAATCATCCTCTCGAGCTCGGCGGCGAATCTGCCCAGTCTCTTCTCCTGAGTCGGAAGGAAATCCGCTCCATCGATCCCGCACTTATCCATTATTCTCAGGACTTCGGTGAGCATGGGATGGATCACAAGGCTGTTGTAATAGTCGAGATGGAGGTCTTTCCCGTCGCCGTACCAGGCGTCTCCCTTGTACCAGTCGTCACGGAATCTTCTCACCCCGTAAAGGAGTCTCTCGGAGTCATATTCCCCTGTGAACTCAAGCAGGGCCGCCTCCACGGTGGAGGCGAAAAGAAGCCAGTTGCTCTCCCCGGGCTTGATCTCCCTGGAGCGTTTCCACTCCTCGACCAGCCTCTGCCGGGTCTTCTTGTCAAGCCGTCCCCAGATCTGTGTAGGGGCCCTGAGAATGCCCTCGGCGAGGAAAGCGGCGTCCACCAGTGGCTGTCCTCCCGATTTCCCGCCGAAGGTGAGATAGTCAGGGGAGGAGGGATCGACGGCGTTCCTCAAGCCTTTGACTGTCAAGTCGATGAAGCGCTCCCGCAGTTTGCCTTCCTCGGTCTTGTCCGGCCCGAGCTCGAGCCAAGGACCTATTCCGCAAATAATCCTTCCGACCGCCTCTAGGTAGGAGACATCCTGATGTCCCTTGTCCTTGTTGAGGGTCTCATACGGCATATTAGCGCGAAGGGTACCGGCGGCGAGATTGGAGAGGACTGGCTCGGCTATCTTGGTCAGGGTCTCTACCCAGAGCTTCCTGTCAGCCATGCCGTCCGGCTTGCTAAGGAGCTTCTTTAGCCTGGTCAAGGCCTCGATGTAATAATAGTCTCCGTAGGAGAGAGGCACGTCAACCTCTGACTTGCCGGGCAGGCTGCCCACTCCGTGCTTGAGGATGAAACCTCCGTTCTCACCGGGGCCGGCAAGATATTCAGGGCCGCTCAGGGTCCTCAGTTGCTTTATGGCGAGATCCAGCCATCCGGCGGACTCGTCTCCCGGATCGAGCTGGCTGAGCTCGATGAAGGCTGAGGCCATGATGGCTCCGGCCGACGCGTCCCTTTGAGTGTCAGGGGCTCCCGGGGCGTTGAAATCCCAGCAAGGCACCTTGTCCTCCGGGAGATTGGGATGGTTCTTGATGAACCGCCCTATCTTTCTCGCTTGCTCGAGAAAGGCAGGATCAAGAGTCTCCCTGTACATCATCGTGAATCCGTAGAGACCCCAGGCCTGGCCTCTGGCCCAGGCGCTGTCGTCCGAGAATCCCTGGGCGGTGTTTTTGGCGTGGGGGCCGCCCTTCTCCGGGTCATAGGACACGACATGCCAGGTCGACGCGTCCTCCCTGAAATGGTTTTTAATCGTTGTGTTAGAATGGGTGATGGCTATCTCCTCGTAGCGCCTGTCCCCGAAGACACGGCTGCAGAAGCAGAGCATCTCCAGGTTCATCATGTTGTCGATGATCACCGGGAACTTCCAGCGGCTGTTCTCGTTCCATGACTTCATCACGCCCAGGTAAGGGTTCCATCTGGTGATGAGGCTGTCGGTGCCCTCGCGGATTATCTCTAGGTAGCGGGGATTCCCCGTGATCCTGTACCCTTGACCGAAACTGGACATCAGCATGAAGCCCAGGTCGTGGGTGCTGGTCATCTTCTTCGCCGGCTCCACCCTGTCTGTGTACATCTCGGCGAAGGTGCGGAACTCCTCCTTGCCTGTCTCTTCGTAGAGCATCCACAGGGTGCCTGGGAAGAAGCCGGAAACCCAGCCGGAGTAACCGGTGGTCTTTAGTGCGCCGTCCTCGTAAGTGCGGGGAAGGGCGTTCTGGTCATCCTTAAGGGATTTGGCGAGAGTAAGGGCCTGGACGGCGGCGCGGTCGAGCCCCCGCTCTATCATGCTCTCAAGCGGCTCCTGGGCGGCCGCTGGCGAAATGGTGATAATCAAGGTCAGCAGAACTGCCCGGAAGCGTCTGGTCATATTCGGAATATGTTTAAAGGGTTCCTAAAGGGTCTCCATCAAAGAGTGGATGCGGGCCCGGACCTCCTCAATGGTGCCGACTCCGTCGATCTCGTGGTAGGCCTGGGCTTTCTTGTAATATTCCACAAGAGGCTCGGTCTTGTCGTGGTAGGTCTTGATCCTGTTCGAGATGGTGGCGTCGGAGGCGTCATCGGCCCGTCCCTCGATCGCGGCGCGGTGGCGTATCCTCTCCTTGATCATCTCGTCGGGAATCATGAGGGAGACGACGCCGGTGACCTTGGTGTCCTTCTTTGCCAGCATCTTGTCCAGGGCCTCGGCCTGGGCTATCGTGCGGGGGAAGCCGTCCAGAAGGAAGCCTGAGACCCCCTTGACGGACTCGAACTTGTTCTCGATCATCCCCTCGACGATCTCGTCGGGAACCAGCTCACCGGCCTCTATCAGGGCCTTTGCCTTAAGACCCAGCTCGCTGCCCTTGGCCATCTCGCCGCGCAGGAGATCTCCTGTGGAGATGTGGCAGAGGTTGAACTTCTCCGCCATCGAGGCGGCCTGGGTGCCTTTGCCCGCACCGGGAGGGCCGAAAAGAATGTAGTATCTCATGGTGTCGTCCAATACATAAATGTCTTTGATGTTCCTGCCGAGGCCGTCGTAGTCGAGCCCGAAGCCCACGATGAAATCGTCCGGGATCTCCATGGCGACATAGTCGATCTTCTTGTCGAGCTTGTAACAGCCCGGTTTGAGAAGCATCGTGCAGATCTTGGTCTCGGTCGCCCCGTTGGCCTCCATCATCCTGATCAGGTTGGCTATGGTTCGGCCGGAATCCACGATGTCCTCGACGACTATGACCTTCTTGCCCTTGACGCTTCCGGTCATGCCGATTATGTCCCTGACCTCACCGGTCGATTGGGTACCTACGTACGATGAGAGTTTGACACAGACTATCTCGCAGTTGAAAGACAGCCTCTTCATCAGCTCTGCGGTGAAAAGGATGGATCCGTTGAGGACACATAGGAGGACAGGAACATCCTCGCTGTCTTTGAAGTCTTCGTTGATTCTCGCGGCCACGTTGTCTATGGCCTCCTCGATCTTTTTGTAATCGATGAAAGGACGGAAGGATTTGTCGTGTAGTCTGATGTTACTCATCGCTGTGGTGTTTTTTGATAAACACAAAAATAGCCAAATCCTTATAAAAAACAGAAAAATCGGCTGTGTATTTTTTATCCTCCGCTGATAATTATCCAGCCCGGTTTTACCTTTGGCGAGAAACCTGACTAGTTATGATCCGCTTCAAGCTCCTCCTTCGGACGGCTTTCCCTCTCATATTCCAGATGATCATCGTCCCGTCACCCTCGAAAGCCCAGAGCATGGACTTCATGGGGAGTGTCCTGGTCTTGACCGGGGCCTCCAGTGAGGAGGAACTTGACGAGCAGGAGGTCGAGCGGTTCCAGCGCTACCTCTCCCATCCCCTCGAGCTAAATCTCTCCGGCCGTTCAAGGCTGGTTTCCAGCGGCTTGTTGAGTCGTTACCAGATCGCCAGCCTCGAGGACTACCGCTCAAGGTACGGGGATGTCCTCTCATTCGCGGAACTGGCGGCCGTCGAGGGGTTCGGCGAGGAATATGTCAGGGCCCTGCGGCCTTTTGTCTCCCTCTCAAGCGGGTCACTTCCCGGGCAGCCGGTCGAGGACACGCTGAGACTCAGGAATGAAGTCCTTCTCAGGGCCGCTGCGAAAGGATCGAGTTTCACCCATCGGGAGAAATACAGGCTGGGGGTGGGGGAGATCGCCGAGCTTTCACTCGCCTCCGGGGGTGACTTCCGGGATAGAAGACTCTTTCCTCCATCGACCTGGTCCGGCAACGTCACTGTCTTCGGGAGGCGCCGTCTCGGCAAGTTGGTTCTGGGCGACTATATCCTTCGGGTCGGTCAAGGGTTGTCCCTCTGGAGCGGTCTGTCCTTGTCGGGCTTCTCGTCGTCGTCCTCCTTCACAAGGCGCGCGACGGGTCTCTCCGGTTCCTGGTCATGGTCCGGGACAGGAAGCCACAGGGGAGTGGCCGCGGACTTACAGGCCGGGAGGTTCAGCGTGATCCCTTTCTTGTCTTTCCCTGGCCTTAGGGAGCGAATGGAAGGGTCGGGGAAAGCTGAGACTCGCCTGACTCCCGGTGTCGTGGCCGGCTGGAGAGGTTT
This sequence comes from Bacteroidales bacterium, assembly GCA_017429765.1. Classification (GTDB taxonomy): domain Bacteria; phylum Bacteroidota; class Bacteroidia; order Bacteroidales; family UBA932; genus Cryptobacteroides. The sequence goes on along the minus strand of JAFROJ010000067.1, from coordinate 35,876 downwards.
CAGCGGCCAGGTCTCGATGTCAGCGTGGAAGAACTCCGCGGGAGGCAAGGTGTCAGCCGACTTCGGCTGGAATATCTTCGGGGCCGACCTCTTCGGAGAGACCGCCCTTGACTTGGTCTCAGGCTCGGTGGCGGTCGTCGCGGGAGCCTCGGCAAGGCTTTGGGAGAATTGGAGACTCAGCGGTGTGGCCAGGGTTTACCCGTCTTCCTATCATGACGAGTATTCCGGCGGAGTGAGAAGCTGGACAAGGACTTCCGACGAGATGGGGATCGCGTTGGGAATAGAGAGACACTCGGCTTCCTTGACGGCCGACATCGCGGCCAAGGCCTCTGACAGTAGTAGGAAACAATTGAAGATCAACTTCAAAGCTCCCCTGCAAATAGGTGATAACTCAGTCTTGACGATGAGGGTGACGGAACGTTATCGTCCCTATGAGGCCTTCCTCAAGTACAAGACCGGGGCGCGGCTGGACTACGACTGGTCCTCGGCCGGATTGTCGTCGAGGTACGGAGAGGGTGAGGGAGACTCTTGGAAAGCCAGGGTGAGGTTGGAGGGCCTGCTGTGCCGTTCCGTCTCGGGGCTGACGTACATCGAGGGGGGGAGGAAGACCGGCAAGGGCAGCCTCTATCTGAGGGGGACTGTATTCATAGTGGACAACTGGGATGACAGGATTTATTCCTACGAGAGGGACGCCCCCGGGAGCTTCACTGTCCCCGCTTATCACGGTAGGGGCTACAGCCTCTCCGCGGTGGGCGGTCTCAGGGCGAGGGTAAAAAAAAGAGACACCTTGAGGTTATATTTCAGGGTGTCTATGGTAAGGTATCCGTTCATGAGTGAGCCTAAAGATCCCTCGGCGGAGGCGAAACTCCAGGTTGTGGCCTCATTCTAGGCTATTTCGGAGGAATCTTGATGATCTGGCCGATCTTCAGGGAGCTGCCGATCCCGTTGTATCTCATCAGTTTGTCGGCCGTCGTCCCGTACCTTTGGGCGATCTTGTAGAGGGAGTCGCCTTTCTGGACTTTGTAGGTGGTCGCCTGGCCGGAAGGGGTTGTGGCAGCGGCTGATGAGGCTGTGCCGGACTGAGGCTTCGCGGTCGCCGCGGACGCCGCGGATGAGGAGGAGGAAGGCGCTCCCGCTTTATAGATGTAAAGAGTTTGCCCGACTCGTATCGTGTTGCTCTTCAAGTGGTTCCAGCTCTTTAACTGGTTCACGGTCACCCGGTTCCTGGCGGCTATCTTCCCGAGGCTGTCCCCGCTCTTGACCTTGTAGGCGACCCGGTTCCCGCCGGTTGACGCGGATGCCGTGGATTTGGTGTTCACGAGGGTCTGTGGATTGAAAAGCTCCTCGGCCCTGTGGGTGTAGAGGGAGTCCTCGTTGGCGATGAAGGCGCTCGTGTAGTTGTAGGGGATCCGGAGGATGTACGGCTTGCTGTTCCCAGGCACTATGTCTTTGATGTACTGCGGGTTAAGATTCTCGAGTTCCTCGACCGAGATCCCGACCAGGTCGCTGACCTGCTGGAAATGGAGATTCCTCTTGATCTCGAAGGTGTCCACCTGCACAGGCATCTGCACATTGCTGGGGGTCAGGCCATATTCCTTGCTGAATCGGATGGCGTACATCGCCCCGACGAAGGCGGGAACATAGCCTCTCGTCTCCCGTGGAAGATAGTCGTAGACTGTCCAGAAATCCCTGCCTCCGCCCCTGCGGATTGCCTTGTTGACATTTCCCGGCCCGCAGTTGTAGGATGAGATGGCGAGATTCCAGTCCCCGAAGAGTTTATAGGAGTCCACGAGATAGCGGGCGGCGGCGTCTGAGGCCTTGAAGGGGTCGAACCTCTCGTCCACGTAGGAATTGATCTCAAGGCCATAGCTCTTGGCGGTCTTGGTCATGAACTGCCACATCCCTTTGGCCCCCGCCCTGGAGACGGCCACCGGATTAAGCGCCGACTCGATGATGGCCACATACTTCAACTCGTCCGGAAGATTGTATTTGCTGAAAGTCTCCTCGAAGATGGGCATGTAGTATTGGCATAGCCCCAGGATATTCCCCATCTTGGTGGGCATCTTCTCCGAGTACAGGACCATGTAGTTCCTGACTTTCTCGTTGTAGGGGAGGGTTATGTAGGAATTCATGCTCTCCAGGCGGGTCTTCAAGACCTCGTCCGACACGTTAGAGGCGAAGTACACTGAGTCCATGTCGTAGGCCTCGTCGACGTCGTCCTCGTTGACCTGCCGGTGGAGGTACCAGATGCTCAGAAGGCTGTCGGTCAGCTCGGGGCTGTAGTCCTCGGGATTCAGCCCGGCGGCGCTCTTGGACTCGTTCTCCTCGTAGATGCTTATCATCTCATTGAGAACGCTGTCTTTCATGACACTCTCCTTACGAAGGTCATCGACCTCTTTTCTCAATGAGTCTATCCTTGAGCGGAGCTCGGCGTTCTCTTTCTTGTATCTGTTCCTGAACAGGCCTCCGGGGCGGACCTGAGCGTCAGCGGGAAGGGACAGCGCCAACGCCAAGGCTATGGAAAGTAGTGTCAGTGATTCGCTTTTCATCCTTGGAAGTCGATATTTCTAAAAGGTCAGCCCTATCCTCAGGCCGACCGCCCTGTCGCCCATGAACCCTCCGGAGGGACGGACAGGGGCGATAGCGTATTCATTGTACGGGGTGATGACCGTCGGGCTGACGCTCATCGAGAGGTCGTCGTTCACCTCGAAGTCCTGCATGTAGGCGAAGACATTGGCGTCTATGACCTGGAGCAAGTAGCTGCCCACTATGGCCACCACCGAATAGTCACGGAACCGCCGGTAGGCGTTCCTGTAATATAGGGCCCTCTCGGCCGGGATCACGCCCTCGTAGGTGCTGTCCTCGGCGGTCGCCTCGTTGTGGATCCTCTTGTATCTCTTGTAGTTCTTGCTGTTCACCTCCCAGTAGTGGTAGGAGCCGATAAGGCAGCCCCAGTAGATGGGGATCTTCCAATATTCCCCGTTGTAGGCCTGCCCGAGGCCTGGCACGAGAATAGAGTAGATAGTCGCCTTCCCCGCCTGGCTCTTGACATCTTTCTTGTAGTTGACGACCCCGTCCATCAGGCTGCCCCAATAGATCAGGCCGGCGCTGGCGAACATGTAGGTGGACATCCGCTTTGCCCTCTCGTCTATCGTTAGGGTGGTCTCCGGATCATTCTCCAAAGCCAGCTCGTAGGCCGATTTAGAGACTTTGTACTGATGGTTGTACTTGAGTCCAAGCCCTATGGTCGCGCCGAGACCGCCGTAAATGACCGGGATCTTCCAATACTGCTTGTTGTAGAACTGCTCGGCCCCGATGAAGACGGTGGAGCCTGCGAACATGGAACCGATCTTCAAGGTGCTGTCGTGATGGGCGACACCGTGGAAGAACTCCTTGAAGGACCACATCTGGTCGACGGAATCCTTGGAGGCCAGGGTGTCCGCCGGGTTGTTGTAGTTCTGGGAGAACGCCTCTTCCTTGAACTGGGCCATAGCGGCGGTCGAGAAAGCGGCGAGACAAGCCAGAACCAGTAATGCCTTGATAGTGAGATCCTTCATTACAGCGCCTAAATGTTCGAGTCCTCAAGGGCTTTGAGGAACCTGCTCACTTCCTCGTCAGAGTTGAACCTGATCGTCATGGTTCCCTTGCCGGAAGGCGAGCGTTTCAGGCTTATGCTGTTATCAAAAAACTTGCCGACCCGCTCCAGTACACGGTAATATTCATCCGGCAGGTCCTGGACTCTCGGCGCGGAATGGATCTTCTCCTTGCCGAGTCCGCGGACCTTCTCCTCAAGCTGGCGGACCGACAGGCCGTCCTTGATGGTCAGGTCGCATAGAAGTTCCTGAATATGAGGGTCGTCCACTCCAAGCAGCACCTTCGCGTGGCCGGTGCTGAGAAGGCCGGCCTTGAGATCGTGCTGGACCTTCGCGGGGAGTTTGAGAAGACGGAGGTAGTTGGCCACCGACGCGCGCTTCTTCCCGACCCTCTGGGCCATCCTCTCCTGAGTCAGGTCGCACTCGTCCATCAGCCTCTGGTAGCTCATGGCGATCTCGATCGGGTCGAGGTCCTGCCTCTGGATGTTCTCGACAATGGCCATCTCCAGCATCCCCTGGTTGTCCGTCACCCTGATGTACGCCGGGATCACATCCATCCCGGCCAGCCTGCAAGCCCTGAACCTGCGCTCCCCGCTGATGATCTGGTAGCGTCCGTCGGGCTGCTTCCTCACCGAGATAGGCTGGATCAGGCCGAACGTCCTGATCGACTCGGCCAACTCCTCGAGGGAGTCATTGTCAAAGGCCATCCTGGGCTGATAGGGGTTGGGGTCGATCAGACCCGCCGGGATCCGGAGAACGTCGCCGTAGTCCTGGACCGGCTTCGCGCCGGCTATCTCTTTGTTGATGTAGCCGACCGGCTTTCTCTCAGGGGCATTCAGGGAGATTTCCCCGAGAAGGGCTCCCAGCCCTTTGCCCAACCTGCTTTCCTGCTTGCTGCTCATTTCACTGGTTCTCGTTCTTGTCCAAGACTTCCTTGGCGAGGTTCATGTAGTTTGAGGTGCCGTTGCTGACCACGTCGTAAAGGATTATCGGCTTGCCGTGCGACGGGGCCTCGCTGAGGCGGATGCTCCTCTGGATTATGGTCTTGAAAACCATCTCCTTGAAATGCTCCCTCAACTCGCCGACCACCTGGGCGTGAACCTTGGTCCTGCCGTCAAACATGGTCACCACGAAGCCCTCTATGCTGAGGGCGGGATTGATCTCCCTCTGGACAAGGCGAATGGTCTGCAAGAGCTTCCCGAGACCTTCCAGGGCGAAGAATTCCGGCTGGACCGGGATCATCACGGAGTCCGCGGCGGTTAGGGCGTTGATGGTGATAAGGCCGAGGGAAGGGGAGCAGTCGATGATGATGTAGTCATAGTCGTCCCGGATCGGCTCCAGCCTTTGCTTGAGGAAGGACTCGCGGTTCTCCTCCTCGATCATCTCTATCTCGGCTCCGACGAGATTGATGTGCGAGGGGATCATCTGAAGCTCGGGGATCTCAGTCTGCACCAGGGCGTCCCTGATCCCGATCTCGCCGATCAGCACCTCGTAGATCGTCCTCTTCTGGTCGTTGTCCGGAGAGAAGTTCAGGCCGGATGTCGTGTTGGCCTGGGGATCGGCGTCGATGATGAGTACCTTCTTCTCAAGAACGGCGAGGGATGCCGCCAGGTTTATGGCGGTCGTGGTCTTTCCCACTCCGCCCTTCTGGTTGGCTATGGCTATGACTTTTCCCATGTCTGGACTTAATTATTCAAATCACAAATGTAGTAAAAATTAATCGGTTGTCAAACAGGATCCACGTCCAGCGAGACCCGGCCGGTGTACCTCCTCTCGACCCCGAACCTCTCGACAGTGTCGGCGAGGATCTTTTTCCCGGCCCTGAGGCGGGCGTCTTTCGGGAATATCGTCCTGATTATCCGTGAATATTCCCCGCCTACTTTGTCGACGGCGGGGGAGTAGGGCCCTATGACTCTGGCGAGGCCGCCCAGGGCCGTTGCAAGGGCCTCCCCGAGGGAGCGGCTCATCGCCTCCACCCTGGTTTTGTCCCTGTCTCTCACAATCACGTTGATGACTCTTGAATAGGGAGGATAGCCGAAGACCTTCCTCTCCGCTAGGAGGGTCTCGGAGGCGCCCCTCCGGTCGATCTCACCGGTGACACTCTTGTACACCGGATGGCCGGGCTGTGAGGTCTGGACAACGAACAGGCCTTTCTCCGATCTTCTGCCGCAGCGCCCCCTGAACTGCTCCAGAAGCTGGAGGGCCCGCTCGTCCGCGCGGTAGTCCCTCTGCCCCAGGAGAGAGTCGGAACTGATCACGGCCACCAGCGACAACCCGCTGAAATCAAATCCTTTAGCCACAATCCTGGTGCCCACAAGGATGTCAATCTCCCCGTCGGCGAATTTGCGTATGATCTCTGCCTCGTGTCGGGAGCTGCCGGCGTTGTCGCTGTCCAGTCTCGCCACACGGGCCTCCGGGAAGAGCGCGGCGGCCTCCTCCTCGATCTTTTGCGTGCCAGCCCCGAGCGGGATCAGTTTGCCGCCACACTCCGGGCAGGAGCCGGTGTATTCCTTGACTCTTCCGCAATAGTGGCAGACCAGTTTCCCGGCGAAGCCTTCCTTCTGGTGCAGGCTCATGGCGGCGTCGCAGCGGGAACATTTCAGGATGGACCCGCACTCCTCGCATTGAAGCACCGGGGCGTAGGACCTCCTCTCCCTCAGGATCGCCACCTGCTCTTCCTTGGCGAGCCGTTCCCGGATGTGCCCGATCAGCTTTCTGGAGAAACTCCCGACCATCCCGTTCTTCTTTCTCTCGGCTATAGTGTCGATGATCTCGACATCCGAGTCGGCGGCATGGAAATATCTCTCAGTCAATTCAATAAGGGAGAAACGGCCAGCTTGGCAATTGTAGAGCGACTCAAGCGAGGGAGTCGCCGAGCCCATTATTATGTCGGCCTTGAATATTCCGGCGAGCATGATCGCCGTCTCACGTCCGTTGTATCTCGGGGCAGGGTTGTCCTGCTTGTACGACTGGTCGTTCTCCTCGTCCACGATCACAAGGCCGAGATCCCTGTGGGGGAGGAAGAGGGAACTCCTGGTCCCTAGGACGATGTAGGGAGATTCCCTGATGAAACCGGCGACCTCCGTCCTTTTGGCAAGGCTCTCGCCGGAATGGCTCACCTTGAGATTGTCGGGGAAGACGGAGCGGATCCTTTCCTCGAGTTGCCTGCTCAGGGCTATTTCCGGAACCAGGTAGAGGACATTTTTCCCTTCCGCGAGAGCGTCGGCGGCGAGTTTGAGGTAAATCTCCGTTTTCCCGGAGCCTGTCACTCCCCTCAGCAGGGCGGGCTTCCCCTTGGAGAAGACCTCTTTTATTTCTGAATACGCTTTCGCTTGAGCCTCAGTCAGTTCCGGAACCTTGAAGTCATCCAAGGCGACGCCTTTAGCCGATCTTTTGTCATTCTGAACGCAGTGAAGAATCTTCTCCCTCTCCTCGATGTATCTCGCCCTGGTGTCTTCCCGGCGGGCCTTCGCGATCTTCTCGTCGAGCCTCGCTATCCGCTCCTGAAGCCGTTCCTTGATTCTGGCCTTGACCTCTTCCTCCTCGACCTTTCCCGCGGGATAGGCCGCCTTGAAAACCTCTCCAGGGGTGCAGAGATAATATTCAGCCACCAGTCTCCAGAAAGCGAGCTCTGTCTCATTGACCTTGTCCAGCCCCTCGGCCTTGCCCCTGATCGGCTTGATCTTTCCCAAGCCGATCCGCTCCGCACCTTCAGCCGCGTCCTCGACCGTGACGACCCCGACATATTCCTTGCCGCCGAACTCGACCCTGACACGGTCGCCGACGGTGAGGGGAGATTGAACAGTCTCGGGGTCGTAGGAATAGAACGGCTCCCACTTCAGGCGAAGGGGGAGTAGGACCTGTATGAATCCAAGGGCGCTCATCAAGGCGAATTTACCAAAAAAAATTTGTATCGAAATGATTTTTGCCTATCTTTGCAATCCCAAATAACAACGGTGCTGTAGCTCAGATGGTAGAGCAATGGACTGAAAATCCATGTGTCGGCAGTTCGATTCTTCCCAGCACCACTTAACGCGCTGAAGATCAGCAAGTTACGGAACTTACGCACAATTTTACGCATGAGAAAGCGAAGGTTGTGCGTATTTTCTTTATATGAACAGCCCTATACTTTAATAGCCCGAACCGAGGGTCAACCCCAGAACGGGCCACGATATTTCCACGGCATACGTCTGCCTTCAGGAGCTATTTCAGTCTACCAATAGAAGAACTTTTCCCCTTCCCCGGAGAAAAAAAGAATCATCCCCGCAGGAATTACTCCCACGGGGATGACCGGTTCAGGTTTCAGGCCCGAAGGCCATTATAGCCAACAATCTTAGGTGATGCTTCATCCAGGATGGTCTGGATGTCAATCCGGGTCTTCTTTGCCTCCTTGAACATCGCCAGCAGGTCGTATGCCTTGCCCACATCGACCTACATTCTCAACAGGGTGTTATCGCTGTTCATCATCTTCACCGGGTTAGAAGATTTCACCATTCCAGAGCATTCTCAGGAAGTCAAGCACAGGGATCAACTCAATGTCTTCGACTTTTCTGGGAATCGGGTCTAATGTCACCAGCATCAAGCGGCAGTCGGGATGCTCCTCCTTGAATGCTTTCAAACCAACCTTATGTCTGGGCTTAACCAGCTCGACGGATTTGATTTCAATGCCTACCTTGGCATCTCCAATGACGGCGTCAACTTCCTTTTTATCGTATGTGTGCCAATAGGAGATGATGTCTTTCTTGTCGTTGTAGCCCTTGTATGCAATGATCTCCTGCATCACAAAATGCTCAAATGCGTGTCCGTAATCGTCGGTCCCGCGTTTGAGCGAATGGCGCCCCATAAGATAGTTGGCAAGGCCTACGTCAAAGTAGTAGAAGCGTGGTGCCTGGATAACCTTCCTTTTGACCGCCTTCCTGTATGCCGGAATTTCATATCCAATCAGCGTGTCATACAGAATCTTGAAGTATGACTGTACTGTTTTGACAGAGACTCCGCAGTCAGAGGCAATGTTGGAATAATTCAGCATTTCTCCATCGGAGATGGCAGCCACTTCCATGAAGCGTTCGAATGCATCCAATTCCCTGACTTCACCTTCCTCGCGGATTTCTTCATTCAGATACACTTCCACGTAACCCTTTAGTCGCTTGGTGGCATCCGCTACCATATAATGGCGTGGAATCATTCCGTTTTGGACAGCCCGGTCCAGTTGGAAGTCTGTTACTTCCGGCCAGACGAGGGGATAAAATGTTTCCGGAATGGCACGGCCCCCGAGGGTGTTTGCGCCGGATTTCTTCAGTTTACGGGCACTCGAACCGCTGAGGATGAACCATAGACCCTTTTCGACCATCAAGGTGTGGACTATATCCAGCAGTTCCGGAACTTTCTGAATTTCATCTATAATGACCAATGTGCCGGCCGGCTTGTCCCAAAGAGCCCACTTCAGGGAGTTTGGATCCCTTTTAAAGCCTTTTCTTACATCAGGGTCCAGTAAATCGTAGTAAATCTTCCCTTTGAAGCGTTCTTTCAAAAGTGTGGATTTCCCGGTCTGACGTGCACCAAACAGGAACATTGCTTCATCTAACTTGCCCTCAATATCAAATATTCTCTTGTACATAATACCTCCAATTTTCTTTACTATACTCCAAATATTTATGTTAATTTGTGGAGTACGGTCGCAAATTTACTAAAGTTTATCGGAATACCAAAATCTTTGCAAGATTACCGATTAAAAGCTAAGGGAATTGGCGAAGGTGTTCATGGCGTCGGACTTGGTCTTGCCGGCAACGTCAATATACGGCTTCATTTGGTCATTCTGAGCGCCAGCGAAGAATCTAGTCATTATCAATTGCTTATAGATCCTTCACTTCGTCCTTCGACATGCTCAGGACAGGTTTCAGGATGACAAACATAGTTACTTTTAGATTCCCGATATTCTCTCGGCGACAAGCCTTTCAGCCTTGAGAAGAACTTGCTTAAGGAAGGGGAGTCGGCGAAATTGAGCCGGTCGGCTATCTGTGTGATGCTCATCGATGAGGTTTGCAAGAGGAAAGAGGCCTCCATCAGCAACATCTGATTAATGTAGTCGACAACTGTGCGGCCACTGACTTGACGGACCACGCGGGAGAGATAGACTGTGGAGATATGGAGCTGGTCGGCATAGAACGGGATGTCGTGGTGCTCCGCGAAGTGGCTGGGCAGCAGGCGAGCCTATAAAGATTTCCTCGACGCGCTGGGGTGTCTGACGGTGTGCGATGGCACGCTGCTGGGCGTTCTGCAAATCAAGCAGGAAGATGGAATAGAGCATCCGCAACACCTCGCCTTTATAAATATGGTCGGAATGCAGATAGCCGATAATCTCGCGCATTTTCACGATCAGATGCCGCGCGGCTTCCGGGGTCAGGGTCTGTTTAGGCTCTCGCAACTGTACGATGGGCATGTAGGCCAGATGAACGAGGTCGTGGACGGATGGAGCCTCTATGGTGACATGCTCATCGGCCATCAGGCAGTAACCATGGAAATCATCGGAGGTGGCGATGACGGTGACGGGGAGGCCTGGTGAATAGGTATAGAGGTCGTTAGGGTGAATTGTCAGTTCACGGCCATTGTACTGAATCGTCATCCATCCTTTTTCGACAATCATAAAGGCGAAGCAGGACAGGAACCCATGCAGCAAGTTGGTACGAAGGATTATCGGCCCATCTGTTTCCAGACAGTACATCCCGTCGTCACAACCCTTCTCAGGTAAGTCGTCGCCTACAAATATGGGCAGATATTCATTCAGCGAATACATACTGGATGCAAAGATACGAATAAAAGTCAATTGTATCGTTTCAGACAAGTTCTGTGTTGTTTCAGATTTTGCATTGTGATTAGTATAACGTAACTTTACATTTGGAAGAAAATGTATAACCAATTAACATACAACATTATGGACAAGAAGATATCTATTGAGTCATTGCAGTTTTTCGTGACTCATCTGGCAGAAGGCGCCATCGTTCACAAGCAGCAGGGCATGATCTTCAAGGCACAGGGCATCACTAAGCTCGGAGATAAGTACATCGGCCATTTCAATGAGGAGATGGGCTGGGTTGAGAAGTTCACAGAGCGCATCCTCGATCTGGGCGGAGAGATCAAGTTCGAAGGCATGAAGTCCCGCGACCTTATCTGCGACCCTGTCGAGTATGTCAAGGCCGACCTCGCCATCCAGGTGCCCGGCGTTGAGCTCCTGATGAAGTGCATGGAGGGCGTGAAGGACGATCCCATCACCTATGACCTGCTGAAGGACTACCTGAAGGACGAGGAGGAAGACCTCTTCTGGAGCCAGGGCGCCGTGGAACTCATCGAGAAGATTGGCACCCAGAACTGGCTGCTGCTGCAATTGTAAACATTCAATAACGATAAGATTATGAAAGAGATAGTATTACAAGCTATGCGCGAGTTCGGCGCGCCCGTGAACGCCGGCAAGATCGCGGAAATCACAGGTATCGACCGTAAGGAAGTGGACAAGGCTTTCGCCGAGCTCAAGAAGGAAGGTGCCATCGTCTCCCCGGTACGCTGCAAATGGGAGCCTGCCAAGTAAACGGGGGCCATGATAATCAAAGCCGTAAAATTCCGGCGTGACGGGTTCTACACCCAGCCATTCGTCTTTGGTGGCGAGGAAGGTCCGGACAAATTCGACAAGAATATCCGCTATCGCGGCAGCCTGCAGAACTATCTCATCGACACCGGAGAGGAAGTGATATTGGTAGACACAGGCATCCCCGCAGGCACACCGGAAGAAACGCCAGACGAGAATTCGCCTATCTTCACCGGTAAGGACATCTGCACCTACATGGAGGCATTCGCCGCCCTTGGCTACAAGCCCGAACAAGTGACCAAGATCCTCCTAACCCATCGCCATAATGACCACTCTGGCGAACTGCGTTCGTTCCCCAACGCAAAGATTTATGTGGGAACTGACGAGACGCAGGCTGAAGAGTTGAAGGGGCTCGAGAACGTGGTTCCTGTAACCTACACCGACGGCCCCTATCATAACTTCCCCGAGACGCGGAAGATTTGTGACGGCGTGTGGTTCATTAAGGCTAAGGGACACACCAACGGCAACAGCCTCGTGATCGCCGAGAACGACGGGCTCTACTATATGTTCCAGGCTGACATCACCTACGTGGACGAGGCCTTGCATGAGAACAAGCTGTCGGTGGTCTATGACGACCTCCCCGCGGCACGTGAGACGCTGGACCGGGTGCGTGAGTTCGTCCGTAACAACCCCACCGTCTATATGGGCACTCACACCCCACAGGGCTACGAGAATCTTGAGGCAAAGCGTGTGATGGACCTCGACAATCCCGTGCCTACCGTCTTTGCCGAAGTGGATTTCACGCGGCAAAAGGCGTCAGGCAAGTATGTCTGCTCCATTTGCGGCTATGTCTATGACCCTGCCGAGCACGACTGCGTGGCTTTCGAAGACCTTCCGGAAGACTGGAGATGCCCTCGTTGCAAGCAGCCCAAGTCCAAGTTCAATAAAGCGTAAAGCTACCGATAAATCCGAATATCGCGACTACTTGAGCCCTCCCGCCCTGGCAGAGCTATGCCTGCCAGGGCGATTTATCATTGCTCTATATCAATAAAAGTGACTGAATGGGCGGGAATTGAGACCGTGCCGTTCTTGACAGGAAGGGTCCTGCTTTCGGGCTTGACCCTTTCGGCGCCGATGTCGTTGTAGTCGTCGGGAGAGGAACCACTGAGGACAGTGGAGTGGACCTTCTTCGGAGGCTTGATGCCAAGTCCCTGGAAATCAAGGACAAGAGGCTGGTCATTGTCCGGATCCTTGTTAGCGACCGCATAGACGAAACGTTTCCCATCCTTGTCGGAGGTCAGGATGACGTCAAGCACACCAATCGATCTTCCCCCGTGGACAAGGTCCGAAACCTTCTCCTCGGTGGGTACCATATATGGCAAGAGCAGGTTAGAGTACATCTTCAGGGCGTGATAAATGACGCGTTTGACAATCCCCTCAGGGTACACGAATATCGCTCCCCGGGTGTTCACGATGGTCGAGAAGCAGGCGAAATCCACCACATCGCTATGACGCAGACAGGCATTCAGGAAACATGCGGCGTAAAGAGCGTCCGCGACTGAATATGTTGACGCGATATCATTCTGCCGCCTGGCCTCGAAATCAAAGCCCTGCCTGGGGTTTCCCATCCCCGGATGGATCCATCCTCGGAGCTGCCACTCGTCGATCGCGAGTTTCATCTTGCCGCCACCATAGCCCGACGCCTCAAGATGGCCCATCATCCGCCTTATGTCGCCTTCAGGCATACCAGTCATCATCATGATGTCCTTGAACGAGGCTCCGGTGCCATCCCAACCGCTGTGGAACGCCACATAATCAAGCAAATGTCCTGCGTTCTGAAGGAGAGGCCGGACCGCGTCAAGAGTGTTAAGGGAAGCCGCGCCGAGCTTGAGGTCCTTATCCACCACCAGCATCATCTTCGCGGTCTCGCGCACGAGAGGACCCCATTCCTGCGGTGTCTTGGTGCCCATTTCCCACGGTGCCAAGGTCTCGTTGCCTATGCACCAGTATTTCACGTCATAAGGCTCCGGGAAGCCGTTAGCGATCCTTTTCCGGCCGAACTCGCCGATTGAGAGGTTGCAGTATTCCACCCAGTCACTCATCTCCTCCCTGGTGCCGATCCCGGCATTGGCGACGATGTAAGGCTCGCAGCCGATTTTCTTGCACCACCTGACAAACTCGTCGGTTCCGAAGGTGTTAGGCTCTTCGACTCCCCAGGTCTTGTCGAACACCGGGACGCGGTCGGGGCCTACCCCTTTGTACCAATGGTAGGTTGAGGCGAAGCAGCCGCCCGGCCAGCGGACGATGGGAACCTTCAACTCCTTCATCGCTTCGATGACGTCCGTCCGGAAACCATCTTCATCAGACAAGGGATTGCCCGGATCGAATATCCCGCCATAGATCTGGTTGTCGAAATGCTCGATGAAATAGCCGAAAAGTTTAGGGTTGTACTCGATCCTTTCGGCCCCAGGTTTCAACACGGTCGAATTCTGCGCGCGGAGGATGCCTGCCGACAATAGCAAAATGCTTAAGAGAGCGAACTTCTTATTCATAATACCTGTCAATGTCATAAAGTCTTCGCTATCATGTTTTGTGACGCTGACGCTATCTTGTCATAGTCAAAATTGGAATTTTACCAGTTAAAGAAGCGACCGAGATGCTCGTAGAGCAACCAAACCGCAAGGAGCATGGTTAATCTGAAGTTACCGCGTCTTAGGCTTTTCAATTCCTCCGGAGAGATGGTCTCATCGTCCTTGTGTTGTCGGTAGTCCGCGATTACCGCCGCTGTGACAGCAAGAATGACGATGATAAGAAATACATTTACAATAATTGCCCAGGTTGCCATGACACTTAATCAGTTGGATCTCGATAGTGAGAACGCAATTTACACATTTTCCGCGACATGACCATGGGTAGGCCCCGGGACGTCCCCCCATCCGGCAAGGCCCCTGTAAATATCATTAACTGTCATTCTGAACGTAGTGAAGAATCTTTTGATCTCCCTTATCTGGACCGTCAGGGCCTATTCATCCCATAAACAGGGAATCTACAAACGCGTTGTGAAGATGTTCTCTTTGATGATGTACTTGTCGTAGAGATACAGGCAGGTATTCACCGCCAGCAGGACAATGAATCCGGCCAGGCCTGGGCCGCCGTAGAGGAGATCGTTTGCCGGCGTTATAACCACGGCGCTGACACCGACGACCGCATTGAATGTCCCGTGCATGATAGCGGGAACAATCACCGAACCGCTCTTCTGGCGGAAGTACATCAGCATCGGCGTAAGCAGCAGGCAGAATATCACCATCATCAGCACGCCCGCCACCGGGTGCCGCGGATAATTATGTCCGTTCAGAATGAGCGGGGCATGCCAGAACCCCCATATAATCCCGATCCACAGGGCAGCCGTCAGGAACTTCTTCCCTTTGAATTCCTTAACGAGGAAGCCGCGCCAGGCGATCTCCTCTCCGAAAGCGAATACGGCATTGAATGTGGCTCCCTGAAACAGGCCGCTGAGAAGAGAGATGCCGAGAACGCCCCAAACGCCGATTTCTTCAGGCATCGACTGCATGGCCTGCCGCATCATCACGCTGTCCGGCGTCCATTTTGCTCCGGGCATCAGCAATGTCACGCCCAGCACGGCCAGCGCTATGACCGGCATCAGCAGCCAGCCAATCCACCACCAGCGGTTAATCTTGAAGGATATTCCCAGCCCTTTCAAGATTGGCTCCCTGAAAATAAGCCGTGTGAATATGACGGCTAAAAGCGGAATAAGCATGGCACCGGCGCTGAAAACAAGTCCCCTCAACGCCGCGGTAGGAGCGGAATCAATCACGTCGTCACTTTGGCCTCCGGGATATACCGCCCCGAAGTGCATCACCAGCCCCACAACCACCATAGGAATAAAGGCCCATAGGAGAAATACAATCAGTTTCTTGGTATTCATGGTACCGTTAATTGTAATTTGCCATTTAAAGAAGCGACCGATATGTTCGTGATGCCTGACGAAGCCGGAGAAGCACATCTCTCCGCCCTTATCCTTAGAAGCGCAGGATGGTGCCGATGATCAGTGAACGCGGCAGGGAAGGGCCGTAAATATAGCCGGAGTCCCGTAATTCACCCTGGTCGAAGTCGCGCTGGAAAGCGTTGAAAGCATTCTTAAGGGCTACGTGAGTCTCCAGTTTGCAAGCGCTCAAGAGGTCGAATTCGTAGGTGATTTTCGTACCCATATCCCAGTAACGCGGAGTGTCAACGGCCACGTCCTCCGGAGTGCCGCTCCCGGCAAAGTGCTGCGTGAGCATGGATCCGGTGTAAACGCCGGACAGATGGATACCCATCGCTTTGACAGGATGATATGTGGCGACCAGGTAGCCATATGAGTCGGGAGAGCGGAACATCTTTATCGAGGGCGCGACATCAGGATCGGAGCTCCAGACTTCAGGCTCCTCATACCGGCTGCGCTGGAAGGTGACACCTGCCTGGATGTTGAAGCGCGTGCCGATCTCCGCCTTGCCTTCGATGTTGACGCCGAAAACCGTCGCTCCGGAACCGTTATAGCGCTCCATAATGTTGCTCATGCCGCCGTCCGCCCGCTCTCCGGTCTCACGGAGGGCGAAGGTGTCCTTCAGGAGCGTATAGAAACCCTCAACCATGAAATTGGTCTTGACGCGGCCGAAGGTATGATACCAGTCGGACGACAGGCTGAACGAGTTGGAACGCTCTTCGCGCAGGCCTTTGGCCATGACGATACGGGTACGCTCACCGCCGACCACCGAGATGTGCAAATCCTCGTCAAAGGCTTGCGGGGCGCGGAATCCGGTAGCATAAATGGCCCGGAATCCAAGATCGCGGATGGGGCTGTAGCGGATATTGAATCGCGGCGAGAAGATAGGGGTCTCAATGAGGTTATGCTTGTCCACACGGACGCCGGCCAGGATGCTCCAATTCGTGTTTTTCCACTCATTCTGCAGGTATCCGCTCGCTATGTGGACGATTTGGTCGATGGTGTGGTCGTAGCCCAGGGAGACGTCATGCATATTGTCATAACTATACTCCACACCGGCGGTGATCTGCGCAGGCAGGAAAAGCAGCCTGTCCAGGTTGAGCGTGTACTGCGCCCCTGCGACGGAGGTGATGTCCCGGGTTTTGCCGTAGGCGTTCGGGTCCATGCCTCCGCCGTAGTAACTGTTGCGGTTGATCAGTTGCGCGGAGGTGTAGATGCTGTAATGGTGCTTGTTGTCGGGACTCTGGCCGTCGAGGCTGATTGAGCCGCTGTTGTTCACGTGCTCGACCTGCTCGGCGATCAACGCTTCGTGTGCCGGACGGTCCAGACGGTCGCCGCCCCGGCGGAATTCTTTGATGCCATGGTATTCTACACCCAGTTTCGTGTAAGGGCTCAGGCGTAGATGCCCGCGAGTGCCGATCGTTATGGAATTGATCGTCGGAATCTCCGTGAACCCGTCATCACTGGCATCATAACCGTCGCGGGAACGCTTCTGACCGAAAATGAATAGACCTGCACGCCCGTCGTCAGAAACCATGGAGGTCGTCAGGTTCGTGTTGTTGTCCAAGGCATTCGACATCCCTATAAAAGTCAGGTCGTGACTGACTTCAGCGCTGGAGCGCATCGCTTCTTTCGTGATTATGTTGATGGTACCGCCGATGGCGGAAGCGCCGAACAGGGCGGATCCGCCACCGCGGACGACTTCCACGCGGTCGATCATCGAGGCTGGGATCTGCTCGAGGCCGTACACGCCAGCAAGCGCGGAGAACACAGGACGGGAATCGATCAGGATCTGGGAATAGTGGCCGCACAGGCCGTTGATGCGGGCTTGCGTGAATCCGCAGTTCTGGCAGTCATTCTCCACACGGACGCCAGGCTGAAAGACGAGCCCTTCGGCAAGGGTCGGTGACGAGGTGGACGCGAAAGTCCGCATATCCACGACGTTGACAAGGGAAGGGGACTCTTTTCGGGCACTGTGATTGCGCGTGGCGCTCACGACCACCTGATCTATGGAGAGCAGGTCCTCAGAGATGGCCAGGTTGACTTCCAGCGTATTACCGGGCCGAACCTCTATTTCCTGCTCCGCTGACGTGTAGCCGATGGAAGAAGCGACAATGGTGTACGTGCCCAGCGGGACATTGCGTAACGTGTAGTGTCCGGAAGCTGTGGTTTGTGTGCCGATCATCGTCCCTTTAAGCATGACGGTGACGAAGGGAAGATGATCTCCGGTCGAAGCGTCCGTGATGTGTCCGGTGACGCTGGCATCCGTATTCCTTTGCGCCTGGGCGGGGAAGCCGGTCATAATCACAGCCAGCATAACCAGGGGCCATATTGAGATCCTATTATTCATTACCATGTTCCTTTTGTGCATATAAAATGATAATCCAAATTAATCACAACCCCTATTTGTGGGAAATCGCACTTTTCTCACCATCAATAATCTCACTCAGAGACCGCTACACGCCCCGCGCCAGTTGGACTCACTTAGATACTCCTGGTCCGCTGCCAGACTTCGCCCTTGCGATGCTTGACAAAGCGGAAGTCACACATCTGACCGCCCTGACAAAGCGTTTGTGAGCGCTGAAAGTCTATGTTGTGCAGGTTCCCGTAATTGATGATATCGCTGCGGCAGAACATGGGGCCGAAGCGCTCCAGGATCCCTCGCTTACCGAACTCATAATGGTAAAGACATTCCAGAGTCTCGAAGTGATAGAACTCTTTGGAATCTTCGGGATGCCACACGTATTTCCAGCCCTTGCCTGAGCCATATTTGAAGCCCAGCGGGATAATCTTCCGCATCAAAGCCAGGAAGAACGGCAGCTTGGACAGTTTCTGGAAGGTCTGTGGCGTAAGAGCCGACCACATATGCGTTGAAATGAGTTCGAAGGCTTCCTCAGGCGTCTTACCGTGTTTCTGAAGCGCATCATCAATAGCGATGGTGGAAAGGATATTGCATAGGTGAGAGTAGTTGCCCTTATCGGCATAGCCAGAGGCCTTCTCCTCTGCGATAAGGTCTGACAATCCGGAAAGGATATCTGCCTGAATATCAGGGGACAGCTTCTTGTACATAACAGCATACCTGCCATTCATCACCATCGAAAGCGGCTCATAGACTTTTTTCATGACGCGAAGCTACAACTCTTTCTTCAAACTCAAAATACCCAATTATTGCGATTGACAGCTAAGGATGAATATTCGAACTTTACATCAAGAAATAATATACGATGGGACTTCTCAGCAAAATCTTCAGTAACACCCGCTGTCCGGAAGGCTTCTGGGGCAGGATGATGGTTAACGGAATGAACGGCGGCTCCCACGCGGCCATGGCAACATGGGCCCTGGACGCGCTTGAGATACCTCAGGATGGCAAGATTATCGACATCGGCTGTGGCGGTGGAGCCAATTTAGCCCGGCTGCTGGCTCGGAGTTCCGGCGCGAAGGTTACCGGTGTGGATTATTCTCCGGTGTCCGTGGAGAAATCGTCCAAGGTCAATGCCGATGTCATCGCCAAGGGCCGGTGTGATATTCATCAGGCAAACGTAGCTTCACTGCCTTTCGAAGATGATTCGTTCAAGCTGGCTACAGCTTTTGAGACCATCTACTTCTGGCCTGACATCGAGAAGTCCTTTGCCGAAGTGCGCCGCATTCTCGCGCCAGGAGCCACTTTCTGCATAGTCAACGAAGATGACGGCCTTTCCGGCAACAACGAGAAGTGGGAGAAAATCATCGAAGGGATGCACACTTACACCCCGGATGAGATTATGTCCCATCTCACCGCCGCTGGTTTCAAAGACATCACCATCCGCCGGAATGAATCCAAGCACTGGCTGATGGTCACCGCAACAGAATAATAATATGGATAAGAAAGATAAAATACTCCCGAAGCTCCTTGCCTATGCGGAGAGAAGGAAGATCCTGACCTACCTTTCTATGGTCATTACGGGCATCAGCCAGCTTCTGGCCCTTGCCCCATTTTTGTATATCTGGGCCATCCTCAGGGATGTGATCGCGGGCGATTATAGCCGCATCGCCCATTACGGATGGATGGCCGTTGCGTTCGCCATCGCGTCTATCGTCGTGTACTTCGGCGGTCTGATGTGTTCCCACCTGGCGGCATTCCGCATCGCAGCGAATATGCGGAAAACCTTGATGCGGCATATCATGTCCCTACCCATCGGCTTTCTGGACACGCTTGGCAGCGGCAAGGTCCGCAAATGGGTGCAGGAATCTACCCAGTCCACGGAAACTTACCTGGCGCATCAGCTCCCGGACAAGGCGGGCATGTACGCTACCATGCTTGGGCTGGCCGTCTTGATGTTCCTGTTCGATTGGCGAATGGGGCTGTTATGTCTGGCTACCGTGGTTCTCGCACTCATCGTGATGATGACCTTGATGACCGGACCGACTCTCAAACGCAAAATGGGTGAATACAACAAGGCGCTGGACGCGATGTCCAACGAGGCTGTGGAATATGTCCGCGGTATCCCGGTGGTGAAGACTTTCGGTCAGTCAGTCTTTTCTTTCAAGCGCTTCAAGGCCTCCATCGACCAATACCAGAAATGGGTGATTGCCTACACCATAGACCTGCGTCTTCCGATGACGCTCTATACTACGCTGGTCAATGCCTGTTTCGCCGTACTCATCGGCCTGACGCTCTTTGCATTGAAAGGAGGCGCTGTGGACGGACACTTCATGCTGAATCTTCTCTACTACATCATCATCACACCAGCCATCGCCGTCACACTGAACCGCATTATGTTTGCCAGCGAGAACGAAATGATCGTGGAAGAGGCATTGGAAAAGACAGGCCGTATCCTTGCGATTGATCCGCTGTCCGATCCTTCCGATGCACGTCTTCCCGAAGATAACGAACTGGCCCTCCAGGATGTTCGTTTCAAGTATCCGGAGGCTTCCCGATTCGCCGTGGACGGTATTTCATTAGATATCAAGCCAGGGCGGAAAGTCGCCCTTGTGGGGCCTTCCGGAGGCGGCAAGACCACAACGGCCAGCCTGATGGCCCGTTTCTTCGATGTCACGGAAGGGTCCATCACCCTCGGAGGGGTGGACATCCGACATATCCGCAAGCAGGACTTGATGGACCGCGTCTCCTTCGTTTTCCAGGACAGCCGACTGCAGAAGACGAGCATTCTTGAAAACGTACGCCTCGGCCGGCCTGATGCAACCCGTGAAGAAGTGATGGACGCCCTGCACAGGGCCCAGTGTGATGATATCATCGCCAAGTTGCCCCAGGGCATCGACACCGTCATCGGTACCAAAGGAACGTATCTCTCCGGCGGCGAGCAGCAGAGAGTAGCCATTGCCCGCGTGATCCTCAAGGACACGCCTGTCGTCATCCTGGACGAAGCCACCGCTTTTGCGGACCCGGACAACGAGACCCGCGTCCAGCAGGCTTTCTCCGAGATGGCGGAATCCGGAAAGACGCTCATCATGATTGCGCACCGCCTATCCTCCGTGACCGGCGCCGACTGCATCTATGTGATGGAAGACGGCCGCATCTCGGAAAGCGGGACGCACAAGGTACTTCTGGAAAAGGACGGCAAATACGCCGCCATGTGGAAACAGTATGTCGAATCCGTCAAATGGAACATCAAATGAGCATCATCAACATCATACGCCATAAATATGCCGCCTCTGAGCAGGGCGCGAAGGATTTGGTGAAATCCTGTCTTGCCTGTGCAGCGATGGATATTGTCCTTATGCTGCCCGTCGGCCTCATGTACTTCTTGGTTAAGGAACTGATGGAGGGCACGACGCCCAATGCGTGGGGATATATCTGGAAAATCGGCGCCTGCCTGCTGGCCATCGCCGCGATGGAGTGGGTCAAGTACAACAAGCAGTTTACCTCCGTCTATCAGGAAAGCGGCCGCCGACGGATTTCTCTGGCCGAGAAACTGCGCCGTCTGCCGCTGTCCTACTTCGGCCGGAAGGACTTGGCCGACCTCACAAGCACCATTATGACCGATGCCGCGACCATCGAGACGGGAACCTCCCACTGGGTGCCGGAACTCATCGGCTCCATGATCTCCACCACGCTCATCGGCTTCAGCCTCTTCTTTTTTGACTGGAGAATGGCTCTTGCCGCGGTGTGGGTGATTCCCATTGCGATATCCATTGTTCTTTTCTCGGCGAAATTCCAGAACCGCTATAACCGTCGCAATGAGCAGGCGAAGGTGGACCTGGCCGACCATATCCAGGAGGGCCTGGAAGCCTTCCAGGACATCCGGGCGAACGATTCCGAGGAGAAATACCTGAAAGACCTTTGGCCCAGGATCGACCTCGTGGAGAAACGGGCCATCCAGGCGGAGCTTGGCGTGGCATACTTCGTCGTCAGCGGGCAGATGGTCCTGAAACTGGGCATTGCCACGGTGGCGCTCGCCGGCGCGTACCTTCTTTCCCAAGGGAGCCTTACGGTGCTGACCTTCTTTATGTTCCTGCTGGTAGCATCCCGGCTCTACGACCCCATGCCCGGATCCCTGGTCAACCTGGGCGCCGCTGTTTCGCTGGGTGTCCAGTGCGAACGGATGGATGAAATACTGAGCCATGATGAGCAGCGGGGCGTGGAGACGCTTTCCAACAAGGGCTATGATGTGGAATTCAAGGATGTCCATTTTGCCTACGAGACCTCGGAGACTGTCCTTCGCGGGATATCCTTCACGGCCCGTCAGGGTGAGGTGACTGCGCTCATCGGCCCTTCCGGCTCCGGAAAGACCACCATCTCCCGCCTGGCGTCCCGCTTCTGGGACATACCCTCAGGGACCATTACGGTTGGTGGTATGGACATCTCCAAGATCGATCCAGAAACGCTGATGAGCCTCTATTCTATCGTATTCCAGGATGTGACCCTGTTCAACAACACCGTGCTGGAGAACATTCGCATCGGACGGAAAGACGCTAC
The DNA here is from genome assembly GCA_017429765.1 of Bacteroidales bacterium. Lineage (GTDB taxonomy): Bacteria > Bacteroidota > Bacteroidia > Bacteroidales > UBA932 > Cryptobacteroides. The sequence goes on along the minus strand of JAFROJ010000067.1, from coordinate 13,785 downwards.
CGACGAGGTGGTCATCGCCGCCGCAAGGTTGGCGCACGTGGATGTCTTTGCAGAGAAGTTGCCCGACGGCTGGAACAGTCTCATCGGGGAGAACGGCAACGAACTGTCCGGCGGAGAGCGCCAGCGCATATCCATTGCCCGCGCCTTCTTGAAAGACGCGCCCATTATTTTGCTGGACGAGGCTACTGCTTCCCTGGACGTGGAGAATGAGACCTTCATACAGGAATCACTGTCCCGCCTGGTCAAGGGCAAGACCGTAATCATCATCGCGCACCGGATGCGGACAGTGGCCGGTGCCGACAAGATCGTTGTTCTGAAAGAGGGGAAGGTGGATGAGAGCGGCTCGCCTTCGGAACTTACTGCCTCCGGCGGCTTCTATAAGCGGATGCAGGACCTGCAGAATAACGCACTTGATTGGAACATTTAATAATTCTCTATGAAACCGGTTTTTAAAGTCATTCTGATGGAGATCGCCTACCTGGCGACCTTTATCCTCGGTGCCGCCAGCGGCGCCATTCATCCCGCATGCTACGCTTATGCTGGCGCGGTTCTTCCGCTGGCGTTTGCATTCATTTACCTTTATACCTGCACCATCATCCGTGGTTTTGGTGCACCGACCGCCTTGAACGGGTTCATCTTTGTACTCTTCCTGATTGCCGGAGAGGCGGATATCGCATACATCATTGGCACCATTGTCCTGACCGCCCTTGCCGAAATCATCCGCTATTTCTGCGGATATGACACCAGGAAGGGCGTCCGCTGGAGCTTCGTCCCCTTTGCGCTCTCATTCTTTGCCTACACCGCCCACTGGTGGACCGACACGGAAGGCTCCCTGGCCGCAGCGGTAGAAGAAATGCGTCCTGGCTATGACCAGCTGATGATCCCGGTCATCGACAATATCCCCGTGCTGATTATCGTGATTGTCCTGGCCATCCCTGTCTCCATCCTGGCCATGAGGCTGGCGGAGAAGCTCTTGAAGAAGCCTGCTGCTACTTTGAATTAGCATCGTTCATATGTCATTTTTCACCACACTCAAGCTATCGCTGTTCGGGGCATGGATCCCTGTTCTCCTGCTGATGATCATCCAGATGGTCATGATGTCCATCGTTAAGGAAGGCGGCAAGCGTGCCGTCGATACTTCCTGGTACACAAAGAAAGAAAAGGCCTGTGCAAACTGGACCTTCATCCTGCAGGGAGCCATGATCCTGCTCGGTATCTTCCTGCCGTTGAAGACCGGAACGTTCTGGTTCACAGTCGGCCTGGTCATCTACATCATCGGTGCCCTGATGATGGTCTGGGCTTTCTTGTCCTATGGGAAAGCCCCGCTGAACAAGACCGTGACAGGCGGGATATACAGGATCTCCCGCAACCCGATGTACACCTTCTACTCCATTTGCATTATTGGAACCATTATCGCATCCGCATCGCTTTGGCTTCTGATCCTTTTCATCCCCTTTGTCCTCGCCACGCACAGAGTCATCCTCGGCGAGGAACGCTACTGCGCTGAGACCTACGGGGAGCCGTACATGAAGTATAAGAAATCCACTCCGCGTTACCTGCTCTTCTTCTAACCCATGAAACCTAACTACAAGAATTGGATGCCTAAAGGCATGATCTGGAGTTTCGCGGCGGCGACCACCGTGTGCCTGACGCTTTCATTCATCATAGGTCTTAGCTGGCTTAAGATCATCCTCCTTGTCCTGGCCTTCATCTTGGCACTGGTCACGCTGTGGACGGTGCTGATGTACCGCGCCTTCTCCTATGACGGGAAGCGGCAGATGTCCCGCCAGATCATAGACGGAGTGGCCGACCTGGTCCATCTGCCCGACGGCGGGAAAGGACTGGATGTAGGATGCGGCAGCGGGGCATTGACCATCGCCGTCGCCAAGCGCAATCCTAACGCTTTTATGACCGGTATCGACCGTTGGGGCGCTGAATACGCATCCTTCAGCAAGCGCCTCTGTGAGGACAACGCCCTCGCCGAAAGAGTGGCGTACAGGACTTCCTTCGCAAAGGGCGACGCCCTGAAACTTAACTTCCCGGACGGGACCTTCGATGCCGTCACCTCCAACTACGTCTATCACAACATCCCCAGCCGCGACCGCCAGGCTATCCTGCTGGAGACCCTGCGCGTCCTGCGCAAAGGCGGCACCTTCGCCATCCACGACATCTTCTCACGCGAAAAGTATGGGAATATGCAGGCTTTCGTGAATCGGTTGAAGGATATGGGCTACGAGCGTGTGGAACTCATTCCAACCGATAGCGGTCGTTTCATGTCCTCCTGGGAGGCCAGATGGATGGCCCTCAAGGGCTCAGCTATTATCGCTGGAAAGAAATAATGAGATAGGAAGATGGGGAAGAAAAACCAGTATCTGGACAAGCTCATGAGCGCGCTTGATTATTTGACGGGATAGCGTATGACCGTTCTCAGTTTGTCCACAGATGTCTTTCTCGGGTCACTCAGAGCCCCTGACAGCCAGATAGTTCATGGCCGGAACTGTCACGATTGAAGGTGCGGCGGCAGGGAGATAGAACTCCTTAAACTCCTTTTTGAAATCAAATGCCATAACTCCTTTTGATTTGTCAAAACAAATAGACGGATATTCCCTTAGACCATCGTGACCAGGTACGATCGCCTCTCATTTTCCGGGAATTTCTCAATGGCGTAGCGCAGCATGGTGCGGGGCATATTCCTGTAGCGCGGCCGCAGGAAGGCCTCCAGGGCAGCCTTGTCGCGCTTGCCGGCCTCGCGAAGCATCCATCCCACCGCTTTGTGGATCAGGTCGCGCGGATCATCCATAAGGATGTCGGCGATGGCAAAAGTGTCGTCCAGCTGCCCGTGGCGGATGAAAGCCAAGGTACTCACTATGCCGACGCGCCGCTCCCAGAGAGACTTGCCGTTTCGGGCAAGATCGTAAAGGACCGGGCGGTCCTTGTCCAGCAGCCATTCGCCCAAAAGAGGGTAGCAGCTCAGATCCACCAGGTCCAAGTTGTTGACGCGGCCGGTGTGGGAAAGGTAAAAGTCGACGCAGATTTTTCGCAGACTCTCAGAATGACTGTGCCGGAATATCTCCACCAGCGCGAGCAGCGCCGCCAGCCGAACCTCGTGGTACCCGCTCCCGAGGCACGCCTCCAGATCTTCGAATGAAGTCTGCCGCCAGAGACTTTTCACCACACCTCGTGTGACCGGAACCTTGATTCCCAGGAACTTGTCTCCCTCGCCATACTGTCCCGGCCCTGTCTTGAAAAAGCGGGACAGCCCCTCCACCTGTGTGGGGTCGGCGTGAGAGAGCATCTCTGAGTATAACGCCGGTTCAACCGCCCACATCCCCTCTCCGGAGAACACTGTCCGGATAATCTCAAAGCTCTCCTCCACAGACTTGTGCGGCGGCCAGCCTGCCCGAGGGCCCACCTCAGGGTCGCTGGCATATTTAAAAAGCGTCCCGGCATCACTGTCCAGCCAGGGACGCAAGATGATTCTTCCTGTTTCCATCGTTCATGTTAATTGTTTCCACGAGGTTTTCCATGCTCAAAGCTTACCTTCCATTTGGACAATGATTGACGAGGACAACCCAGATAGCCGACTGTCATCATTCTATCACAAGGCCGTCATAGGCGGGGCGGACGATCGAGCGGATGTGGCGTTCCTCGCGGAGCCGGTCGAGTTCCTCGCTGAATAACTCATGTCTGGGGAAGGAGTGGGAGAGGTGAGTGAGCCATGTGTGTTCGGGCTGTAATCTGTCGGCTATCATCAAGGTCTCTTCCAGACTGAAGTGGGAGTGGTGCCTCTTGTAGCCCACTGTATTGAGAGTCAGATGCTTAAGCCCCTCCAGCTTGGCCATCTCGCTCTCGGGGATGTAACTCATGTCAGTGATGTAGGCAATATTCCCGAACCTGAATCCCAACACCGGCAGCTTGTCGTGGTAGCCACGGATTGGCACAATTTCCGCCGACGGCACTCCGGATGACGAGGCCACTTCCGGCCGCTCGGCCGATTCGATCATGTCCTCAAGGCGACGCGCGGTGGGGACCAGGGTGCCGTCGGGATGGCGGTAGTGGTAGCCGACATCGTGGACCCACACAAGCTCCTTGTCCGAACTGTCAGCCTTGATCATGAACGGCCTCTCATCGATGACATGGAGCCTCCATTCCGGAGCCCCGGGATATTTCGGGAATTTGAAGACATAGGGATATTCCCGGATCAGGTCCTCCAGAACATTCCTCTCGCAATAGATTTCCGCGGCCCGCCGGTCCACATAGTTGAGCGAACGCACGTCGTCCAAGCCTCCGGTGTGGTCTTTGTGATTATGAGTCAATAAGATGGCGTCAAGGTGGCGGATCCCTCCAGCAAGCATCTGCATCCGGAAATCAGGACCTGCGTCTACAAGGATCACGAGGCCTCCGAATTCCACGAGAGCCGAGGCCCTGAAGCGTTTGTCCCGGCTGTCCGAAGACCGGCACACCTCACATCCGCACCCGATGATCGGCACGCCCTGCGAAGTCCCCGTACCGAGGAAAGTTAATCTGGCCTTGCCTTCCGTCATATTATTATATCTTCAATCGTGTTAACCCTGGCGGGATCGTAGGGCCTCTCGACCCTGATGTAATTGCCGGTGTAGCCTCCCATGAGGCCGTCTTTCGAGTCGGATTCCCAAAGAACATGGGAGAGCCTTCCCTTATTCTTCTCCAGGAACTCGGAGTGTAGTTCCTCGCAAAGTGCCTCAAGCCTCGCGACCCTCTCGGTCTTCACTGAATCCTTCACCTGGTCTTTCCAACCCGCCGCCACGGTGCCGGGCCTTCGGGAATAGGGGAATATGTGGATGAAGGCGGGACGGATCCTGTCTTTGAGGAATGAATATGTCTGCTCGAAGAGCTCGTCAGTCTCGCCCGGAAGGCCCGCGATAACGTCTATCCCGAAGAACACATAAGGCTTCAGGTTGCCTTGGGGCTCTCCGGGGCGGGGATCCATCCTGGAGCGTATGTAGTCAATCCTGTCTGCGAAGAAAGAGGTGGTGTAGCGCCTTCTTACCCGGCTGAGAATCTCGTCGGAGCCGGACTGGAGGGGAATATGGAAATGCGGCTGGAACTTTGTGCCGCCAGCTATCCAATCGACGATCTCCTCGGTGATGAGGTTCGGCTCGATCGAGGAAATCCGGTATCTGTCAATGCCTTCCACATCGTTCAGTCGCTTGAGCAACTCCAGGAAACTCTCTCCTGTCGAGCGGCCGAAGTCGCCGGTGTTGACTCCGGTGATGACGATCTCTCTCATTCCGAGGGCCGCGATCCGGCGCGCCTGCTCGACGGCGTCCTGTACGGGAATATTCCTGGAGCGTCCGCGGGCGTAGGGGACTGTGCAGTAGGCGCAGAAGTTGTCGCAGCCGTCCTGCACCTTAAGGACTGACCTCGTCCTCTCCTCCGACGAGAACGCCTCCAGAATCTTCGGGGGCTCCGGGTGGAGGGTATTGTCATCGACGGGGGGTATTGCCCCAGAAGGGCCTGGCCGCCCGTGGCCAGGTGAACGGGAGGGGCCCGGACCGAGCGATGCGAGGTCTGGGAGGGATTTACCCGGCTGGGACAATACCCCCCGTCGACGACCTTCCATGAAAGCGATGGTGTCGGGGACGACGCGGGTCTTCTCGTCGGCGCCGAAGACGAGCGAGACGCCCTCGATGGCCTCGATCTCCCCGCGCCTCAGTTGCGCGTAGCACCCTGTCACCACGATCGCCGCGTCAGGGGAGACCCGGTGAACCTTGCGGATAGCGTTCCTGCATTTCTTCTCGGCCCTTTCCGTGACCGAGCATGTGTTAATGAGATACAAATCAGCCTTCTCCTCCCAGCGGACTACTTCCAGCCCGGCCCCGACGAAGCCCCGCTCGTAAGTCGAGGTCTCGGCGTAGTTGAGCTTGCATCCGAGTGTGAGGAAGGCGATCTTCATGCTTCGAATAGCTATAAGATAGTGTCCTTTATCAACCATGCCCCGTGGGTGGCGGTGACGCTCGACCAGGCGCATGTCCCCCCGACCGGAGGATTCTTCTTGGAGACCTTGACCTTGAAGAAATATAGCCCCAGGTTCGCATCCTTTATCGCCTCCACAATCCTTCCGGCGACGGCCTCAAGAAGGAACGAGGGCTTCTTCATCTCTTTCTCGACTATCTTGTAGATCAGGGAATAGTCGACTGTGTCGGCGATGTCGTCGGTTCTGGCGGCCTTCTTGATCTCAATCTTCCCCACGAAGTCCACGATGAAGGTGTTGCCGTTCTGGCGCTCCTCCCACAAGCGGCCGTGGTAGGCGTGGAACTCCATTCCAGTCAATTCGATGGATCCGTATTTGTCCATATTCTCAAGCAAGTAAAAGGAAAACGCAGGGCCTCCTGCCGATGGAGACCGGCTCCTGGCGCCAACGCTTAACGGTCTTTGTGATAATTGTTTCCCCAGGGTTTGTGATGTCGGCGGCAACGCAAAGCCTGGTGGTCGGTTTTAAAACCATGAGCAGGTCCGCCATCATCGAGTCGTTCCGGTAGGGGGTCTCTATGAATATCTCCGTCTGGTCATACTTGGCCGACTGGGCCTCGATGTCCCTAATCGCCTTCTTCCGGTCCTCGTTCTTGGCCGGGAGATAACCCCGGAAGGCGAAGCTCTGGCCGTTCAGGCCGGAAGCCATCAAGGCCAACATCAGGGAGGAGGGGCCGACAAGAGGGACAACCTGGATCCCACGCTGATGGCAAAGCGCCACGAGGGCGGCTCCAGGGTCGGCAACGGCTGGAAGACCTGCCTCGGAAATCAGGCCCACGTCGGTAGGGGAGCCGTCGGGAGCGGTGAACAGCGCCAGTAAGGCCTCGACTTCCTCAGGCCTCGTGTGCTCGTTAAGTTCACGGAACTCCAACTCCCCGATATGGCCTTTCAAGCCGGCCGCCGAGAGAAATCTCCTGGCTGTCCTCGTCTCCTCGACGACGTATCTCCGGACACTCTTGATTCTCTCAAGAACCTGCCTCGGCATCACCTCGGCCGGATCGTGGTCCCCTAGGGGAGATGGTATTAGAAAAAGTCTGCCGTTTGCCATTTCGACGGCGAATATACTCAATTTCTGTCAGTCTTCCGAATGATCCTGTCAATCGCCTTGTCGAGGCTCTCGGAAGGCTCGATGATGTTGTAGTCTTTCCAGAACTCCGGATCGAAATCGGTGGCTGCTTTCTCTGAGAGGACATCCCTTAGGCCGAAGGCCTCCTTGCGAGGTATGATCTCCACATCGCCCTCGTGCCTGTCAGTCGTGACAAGCTCCGTGACCGCCGTGAAATCGGTCCTGAGAAGACGCTTCTTCCAGTCGCACTTGAACTTGATCTCGGATCGCACATAACTCACCCTTGAGACCCCTTCGGAAAGGCTGTAGTCATACCTGATGGACACCTTGGTCGGGGTGAAACGCAGGCCTGCGGGTTTGCTGATCAGGATGCTGCTGGTCACCTTGTCCTTGTCCCTCATGTCGTAATCGAGCTCGAAGCGGGTGAATGCGAAGGTCTCCCGGTCGATGTAGATCATCCCCTCGTACAGGGGATAGGGCTGGTTGCCGACAGGAATAAGCCTGATGGAGAATTGCAGGCGGTCCCCGATCATCTCGGGAACCTCCATACTAAGCTTGTAGTTAGACAGTTCGGCTGCGTTCAGCAAGTCATTGTTCTTGACAATGTCCAGCAGCACGGCCTGGGCGGGGCCGCCCACTATCTTGACGCCGAGGGTGTCCTTCCTGTCAGGGCTTACAAGGATCCTGCTCTTGTCCACGGCGATCTTGTCGGAGAGGATTCCGAGCCGGTAATAAGAGGATTTGTACATCCTTGAGACAGCCTCCGAGATGTAGACATAACGATGTCTTTTCTGGACAGTCTCCCTGTAGAAGCAGTCGAAAAGCTCAGGCTGCCTCGAGTAGTTGTCCTTTATCTTGGCGATAGCCCTCTCGAGCACACTGTAGGGGTCGGCGATCACCAGGGCGCCCTCCAGCGTAAGGCTCCCTCTTGGCATCTTGACTGTGACAGGGGAGCCGTCTTTCGGAAATTGGACGCGGACAGTCTTGTAGCCGAGGATCGCGAAGTCGATGGACTCGGGCTCCACGGCGGATTTCAGCGTGAACACTCCGTCGGCGTTGGTCACAGTGGCGTATTTAAGCCCCGTGAAACTCACTCCGACATATTGGAGAGGACGTCCTGTCTCGGAATCTATTACGGTCCCGCTCGCGCTGAAAGGAAGCGGATTGGGGTCAGTTTGCGCTAACGCTGTGAAACTGACCAGCAAGAGGATGGGGAAAAGAAATGCTTTCAGTCTCATAACAAATAACTATTTTGAGGTATTATATAACCACTTATTATGGTCAACAAGATACGAATTTTCCTCGTTTTTTTTATTTTTGTTAAAAAATAAACTCAAAATGAAAAGATTTTTGCTTGCGTTACTCGTGATCGCTATCCCTTTCACGCAGTCTTTCTCCGCTGAGAAGGCCCCCAAGAATGAAAAAGTCAAGAATGTCATCCTCATTATCGGCGATGGCATGGGTGTCGGTTCCGTCGCCTCCTGGATGATCGAGAACAACTATGCCCCGACATGCTTTGACCGCGCGCAGTTCGCCGGATTCAGCAAAACCTACTCAGCCAACAGCAAAGTCACGGACTCGGCCGCTTCCGGCACAGCCATGGCTTGCGGAGTGAAGACCAACAACGGGATGCTCGGCATGAACCCGGACACCGTGGCTGTCAAGAGCATAGCTGAGTTCGCGAGAGAGAAGGGTCTCCCTGTGGGAATAGTCGTCTCTTCCTATATTCTTGACGCGACCCCCGGCGCTTTCTACGCCCATGTCACCAAGAGAGGCGACAGGAAGGGGATTATCGATGACCTGATCAAGTTCAAGCCCGATGTGATAGTGGGCGGCGGGAAGAAGTATTTCATCCAGCCCGACTATGTGCCTGAGAACATGGTCGAGAAGGCCAAGAGCGCCGGCTTCACTTATGTCGAGACTCCCGATGAGTTCCTGGCTACTGACAAGACCCCTATCCTCGGTCTCTTCGCCGATGACAGCTACCCTATGGCCATCGAGCGCGACATCGATTACCTGAAGGACGCCACCATGCACACCCTCGACATCCTTGATAACAACAAGAAGGGCTTCTTCGCCATGATAGAGGGTTCCCACATCGACCACGCCAACCACGCCAACAACGCCGAGCAGCTGATCTTCGAGATGGAGGAGTTCGACAGGATGGTCAACGCCGTGTTCGATTACGCCGACACCCACAAGGGTACCCTGGTCGTGATCACAGCCGACCACGAGACCGGTGGAGTCAACGTCCTCTCGGCCGCCAAGGACTCCAAGAGCACCACGGGGATCGATGTGAAATACTCAACCACCAGCCATTCCGGCGCCCCTGTGCCCGTGTTCTCCTACGGCGCCTCCGCTTGGAGGTTCGGCCAGATGATGGAGAACACCGAGATCTTCGCCAGGATCAAGGAGTTGCTGATCGACAAGAAGTAGTTTACTTCTTCTCCAGATAAGAGAGAATCTCAGCCAGGAGGACATTGATGTCTTCCTGGTTTTTCATCACCTCGATAGGGAAGCCGAGGCTCACCGCCTTGTAGGTTCCGGAGTCGAAGCAGACACCTGCCGTGACCTCGGAGTCGGAATACCTGATGAAGCCGGTGGCGGAGTCGGAGGCGGGGACTATCCCGTCGGGAGTCTCCACGTTGTAGATGAACGGGTTCCTCTCGTTCCAGAACCCCGCCTCACCGATCTTGCCTTTAAGAGGCAGGGAGCTGTTGCGCATAGGGTGGACTGAGCCGCCCCTGGTGGCGTGGTTGGTCATCCATTTGTAGCCCAGGACCGTCTCCACAAACTCTTTCGTGGTAGCCGAATAGGTGGAGTCCGCCACGACAGGGTAGACCTTGTCCCAGACGTCTGTGCCGATGTTCGAGCCGGAGACAATCACATTCCCGCCCCCGGACGTGAACTCCTTGATGGCGGCCTTCATCTTGTCCGGGAAGACCTGGAACCTGCATCCCAGCGCGCCGTTGCCGATGGGGGTGGTGACCTGCTTGCCGCAGATCAGGTCGACGGCGGAGTCATCCCCTTTGAGGGTGAAACCATTGGCGAAAGCCTCGGAACTAGCTGAATGATAGGAATATCCGGCGGCGATAAGAGCCTTCCCGTGGATGGCCGTGAAGTCGAAGGTGTTCCCAGGAACGACCTTTCCGGCCTCGTCGGTGAAGGAGGCTCCGAATCCGGGGCTGTCGTCGTCAAGCCATGGCAGCTCGCGGCGGAACTGGTACTGGTCGCCGATAAAGTTGATCTCGCGCATGTAAGGAACGCCGCTGTCGAGGCCGTTCAAGAACCCGGCGTAGTCGGGAGTGTCGAACCAGGCCGGGGGAGAGACCCTCGTGAAATTATTCACGACAAGCGCGCTCTTCCCTCCGCCATTGGCCGGCACACCGACGCTCAGGACCTCGGAAGGGAACCCCCTACCACCCTCGTTGAAGGCTATGATCCTGAAACTGAATATCTTCCCTGGCTGCACAGTGACCTCATGGAAGCATCTTCCGCCCTCTTCCCGGACATCGATCGCGACACCGTTGTCAAAGGCCCCGTCGCCGATCCTGGTTTGAAGGATATAACCTCCCGGGGCGGCCGTGGGCTCGTGTGGATCATCCGTTGGCGCCCAGCTCAGCCTGACCTTCGACTCCTGGCCGGGGACCGGTTTCCCGACAAAGTCGGTGGAGAAAGAGCTGACAGGCAGCGGCTGCACGGCGTAGGGGCAGCCATATCTCGCGCTCAGGTATTTAAGCATGCCCTTGTAGATGGCGCGGCTGACAGTGAAACGGAATGAGGGGTCAAGGCCTAATTTCATGTCCCCGAAATTCTGGTGAGACAGAAGCTCGAGAAGCATCCCGGGGACAGTGGTGGTGCGAGACTCGCTGTAGGAACGGTCCCAGAGCATCCTGCGGGTCCAGTTGGGATAGAAATCAGCCCTGACGTCGTCCACAATCTGGGTCTGCGTGAAGTCGGCCAGCATCCTGCCCTGCCACCTGCTCTCGCCGTTGGGCAGCTTGTCGTCATTCTCGCAAAGAAGGGTGTAGATCGAAAGAGTCCCGACGATCGAGTCGTCCGGGAAAGTGCCGGCGTCGGAATGGAAGGCGAAAGACAGGTCCACAGGTATTCCCAGACCCTCCTCTTTCGGGTTGGTCCTCGATCCTCCTGACATCCATCCTACCCAGGCGCCCCTCTCACCGTAGTCGGCGGTGTAGTCTCCCTCGTGGAGGTTGAGAAGGGTTGTGTCAGCCCCTGCCCACTGCATCCAGTAGTAGGCGCCCTCCGCGAACGAGGGCATGCCCGAGACTGTGAACTCGCTCCTGTCCTGGTCGGCCTGGCCTCTGGCTATCTTGCCCATGCCCCCGCCGAACCTGACAGCGTCAGCCGTCACGACAGTGTTCCTTGGTACCTTATGCCCCTCCGGGACAGTGTTGTCAAGCGTGACAAATCCCTCGGTGCCCTTGTCGAACTCGAAAGTGCCGAGGTAGATCCAAGTTCCGCCGCCCATCTTCTGGTTCACCAGGAACTCGCTCTCGCCGCCAAGGTGCCTCACCCTGTAACGCGCGCGGTCGGAGCTGTTCGGGAGCGACTTGTAGGAGATGTAGACTGAATATTCGCCCCTTTCAGGAATATCGGGGGTCCACACCGCCTCGGACACACCCATGTCCCCGTCCTCGGAGCACACCGCTTGTCTGGCGGTCCCGGCGAGGAAAGGATTCTCCCTGTCGACATAGTAGGCCTTGAAGTCGGCAAAGCCTGTCCCGGCGTCAAACCAAGTGCCTGATTCCGAATAGTTTCCAACTAGCCTGACACCTTCGCCGCGGCCAGCCGTGAAGGAGGGGTCGTTGTCCGCTATGATCTCATTGGGCTGCGGGTCCCTCTCACGGGGAGTCATGACATAGGCCCCGGCGTTCTCGAGCATGGGAATAAGGAAGGGCAGGACGTAACTCTGGGTGTACATGTCCTCCACTGTCTGGAACAGGGGAGCCCTTTGCCACTCCCATCTCTGGGTTTTCTCCTCATAATACTTCCCGTGGCTCTGCCAAAGCGCCACGACACGGCCGGACATGCCTTTCTCATATTCCCGCTCTCCGGCCTTTGTGATGAACCTGTCCTGGTCTCTCCTGTCCCTCGTCCTGAACAACGCCGAAGGGGGATTGCCGTTCGAGCCGGCCTCCGGCATGATGTACTGGCCGATCTTGTTCTTGCCCACATAAAGTTCCCCTATCTTGGAGCCGGCCCAAGGGTCGGGGAGCAGGGTTTTCAAAGTCTCCTTGAACCATCTCAGGTCCGCGGCCCTCCAAGGATAGTCCCCGAAGGCGGAATTGAAATGGAAGTCGAGAGTCCCGTCCCGGTTGATCACTTTGGTGGCTTTCACCTGGGACGCGACCCGTGTCCTTTCCCTTAGCAGGACTTGCATGGAGTCGAGCGCCGGCTTGAAATCCTGCGCTTTCTGGGCTTTGGCCCCCGTGCTGAGCGCCAGGAGAATCGCTATTGGAAGTAGAGGTTTGATATTCATTGTGTTATCAGTTCGTTCTATGTTTGAGGATCAGGATAGCGGCGAATGTCACGACGGCTCCAGCGACGAGTCCGGCGGCGTCGGCCGCGAGGTCTGCCGGATCTCCGCTACGGTAGTCGGTGAGCGCCTGCCCGGCCTCGGTGGCGCAGGCTACCAGAAGACCTCCAAGGAAAACCGAGGCGAAGACAAGGATCTTTCCCCGACGTTTTCTCGCGAAAGAGGCGAATGAGGGGTAACCGAGGATGACGAATGGCGAGAACATGATAAAGTGCGCCACCTTGTCGGTGGGGATGCCGAAGAGCTCCTTGCTGACCTTGGGAAGACTGTCGAAGTGGCCGAAACAGCACCAGGCGATCATCCCCAGATAGACCAGGAACAGGAACATGAAGACTTTGCCCCGCCTTTCCATAATCCTATCTTAACAGGAGCTCGCCGAAGAACTCAGGCCTGTGGAAATCCGGTTTCGGAGTCCCGACAGGGTTCCAGCTGAGGAAGTGAGGGTGGGCTGTCAGGTCACCGCATTTGTAGAAATTGCCCCTGAGGCTGACCGGGAGGTTGTCAGGATCGACACCTATCAACTTGAAAGGGATCAACATGACCACTGTCCATCCCAGAATCCGCCCGCTGATGACCGTGGGTCTCTTTTCGAGGGAACTGTACCTTATCACGTTGGACAGGACGGCCGGGTCGAGCTTTACCCTATCCTGCCTCCCCGCTCCCTTGGCCGAGAGCAGGGAACCCACGCAGGTGAGCTCGAAATTATAGTAGGTCCCGTCAAAGGGGTCGGCCACGAAGAACTCGCAGCAGCTGTCCTCCCAGCTGTTCCCGTTGTCCTCCATGGCGGTGGCCCTGAGATCCAATCCCCTGACGTGGAACATCACGCAAAGGTGAGTGGCGCTTCTGGCCACGGACCCGTTGCAATCGGGAATGTACGGGGCCACCTCCGGCCAGGCGCACTCGCACACGGCGAATTTCGCCGCCTTCTCCTCCATCGCCAGATCCAGCTCGGGGAGCCTCATGCTCTCCAGTCCCTCGATCATGGGGACTCTTATTCTTTTAGTCGTTTTCATTCGTAAATAATATTCGTTTATTGCCCGATTTCTCAGGCGTTTAACATACTTTTCTAAAGTTCGGTCAGACCAAAAGAAGCACTTTCCTTGTGGGTAAGTGCGTTTGGCAGATAGAGATTCGGCATTATTTTTTT
>JAFROJ010000066.1 GCA_017429765.1 Bacteroidales bacterium | reverse complement strand
CCCCACCAAAATCTCGGAACTCGTCGAGACAACCAGTTGTCTCTCCTCTTTCCTCAATTTCGGTCCCCCCTCTTATCGTGCCGAGGGTGGCAGAGGCCGGAAGGGGACGCTTCTATTCCATTGAAAAAACCATAGTATCAATAGTTTACAAACCTATCCGGATGAGCCCAGAGGCCGAGGGCGGGATTGGAGATGTAATAGACCTCCTCGCCGTCCGGAAGCGTGTTCCACCCGTCTCTCATTCTGTCGGCCGGATAACGCCTCAACGCCTCGTCAAGGTCGCCGTAGGCGAAACCGACACCTTCTATCTCTTCCCTGGTCACTCCGGGACCGGGGTAATAAGTGATCTTGAACCTCCCCTCGGAAGACCCGTGTATAAGGTGGGCCGAGGCCCCGAGATTGTCCCTCAGGTCCTCGTTGGCCGCAGTGGCCGCGAGGGTGGCCGGAGTACCCTTGTAGCCATATTTCCGGATCAGGACGTCAATGGCCGCATCCTCGCCGAACTCCTTCAGGCCAGGGGCGAGAATAACCAGCTCCGCGCCGTCGGCCAGGGCCATTCGGGTGCGGTAGATGGCCTTGTTCCCGAGCCAGGTGCTCTTGAACTCGGAAGGGTCGAGCCGGACCACGCACTTGCTGATCTCGCGGTCGACCATGATGAAATTGGTCTCAAGCGAGAGCGCCGACGCCTTCTCGAAACACTCGAAATCGTCCCCGATGAAAAGCCCCCGGGTGACGAGCCCGCCCGTCGCCTCATCCTTAGCCCTCACCGTAAGTATGTAGATTATAGGAAGTTCCGGGATGAAATGAGTCCTTGAATATTCAAGGATGTCCCTCACCGGGGTTCTCGCCCTTCCCATGATGCGCTCCATCCCGTAGGAGGCCCCGACGAAGTGGCTCTTGTTGATCCCCTCTGAACCGCCCACGCCCACGAAGATATTCTTGGAATGATTGGCCATGCCGATGACCTCGTGCGGCACCACCTGGCCGATCGAGAGGATGAGGTCGAACGACGGGTCCAGAAGCGCCTTGTTGACCTGCGCCGGCCAAGGGTAACTCACACGGCCCTCAGAGACCTTCTCCACATATTCGGCGGGGACCTCCCCCACTGTCACGACATCGTTCCGCCAGTCGTGGACCCGGAACTTTCCGGGAGGCACATCGGGGAACATCGAGGCGATCTGCTCCGGAGTCATGGGGCTGTGGGTGCCAAGGGCAGGCATGACGTCGGTCAGGCGATCCCCGAAATACTCGTTGACCATCCCGGTGATCGGGCCGGCGAAGGAATTGAGCCGGGTGTAGTCGGGTGGTATGGCCATCACCCTTTTCCTAGGCCCCAGACCGTCAAAGACCTCCCTCAGGGCGGACCTTGTCTCTTCCGCCGTGATTACACTCGTGGGGGATCCCTTGGCGAAGTACAGCATGACCTATCTCTTTACCCTGGCGTTGCCGTTCCAGACACTCCACACCTGCTCCTCGTCGGAGGGCTGGGCGTAGTCCGTGAGGAAGGTTGTGGCGAGGGCGCCGCAGGCCCATCCGAACCGGATCCATTTCTCCGGCTCCCAGCCTTTCAGGATAGCGTACAGAAGGCCTCCCACGAAACCGTCGCCGCCCCCGATCCTGTCGAGGACATGGATCTCGCGGGGCTCAACGACGTGCCAGGTCTCCCCTTCCAGCATTATCGCGCCCCAGTTGTGGCTGTTGGCGTGGTTCACCTGCCTGAGCGTGGTGGCGAAGACGGAGGCCGAGGGATACCGCTCCTTGACCCTGCCTATCATCTCCTTGAAACCGTCGATCTTGGCGGCGATGTCTTTCCCACCGGCCTCGGGCCCGGGGATGCCCAGGCAAAGCTGGAAATCCTCCTCATTGCCGATGAGAATGTCGGCGAGGGCGCATATCTCACTGAAAACCGTCCTCAGCTCCTCCTCCCTTCCGACCCAGAACGAGGCCCTGTAATTGAGGTCGAAACTGATTCTGGCGCCATATTCCTTGGCCTTCCTGGCGATCTCGAGGCAGAAACGGCTCGTCTGGGGACTCAAAGCCCCGATCAGGCCGGAGAGATGGACTATCTGTACCCCCTCTTTCCCGAATATCCTGTCGAGGTCGAAGTCGGCCGCGTTCAGTGTCCTTCCTACCTCTCCCGCGCGGTCGTTCCATACTCTCGGGCCGCGCGAGCCGAAGCCGCTGTCGGCCACGTTGATCTGATGGCGATAGCCCCAGGGGCCTCCCTGAGGCACTTCCGGCCCCTCGAAATCCATCCCCCTCGAGCGGAGGTTGGACTTGATGAAGGCGGCGAAAGGACTGTCTTTCACGAAGGTGGTCAGCACCTTCACCGGAAGCCCGAGATAGGACGACACGCTGGCCACATTGGTCTCGGCGCTGGTGGCCTGAAGCCGCAGGACATCGGCTGAACTGACCGGCTGCCCGTCCTCGGGGGTGACCCGCAAGCCCATGCTGGTGGGGACCAGCAGGGAATAGCGGCAATTATCCTTCAAAGAGACACTCATCACTTGACCGGCATGCTCTTGATGATCCCGAGGTTGACCTCGCGGAGCTTCTTCTCGTCCATCTTGATCACCTTGCGGTCATAGGTCATGAGGCCGTTGACCTCGATCTCGACATCGGTGGTCTGGGTGTAGACCGCGGCGCAGCAGCCCTGCTTGATGATCTGCTTGAGCTGCTCGGCGAAATCGGCGTACTCGGCGAGAACCTCGTCGCCGCTCTTGTACTGGACGTAGCCCCAGTTCTTGTCATCCTGCCAGAGATGGCCCTGGACGGGAAACCCGATGCCTCCATACTCCCCGAGGACGTTGATCATGTTCTTGTCCCACATCCTGAAGGCGGGATAGGGATAGTGGTGGTTGTCGAGAATATCCCCGACTCCCTCCTCCCAGTTGCCTCCGGAGGACTGGTTGACAAGCCTGGTCGGGTCGTTCCTCTTGGTGAAGGCGACCACCTCCTTGGTGTCGAACTGGCTCCAGGCCTCGTTGAAGGGCACCCAGACCACGACGCACTGGAACTTCTTGACCTGGTTCATGATCTCGCCCCACTCCTTGTAGTAGTTGGCCTTGGCCTCGGCGGTGGCGGGGAAGTCCTCCCCCTCGCCGTAGTAGTACATTCCCCACTTCTTGCTGCCGCCGAAGGAAGGCATGTCCTGCCAGACCACGATACCGATCTGGTCGCAGTAGTAGAACCAGCGGTCGGGCTCGACCTTGATGTGCTTACGTATCATGTTGAAACCGAAGTCCTTGGTCTTCTGGATATCAAATTTGAGAGCCTCGTCGGTCGGGGCGGTGTAAAGCCCGTCGGGCCACCAGCCCTGGTCGAGGGGGCCGAGCTGGAATATGGCCTCGCCGTTGATGCCCATCAGCTTGGTGTTGCTGTTCTTGCGATAGACGGCGATCTCCCTCATGGCGGTGTAGGCCTTGACCTTATCGACGGTCTTGCCCGCGCGGATGACCTCGATGTCCATCCCGTAGAGGTACGGGCTGTCAGGGGACCAGAGCTTTGGATCGGCCAATGTGAGGGTTGCCTTCCCGCCAGGGACTGTCATGCCCTTGGCGACGACCTTTCCGGCCTGGCCGGTCTCGGTGGAATAACCGACACCGCCCTCCCGGAGCGTGACCTGGATGATGTCACCCTCGCGGGTGCCGGCGGCGTCCACGGTGACATCGATGGAGTTCTCCTTTATGTTGGAGACCACGTTGAAATCAGTGACATGGGCGGGGGCCACAGGCTCGATCCAGACGCTCTGCCATATTCCGGAAACAGCCGTGTACCAGATTCCGCTGGGCTTCCTCACCTGCTTGCCGCGGGGCTGGAAATCATTGTCCGTCGCGTCCGTGACCCTGAGGATCAGTGTGTTGGAACCCTTCTTCAGGTAAGGCGTCACATCGAAGGAGAAATGAGTGTAGCCTCCCGTGTGAGTGCCGATCTGGATGTCGTTAAGATAGACGTCCGCCTTCCAGTCAACGGCCTCGAAATTGAGCGAGAGCCTCTTGTCCTTCCAAGTCGAGGGGACGGTGAAGACCGTCTTGTACCAGAGGGCGTCGTCCGGGGTGAAAGTCCTCCCGACACCGGAGAGCGAAGACTCGACGGCGAAGGGGACCAGGATCTTGCCGTCGAAAACCTCGGGGCAGGTCGCTGTCTTGGGGGTGATGGCGTAATCCCACAGGCCGTTCAGGGACTTCCAGTCAGGCCTTACCATCTGAGGGCGGGGATACTCCGGATGGGCGTTCGCCGGGGAGACTTCCTCGGCCCATTTGGTCTTGATCCTGTCGCCGGCCGGGGCCCAGGTCTGGGCCGAGGCGACCGTCACCGCCGCGATGGCGGCGGCCATGGTGATTATGAGTCTTGATTTCATTATTGATAAATACTTAAAAACGTCAATGCCATATAATACAAATATACGATTATTTGTTAAATTTGTATGATATGATATCTCTAATCCTTAGCCTTATCGCCCTTGTTTTGGGCTACCTTCTCTACGGCAGATTCGTGGAGAGGATATTCGGGCCTGAGCGTGACCGACCCACCCCGGCCATCTCCAAGGCCGACGGTGTCGATTATGTGGCCCTGCCCACATGGGAAGTGTTCATGATCCAGTTCCTGAATATCGCAGGCACAGGGCCGATATTCGGAGCCATCATGGGAGCCAAGTTCGGGCCGGCGTCCTATCTCTGGATCGTGTTCGGATGCATATTCGCGGGAGCCGTCCATGACTACATGACCGGCATGCTCTCCCTCCGCAAGGGCGGAGTGGGACTCCCGGAGATCATCGGGGACTACCTCGGCCAGGGCACCAAGAAAGTCGTCCTTCTGTTCACCCTGCTCCTTCTGGTTCTGGTGGCGGCCGTGTTTGTCTACAGCCCCGCCATCATCCTGGGCGACATCGCCGGCGACGGCACCTCCAGATCCATGATGATCTGGGTCGGAGTGATATTCATCTATTACTTCGTCGCCACGATGCTTCCGATCGACAAGATCATTGCCAAGGTTTACCCTATCTTCGCTTTCGCGTTGATATTCATGGCCTTGGCTCTTATGGTCGGACTCTTTGTCAAATGGCCTTCCATCCCCGAGATCTGGGACGGCCTGGCCAACAGGGGCCCTTCGGTCGGGGTCAAGGGACAACCCATATTCCCCTGCCTGTTCATCACCATAGCTTGCGGGGCGATCAGCGGGTTCCACGCCACGCAGAGTCCCCTGATGGCCCGCTGCCTCAAGAACGAGAGGCTCGGACGGCCGGTGTTCTACGGCTCGATGATCACCGAGGGACTCGTGGCCCTGGTCTGGGCGGCTGTCTCCTCCTATTTCTTCTTTGACGGAGGCGCCGCCGAATGCGGTTCGGACATCACCGCCGCAGCTCCCACGGTCGTCACCACGGTGTCCAAGTCCTGGCTCGGGATCCTCGGCGGGGTGCTTGCCATCCTCGGAGTCGTCGCAGCCCCCATCACCAGCGGTGACACCGCGCTCAGGAGCACCAGGCTCATCATTGCCGACTTCCTGAAATTCGACCAGAAGCCCGTGCGTAACAGGCTTCTCATCAGTGTGCCCCTCTTCATCGTGACCGGCCTGCTGCTTTGGTTCAACATCGCCGACACCAACGGGTTCAACACCATCTGGAGATACTTCGGCTGGGCCAACCAGACCCTGGCGGTCTTCTCGCTCTGGGCCGTGACGGTCTACCTGCTCAAAAACAAGAAAGGGCTCCGCTACCTCATCAGCGGCATCCCGGCGGCTTTCATGACAGCCGTGAGCGTCACCTTCATCCTCGTGGACAATGTGGGATTCGGGGTCAAGGCCGAGGCGGCCCCCTGGATCGGCCTGATCACATTCGCCCTGGCGGGAGCCCTCCTCTCCGGCATGAAAATGAGACATGACTCGAGACAATCGGAAAACAAATAAAATCAAAGGAATATGTACGACATCAATAAAGGGCTCTGGATAGCCCATTGCGACAAAGGACCCCTCTCCATCGTGGGCAATATGGCCAACAGGCACGGCCTCGTGGCCGGGGCGACCGGAACCGGGAAGACCGTGACCCTCCAGGTCATGGCCGAGAGTTTCTGCCAGGCCGGAGTGCCTTGCTTCATGGCCGACATGAAAGGCGATCTTTCCGGAATATCCCAGACCGGAAAGACCAGCGGCTTCATCGAGAAGAGAATGCCCGAGTTCGGGATCGAGAACCCCGCGTTCCAGAGCTGCCCTGTGCGCTTCTACGACGTTTTCGGCGAGCAGGGCCACCCGATGAGGTGCACTATCTCGCAGATGGGTCCCCAGCTCCTCACCAGGATCCTCGGGCTGTCCGACGCCCAGGAGGGAGTGCTGAACATAATGTTCAGGATCGCCGACGAGAGGGGGCTTCTCCTTGACGACATCAAGGACATGAGGGCCTGCCTCAACTACATCTCCGAACACGCCGCCGAATATTCACAGCTCTACGGCAACATCGCCTCCGTCTCTGTCGGAGGCATCCAGAGAGCCCTCCTGACTCTCGAGAACGAGGGAGCCGACAAGTTCTTCGGCCAGCCCTCCTTCGACATCATGGACCTCCTTGCGACCGAGGGCGGCAAGGGTGTGATGAGCGTGCTGGCGGCGGACAAGCTCATGCTCAAGCCGAAGCTCTATTCAACGTTCCTCCTCTGGCTTCTCTCCGAGCTCTACACCACCCTCCCCGAGGTCGGTGACATGGATCTTCCCAAGCTCGTGTTCTTCTTCGACGAGGCCCACATGCTCTTCGAGGACACGTCCAAGGCCCTCTCGGACAAGATAGAGCAGGTCGTCAGGCTCATCCGAAGCAAGGGTGTGGGGGTCTATTTCGTCACCCAAAGCCCTACCGACATCCCTTACGTCATCCTCGGCCAGCTCGGCAACAGGGTGCAGCACGCCCTGCGCGCCTTCACCCCGAGGGACCAGAAAGCTGTCCAGGTCGCCGCGGACACTTTCAGGACCAACCCCGAGTTCAACACCTACGAGGCCATCACCAGCCTCGGCACCGGCGAGGCCCTTGTTTCCTTCCTCGACGATAAGGGCGCCCCGAACATTGTCGAGAAGGCGAAGATCCTTTTCCCTCTCAGCCAGATCGGAGCCATCGACGACGGGCAGAGAAGCGCGATCATCAAGCAGTCCCGTGTCTATGGCAAGTACGACAAGCTGTTCGAGCGGGAGAGCGCTTTCGAGGTGCTGATGGCGGAGAAGGAGAAAGAGAGGAAGGAGGCCGAGAAAGCCGCCGGGAAGGAGGCCAAAGAGACCGGCAAGGGTTCCTCCAAGGCCACAAAGATGCCTAAGACCAAGAAGAGTAACGGTGTGTTCAACAAGGTCGCCAAAGCCGTGATCACAGCCGTGACAGCCACCGTGGCCACAGCCATCGGCAACGAGGTCTCCAACAAGGTGACAGGGAAGAAGTCCAAGACCACGACCAAGGAGAGCGCCGGCAAGGTGGTGAAGAGCGCCACGAGCGCCGCCACCAGGACCATCACCCGCGAGATCACCCGCACGATCCTGGGCACCCTCGGGAAATAGCCTTATTCCTCGGCGTAGAAGAGGTTGCGGGGAGGGAACTTGGACGAGTAGGAGGCGCGGAGTTTCTCGAAGAGCTCCGTGGTGAATCTGGCGAGGCCGGGGCCCCTGTAGGTGCTGGTGTTGGTTATGAAGACCCAGCATTCCCCGTCCGGGAAGTATTTGACGAGGGCGCTGGTACCGGCGAAGGTGCCGGTGCGTGTCCATTCCCCGTCCGGTTTTGTGTCATTCCATCCAAGCGAGAAGGTGTCCGGGTCGATGTATTCGGTCATTGCCCTCACACTCTCCTCCGTGATGATGTCCGGCACCTCGGGGCGGCCGTCGATCGAGGCCACGAGAAGAGCCAGCTCAGGAGTGGAACCCACCCACGCGCCGGCCCCGAGCAGACCTGAGACATTGTTGCCCCCGTAGCTGCGGATGACCTTCCTGCCGCTGTTGTTGAACTCCTCGACAGGCTCGTCGTCCTTCTGGACATAGTAGCGGACCTCGTCGGGATATTTGTCGACGTAATAGTTCCCCCCTATCTTGAAATTCACGCAGCCTGCCGGGTGAAGGACATTCTCCTGGATGAAAACCTCGTAAGGGAGGCCGCTCAACTTCTCGATGACCATGGACAGGGCGAGATAGCCGTAGTTGGAATAGTCCTGCCAAGTCCCAGGCTCGAAGGCGAGAGGTCTTTTCAATTGAACCACAGTCAGTTGCTCCTTGGTAGGGACCTCACTCCAACGGTTCTGTATCATTATCCACCTTGTCGAGAACATGGGATCACCGCCTTTCTTGGAGAACCCTCCCTTGTGACGCAGCAGGTCTTCCACAGTTATCTTGTGGTAGAGGGTGTCCTTTATGGCGGCGTTGAAGATCGAGTCATTGAGGATGCCGTCAGGGCCGAACACCTTATCCTCAAGGGTCAGCAGGCCTTTCTCCTCCAGCACCATTATCCCCACGGCGGTCACCAGCTTCGAGACGGAGGCCATCCTGAGAACATGCCCCGGCTCCATGGGGACATTGGTGTCGGCCATGCCGAACCCCTTGGCGAAGAGCAGCGAGTCGTTCCTCATCACGGAGAGAGACACTCCATGAAGCCCCCAATAAGTCATGTAATCCTTGACAATCTTGTCGAAACCGTCCAGGACAGAAGTGTCTGACACAGCGTTTGTCAGCGTCTCGTTAAGGTTCACCGGAACCCGGCGGATCTCCTGATCCTTCTTCCCGGAGCTGGTGATGGCGACAGCGGCCAGAACGGCCAGTGTCAACATGGCCGCCGCCAGGATTCTTGCTTTCCTCGTCATCCTCATCGCGCGTTTGTCAGAAGATCAATCCGGCTCTCCTGCCGAAATCTATGATGTATTCAGCGGTGCCCTCGATCCCGAGTATGGAGGAATCCAGGCAAAGGTCGTAGTCAGAGGCCGCGCCCCAGTTCCCGAAAGTGAAGAAATTGTAGTAGGTCTGCCTTGTGCGGTCCTGCCTCTCGACACGGCTCACCGCGCTTTCCTCGTCGAGACCTGTCCTTTCCATAACCCTCTTGACCCTCGCCTCGACAGGCGCGGAGATGAAGACGTCGAGACACTTGCGGTCCCTGAGGATATAGTTCGAGCAGCGGCCCACGAAGATGGCGGGGCCTTTGTCCGCCACGCCCTTTATGACCTCGCTTTGGATTTTGAATAACTCATTGTCACCCACGTAGTTCTGGGCGCCGCCGAAACGGTCGGTTCCGAAAAACGAGAACATGTTGAAGACGCTTCTCTTCTCGTCGCTGCGCTCGAAAAGCTCCTTGCTGAAGCCGCTCTGCTCCGCGGCCTTGGAGATCAGCTCATTGTCAAAGACTTCTATTCCAAGAACGGCTCCGATCCTGGAGGCGACCTCCTTGCCTCCGCTGCCGAACTGGCGTCCTATGTTGATTATTGTGTGGTTGCTCATCGGTTATTGTTTTTGATCCGGCTCCCGAGGATGGTTGGCTCATCCCCGTCCCTCAGCTTGCCGAACTTGCGGAACAAGCTGGTTATCAATACTAAAGTTGTGACGCACGCCAGGATGTCCGAGGCGGGGAAAGAATAGAACACTCCCTTGACTCCAAGGAATACGGGGAAGATGTAGACAAGCGGCACAAGGAAGAGAAGCTGCCTGCTCAAAGACAGGAAAATGGACTTCCCGACCATGCCGAGGCTCTGGAAGAAGTTGGTCGAGACCATCTGCCAGCCCACCAGGAAGACCACAGGGTTAGAGACGCGGAGACACTTGTCCGCCAGCTCGCGAAGGTCCGGATCGTTGGTGAATATCCCCACCATCTGGTTGGGGAACAGCTCCGACGCCACGAACCACAAGAGGCAGACCGCGGTGGCCCACATCGCCGTCAGGTTGAACACCTTCTTTACCCTGGAATATTTCAGGGCCCCGAAATTATAGCCCGCTATCGGCTGCATGCCCTGATTGAATCCCATCACGATCATCACGAACATGAAGTTGATCCTGTTCACGATGCCGTAGGCGCCGATGGCGAGGTCTCCGCCGTACTTGAGAAGCTGCTGGTTGATGAACATCGTGACGACGCAAGAGGCGGCGTTCATCAGGAAGGGACCCATGCCGATGGCGAGGGAATCCTTCGCGATCCTCCAGTCGAGGGCGAAAACACCCTTAGGAAGCCTCAGGATGTTGTCCTTCCTCGTGAAATACCAGAGCGAGTAAGAAAGCGCCATGGTCTGGCAGAGAACGGTAGCGATCGCGGCTCCCCGGATCCCCAGCCCGAGAACGAATATGAACACCGGGTCAAGGATGGTGTTGGAGATAACCGTGAACAAGGTCAGCCCCATGGCCAGCCTTGGGTTGCCGGAAGACCGGATGAGGGCGTTCAGGCCGAAGTACAGGTGGGTGATGACGTTGCCGGCGAGGATGACCTGCATGTATTCCCTGGCGAAGACCAGGGTGTTGTCGCTGGCGCCGAAAAAGCGCAGGATCGGGTTGATGAAGACCAGGCACAGCAGCGCGAACACGACTCCGGTGATGCAGTTGAGGCTGATGTCGTTGGCCAGCACCTTGTTGGCGGTCTTGTAGTTCTTCTGGCCCAGGAGGACCGAGACAAGAGTGGCCGCGCCGACACCCACGAGAGTGCCAAGGGCGGAGCTCAGGTTCATCAAGGGGAAGGTGACAGCCAGCCCTGAGAGAGCCAGCGAGCCGACACCGGGGATATGGCCGATGAATATGCTGTCGACCATGTTGTACAACGAAGACGCGGTCATGGCGATAATGCCAGGAACCGCGTACTTCTTGAGCAATTTCCCTATGCTTTCGCTGCCTAGCTCAACAGGCGCCGTCTTGGATTGGGTCATGGCCGGGCCTCTTGGTTAGCGTCACGTCACTCAGACTCCGGCTCGGCCACCACCTCGATCTCGAAGACCAGGGGAGCGAACTTGGGAATACTGGAATCCTTGCCGCTGTAGCCGTAGCCGAGTTCGGAATAGAAAGCGCAGATCACCTTCTCGAAAGGTCTCAGCTTGGAGAGGCAATAGGCGAAACCCTCGACAGTCGTGCTGCCTGACGAGGTGGCGTCGGTGGCTATCTGCGTGTCTTTGTAGTCATCGGCTGAAGGGGTGACGTACATCGGAGCGTAAGTCTTCGAAGAGGAATAGATCCCGTGAACCTTGGCGGTGTCCTCTATCGTGGTGTCGAACACGTGCCCGTTCAGGAGCCTTCCGGTGTAGTTGATGTAGAAGTTTGTGTCGCTGGTGAAGGTCGTCGTGTCGGTCGGCTCCTTGATGGTCTTGCTATAGTAGCCCATGAAGACCGAGTCGGCCGGGGACAGGCCAAGATTCGACATCACAAATCTCTCGAGGGTGTCAAGCTGCCACTCGATGATGTCGCTTTCCTTACCCATGAGGGTGATGGTATAGATGCCGTTGGTGCCTGAACTCTTCTTCTCATATTCCTCGGCGGTATCGTAGTCGTCGTTGACATTTAGCCAACCCGGCACGACAGCCTTCCTCGTGCCTCCGATCCTCATGTCGTTGACCATCTCGAGGATCCCGACGGGGCAATAGGCCCTGTCCCTGATGATGATGTCGGCGCCGTAATAGTTGGCGGCGTCGTAAGTCCCGATCTGCTGCGAGAGTTTCTCATAGGTGGTCGAGCTGACGTTGCCGTCAAGATCCGTGGCCGTGAAATCGACGAAGAGATAGAAGTCGTCATCCGTCAGGGAGGCTCCGGTACCAGGCTCATCCTCAAGAATATAGATGCCGAGGCCCGACTTCTTGGCCTCGGGATGGAACTCCTTTATCCACGCCTCGATGAAATCCTTTTCATTGGAGCTTGTGTCAACCCCACCCTCCTTGGCGCAACCAGGAGAGAAAATAAGGGCGGAGGCGGCGAGGCCCCCGAGAAGAATTGTCCTAAGTTTAATCATTGCTGACGCTCTTTATCCACAAATGATAGGCCAAAGCCGAGTTCGAGGGGACATTTCCTATCTTCTTTTTGCCGAAACCATACTGGCCGTTGAACAAGATGTAGCACTCGTCCCCCGCCTTGACCCCGGGAAGCCCATTCCTCAAGCCTTCGACGATCTCGTCCCGTCCAAGCCTTATGGTCATGATGTCGAAAGCCGAGCTGTCGGTGACACTCCACCTGACAGAATTGGCGTAGGTCTCATAGTTGGTGGCGAAGAGGTTGGAGACACTGAGGGTGGAGCCGTTGATGAAGTGACCGGCGTAATAGAAGGCCACCGCCCCGTTCTCCTGAAGGGCCTGCCCGTCCCCGTGAGCCACGGTGACCCTGACCGTCTCGACCCTCCTCTCGACAGTGGCGTCCTCGGAAGAGTTGGAGAAAAGCTCGACAAGGCTCTCGATGTTGCTCTCCTGCTTGTCGTACACCGTTTCCATACGCTTCTTGTCGCAAGAGACGGCAAGAAGGACAAGGGCGGAGCTTATTAATATGAAACGTGATCTCCTCATCTCCGGAAAAACTCTTCTGTCACTTTCAATATGTATGCCTCGGCGTCGCCGTGGGACGGGATGTCCTCGGGGAAATATAACCTCCCTCCGGCGGCCATCTCATGCCCCCCGCCATGGAAGTGTTCCCTGGCGAACCGGTTGGCGGAGACTCCCCTCTTTGACCTGACTGAGACCCTGAACCACCTATCCTCCTCCGTGAGCAGGACGCTCATCCTCACCGAGGAGACGGCCAGGGGGATATTCACGAAACCCTCGCTCTCGCCCTGGCGGAAATCGAACCTGTCCTGGATCTCCTTGTCGAGGATCATGTAGGCCACTCCCTGGGGAGTGATCCTCATTATGTCATGAAGGAGATAACCCATCAGCCTCAGGCGGTTCTCCCGGTAGCGGTTGTAGACAAGGTCGAGAATCCTATCCCTGTCCACCCCGGCGGCGATAAGCTCGGAAGCCATCTCCAAGGTCCCGGGGAAGACCGAGTTGGCGAGGTTGTTCGTGTCCGTGGTCATCCCGGTCATCAGGGCCTCGAGAGAGCTCATCGGGATCCTGGAAAGGTCACCGTCGACCCCCGGCAGTCTTTTCAATATCCCGAAAAGAAGCTCGCAGGTGGAGGAGATGTCAGTCTGTGAGAACACGATGTCGAAAGACCCTGAAGAGGGGTTCAAATGATGGTCCACCAGCACCTTAGGGGCCTTGGCGGACTTCAGGACAGCCTCCATCCCCGGGTTCGTCCTGGAGAAGTCCGGACAGTCCAGGCAAAACAGCAAGTCGCTCTCCCTCAAACTCCCGGACGCCCTTTCGGGATCGTCTCCATAGACCATCAAAGAACCTTCAGGAAAGCCCGCGGGGATGAACGCCAGAGACTCCGGGACACTGTCCGGAGCCACAAGGACGGCGTCCTTCCCGAGACTGCCTCCCAGATAGCCGACAAGAGCCATACCGCTGCCCAGGGCGTCGCCGTCCGGGTGGGTATGGACAACCACGGAGACGCGTGCCGCCACCTGGATCCGAGCGCTGAGTTCTTTGATCTTGTCCATTCGGGGAGCAAAATTACGAATAATATTACAAATATTATATTGCAATTCATAAATCAATTTTCTAACTTTGTCCAGAATTGACTTATTGTCGGTTCACGGAAAGCTAATCATAAATTTCAAGTATAATGAACAAGACTCTGAAAACGATTCTCAGCATCGTGCTCGCGCTTCTCTGCGTGTTCCTTGTGTACAAGATCTACGAAGGTGTAATGGAACCTGTCAGGTTCGAGAAGGATGTCAACGCCAGAAAGAAGGTTGCCATTCAGCAGCTCAAGGATATCCGTGACCTCCAGGTCGCCTACAAGAGCGTGAATGACCGTTTCACCGCCTCTTTCGACACCCTCAAGCAGTTCTACAACAAGGGTGAGATGGTGGTTCTCATGCAGATTGGCTCCAAGGACGACTCCCTCGCTATGGCCCACACCAACGAGGTGAAGAAGGCCGCCAGGGGCAAGATCACCGACGCCGACCTCTACAAGCTCTATCTCGCGGGTGACCAGAATCTCGTTTTCTCCATCCAGAACAAGATCCCCGTGAAGGACACCTTGTTCAAGAGCAGGACCGATTTCGATATCAACACCATCGACAAGATCCCCTTCGCTGTCGGCGAGTACGGCGCGGCTGAGGTCCAGGACATCGAGATGAACGCTATCGTGAAAAAGGTCTCCGGAGTCGATGTTCCCCTCTTCGAGGCCAAGTTGCCCTACAAGTCCCTGCTGAACGGTCTTGACCACCAGCTCATCGTCAACCTGATCGCCGAGCGCGAGGATCTCGGCCAGTATGAGGGACTCCAGGTAGGTAGCATCACCGCCCCTAACAACAACGCGGGTAACTGGGAGTAGTCCCCCGATGTCCCGTCACACCCTCAAAGCCGCGCTGGTACCATCCGCGTTTTTCGACCCGGCTAACGCCGCGGAACTCCTTTCACGGACGGTCAAGCTAGGCGAGGAAGACCAAGTCGAATACATCAGTTTGCCGGAGTTATCCGCCGAACTGGTGTATTCTCATTCTGAGCTCCCCGAGTTGTACCACCTCCTCAAGAGCCTCCCCGACATCAAGGAATACAACAAAATCGCCGCCTCCTTCGAGGACGGCATCCTGTCGCTGGTCATAGCCCAAGGAGACAACCTCCTGCTGGCCAACACCTTCCAGGCGGCCGACTTCACCACGGCGGAGTATTTCCTGTTCATGTCCGTCAGGAAGCTGCAACTCAACCCGGAGGTCTCGACAGTCCATTTCATGACTCCCCTCTCCGACGAGGAGGAGATGTCTCTCTACCGCTACTTCAAGTCCGTCGAGAGGTCATGAGGATCATCGGCGGTCGCTTGAAGGGGAAGTCGATCAATCCCCCGGCGGGCTACAAGGCCCGTCCCACCACGGATTTCGCGCGGGAAGGGCTGTTCAACATCCTTAACAACGAATATGAGTTCGAGGACTTGAAGGTTCTCGACCTGTTCGGCGGCACGGGCGCCGTCGCCTTCGAGTTCGCCTCAAGGGGTGCGGCGGTGGTTTATTCAGTGGAAATGGCCAGGGAGAACGCGTCCTTCATCAAGACGGAGGCGAAAAGGCTCGGGCTCGACAACGTCGTGATGGTCAGGGACAACGTCTTCGACTTCATCCCGATCTGCCGGGAGAAGTTCGACATCATATTCGCCGACCCGCCCTACGCCCTCGAAGGCGTGGAGACCCTCCCCGACAAGATTTTCGAGCGTGACCTGCTGCACCCCGGGTGCTACTTCATCCTCGAGCACGGCGAGGAGCACTCCTTCACCGGTCACCCCAGATTCAAAAAAGAGAAGCGCTACGGCCGCGTGCGCTTCTCCTTCTTCGAATAGATATTATTTCTTTACCTCCCTGTGTATTGGCCTATAAAGAAGATGGCCCCGGAACTGATTTCCGTGATGACATAGAGAAAAGGATGGTCGGCATGGAACTCTAAAGTCGGCTGGCTTGTACCAGCCCCTGTTGATGTCAACATAGCCACCACCACATCTGATGTCGCGGCCGCCTCTGAGCCACGCTCATCAACTTTAATCCTGACTTTATGATGGATATCCGTCACGCACACCGCCTCGTCTGTCATAAGGGAGAAATCAGCCATCTGACTGTCAAAAGCTCTGTGGATTCCCAATTGTTCCAGAGGTTTTACCAATTCCGAATATGTCTCTGTCTCGAACCTTGGGATCTTAACATCCACCTCAGCGATACCCGTATTTTTAAATGAATCATTCCAAGAAGCCCAATCGAGTCCTTTTATCACATCATCAAGCGTCTTTCCCTGTTTAGGGAGAAGTATCGTCATATTGAACGCGCCATTCCCGTAAGGCATTCGTAACAACGAGGCTGTTCTATCGGAGGATAATTGAAACTTACCCTTTTGACGCATCATGTTGACCGTCTTCTTACTTCCGTTCTCACATGTGAACTTCTCTTCTTTTGTCTCGCTCTTCTTGAATTGACTGGACCATACTCCCTTGAAATAGACCGCGTTCAGGAAATGGGCATAGTCAGCCGGAGAAACCTTGTCCTTAAGCAACTCCTTTATCATCCCATGGGTTTTCTTGTCACACCAGTCGTTGACCAACTTCCTCACGTCATCCTTGGAGAAATCCTTGTTGACAATCTCCGCGTCATAGAAAGACTTGACGGTTTTTGAGAAACTGTCCTTAAGCGGAGCTAATTTGTTGTTGACAACTGCGGCATTCGCTATCTCGATGGTCGTGGAAGGGTCCACTTCCACCGATTGCCTCATCATTGACTGGCAGAAAGAGTTCAAGCCATCCACGGTGCTTTCCTTATATCCAAGAACCTTGTTTATCTCATCAAAGGTCTCCCCCTTGGCCCCATTGTCAACCATCCCCAGGTCAAAAGTCACAGATAGGGGCGAGATCACGAAGTCACCACCGTCAAATCTCTCCGGCATATTCTTGAAGAGTTCGAAGGCGAAGTCGTTGTTCGCCTGTATGAACTCCAACTCAGATCTCGTCATGACGAGATCCTTCCTTTCAACAAGCTCATCCGCCGGTATCGTGTCGTCCTTCTCACATCCTGAGAGAGCGATCACCATTACAGCGAGGAGCGAGTGAGATAACGTATTTATCATCATTTTCATAATCGCGGACACTCATGAATCATATCGTCATCAACATAACGCCTGAATTCCCGAAATACGGCTATCATATTAAGAAAATCTATATCTTTTAGCCGTATTACAGAAATAATCACGTTATACGAATAGAGAGATTGATAAACATTTCTGAGATAGACGAGAAGGAACTGGCGTCTTTGTGCGCTGACGGAAACAGCGCCGCCAGGAAGGAGCTGTATAGTCGATATGCGGCTAGACTTTCCTCGTTCTGCTCACGCTACTCCAATGGCCCAATAGAAGGGACGGACATTATGCATGACACGATGATCCGGGCTCTCCAGAAGATTCATCAGTTTCGTTATCAAGGCCGGGGATCTCTTTATTCATGGCTGACAAGAATCGCCATGAATATGGCGATTGACCGTTTGCGGAAAGATAATAAACTGGAAGTCTCCGCTCTTGGAGAGGAAATGTCGAATGTGGTTATCCCCGAGATAGATGAAGTAAGACACATACCTCTTCCGGTATTGCAACAATTCATTTCGAGACTTCCCGATTCTAACAGAATAGTTTTCAACATGTTCTGCATCGACGGATTCTCCCATAAAGAGATAGCGGAGATCCTGGGGATCCGGGAAAAGACATCATCTTCTTCTTTAGCCAAAGCAAAGAAGATGTTAGCTAACATGATAAAAGCGTATTATGAGAATAATCGGTAAACTATGGAAGAATGGATTGACATAATACGGGGCCGCGTTAAAGATACGGAAGCTCAACTTCCCTCGGACGACTGGGAAGTCTTCGAAGCGATGTATCTCTCCAATAGGAGACGACGGCGCTTGTCGGCATTATCTTATATTTTGCTCACAACGACGGCGGTGGCGTCCATTGTGTCAATCTTCTTTATTCATCAGGCAGACGAAACCATCATCAAGCAGGAAAACGTATTGTCATCTTCCCCCTTATCATTGTCATCAGAAGCAGTTATCCCTGAATCAGATGAGATGCTGACCGCACCAGCGAGTCACTTGGAGCGGACAAATAACATTGTGCGTTCGGCTGACACATCTCTCACCCTCCTTGAAAAGGAAACCGTTGAGGATGAAGAAGATGATAACGATAGCTTCCCGGCGGAAAACGAGGAAAACACTATAGAGGATAATAGAAGGGATGAATTCCAAAATGATTATCTGACTGTCAGTAGAAAAACCAACGGACGCTTCTCTGTCACTCCACATCTTAATGGATTGAGAAGATCTGTTTCCGTCGATGGCGCTCCTTTCGATCAACCTTACCTTTCCACTCCAGGAGGATCAATTTCAATAATAGCCCCTGGCGCGAATATGAACGCCGACCATTCTTTACCTTTGACTTTCGGAATAGATGTCAGTTACTCGTTAAGTGACAAACTCGCCCTGACTTCGGGACTTGAGCTGTCATCTTATAAGTCAGTATTCACACTGCCAGACGATAAACAGACAGCCAAGAGACAAACCGTTTATTATTTAGGGATTCCATTGAAGTTAGAATGGGTCACTATAAAAAACGGTAGGTTCTCGATCCGGACCGGTGCGGGAGGCAAGGTTGACCGTTGTGTTTTCGCCCGATATAACGGGAAGACCGTTCAGGACAATAGGATTAACTGGTCTGTTATGGCGGATGTCGGTGTACAGTATGACATTTCCGATAACATCGGAATATTCATGGCGCCAGAGTTGTCGTGGTACTTCAAGCCGGAGAACCCCGCCCTGCTAACCTACAGGACGGAGAACCCCTTGATGCTAACAATCGGCGCCGGTCTCAGGATCAGCTTATAGCCTTCTTTACTTGTTGACGAACATCACCGCCTCGGCGATGGAGTTCAGCTTGGTGTCGACGCTGTCGGCGCGGCTGGCGAGGACGCAAGGAGCGGTGGTACCGACCAGCATTCCGGCCTGGCGGACGCCCGTCGCGAGCTTCGAGTTGGTCTTCCAGAACACGTTGGCTGACTCGATGTTAGGGAACTGGAGGCAGTCGGCGTCGCCGGCCACAGGGCTGACGAGCTTCTTGATCTCGACAGACTCCTTGTCGATGGCCACATCCAGGGCGAGAGGGCCGTCGGCCACGCAACCCTTGATCTGTCCGCGGTCGCACATCTTGGCCAGCTGGGCGGCCTCGACGCAAGCGGGCATGGAGTCAAGCATCTGCTCGGAGGCGGCGATGAAGGCCAGTTTCGGCTTGGCGATGCCGAAGGACTTGGCGACACCCACTAGATAACCGGCGATCTTGACCTTCTGGCGGAAGTCCGGGAGAGGAATCACGGCCATGTCGGAGAGGAACATGAGCTTGTGGTAGTTCGGGTTCTCGATGACACCGACGTGGCTCAGGACACCCTTGGGAGGAAGGAGACCGGTCTCCTTGTTAAGGATGGCGCGGAGGAACTTGTCGGTCGAGCAGAGACCCTTCATCAGGACATCACCGTCGCCGTCATGAACCATCTGGACAGCCTTGGCGACAGCCTTAAGCTCCACAGGCTCGTTGACGACGTCGAACATCTCGATGTCGATCCCGAGCTTCTCGCAAGTCTCGGCGATCATCGCCTTGTCGCCCACGAGGGTGACCTTGACGAATCCCATCTCGGAAGCCTTGGCGCAGGCCTCGATAGTGTGCTCATCCACGGCCCAGGCCGCTACCATCTTCTTGCAGATACCCTTCTCTTTGAGATCCGCGAATACATCAGCGAATTTTGTGATCATTGTCTATGCGGTTATTTGATTATTCCTCAACACTTTGCACAAGGCGCATGGTGTCCCTGGCGATGACCAGCTCCTCGTCGGTGGTGACGAGAGCGGCCTTGACCTTGGAATCCGGCAGGGAGATCACGGTGTCAACTCCCCAGGCCGTGTTGGCCTCATAGTCGAACTTGAGGCCGAGATAAGTCATGTTCTCGCAGACCCTGCGGCGCAGGCGGCTGTTATGCTCGCCGATCCCGCCGGTGAAGAATATGGCGTCCACCCCGTTCATCTCTGCGATGTAGGCTCCGATGTACTTGATCATCTGGAAGGAGAGCATCTTGAGGGTCAACTTCGCCTTGAAGTCGCCGCCGTTGGCGAGCTCGTCCATCTCCCGGGCGTCGGAGGTCTTCTGGGAGACACCGAGGAAACCGCTCTTCTTGTTGACCATGGTGTACATCTCGTCGGGAGTAAGGTTCTCCTTCTTCATGATGTAAAGGATGGCGTTGGGATCGACATCACCGCAGCGGGTGCCCATGATAAGGCCCTCGAGAGGGGTGAGACCCATGGAGGTGTCGATCGACTTGCCGTTGTGGATGGCGGTGATGGAACTGCCGTTACCAATGTGGCAGGTGATGATCTTGGAATCATAGACATCGATCCCGACCATCTTGGCACCCTTGTGGGCGACAAACTGGTGGCTCGTCCCGTGAGCCCCGTAACGACGGATATGATATTTCTCGTAATACTCGTAGGGCAGACCGTACATGTAGGCCTGGGGCGGCATCGTCTGATGGAAGGCGGTGTCGAAAGTGACCACCTGGATCACGTTCGGGAGGACCTCCTGGCAAGCCTTGATTCCGAGAATATGGGCGGGGTTGTGCAGAGGGGCGAAGTCGCAGCAGAACTCGAGCTTTTCCATCACGTCATCGTTGACGATGGCGCTGCCGGAGAAGAAGTCCGCTCCCTGGACGATCCTGTGACCCACAGCCTCGATGTCCTCGAACGACTTCAACACCCCATAGTCCTTGTCCACAAGGGCGTCGAGCACGAGCTGCATGCCCACTGTGTGGTCGGGGATAGGGAGATCCTTGACAACCTTATCCTTCCCGATCGGGGTGTGCTGGAGCCTTCCGGACTCGAGTCCGATCTTCTCGACTATACCTTTGGCCATCAGGTCATAGACATCGTCGCTCCTCATGTCGAGCAGTTGGTACTTGATCGAGGAGCTGCCGCAATTGATAACAAGAATGATCATTCTTCTAAAGTAATTAAGTTTCAGATTGGCAAAGATACGAATTAAATGACTATTTTTATCAAAATTCAGGAACTTGACTATGAAGGACTCGGGAGATCTCGCGGGAATCGCTGTCCCGTTCGCGGCCGGAGTCGCCGCCGGGGCGCTACTGTCGTCCCCTTTCCGGGACATACCCTTGTTTATTCCTTTCTCACTCTCGGCGGCGATCCCGTCATTCGCGGCCATTATCCTTCTCGGCTCAGGCAAGTCGATGTCGGGAAGGATCCCCCTCGCCGCTGTTTTCCTCCTCGCCGGAATATTCTGCTTCCTCAACTCCAGGATGGGGGCGGGAATACCTCTCCCCCAAGGCCCTGTCAACAGGCTGGCGGCCACCAACGGCGAGCGGCTTAAGTCGCTGATAGACAATATCCCCTACCCTTCCGAGGGCACCGGAGCGCTCGTGAAAGCCCTTCTGACCGGGGACAGGAGCGGGCTCGACAGGGAGGTGGTCGGCATATTCAGGGCCAGCGGAGCCTCCCACATCCTCGCCCTTTCCGGACTCCATTTAGGAATATTATACCTCATCCTGACGAGGCTGACCGTCCCGCTCGGGAACGGTCCGGTGGCGAAGAGGGCAAGCTATTCATTGACAATCGCGGCGGCTGGGTTCTACACCTTGATGACCGGAGCCTCCCCCTCGATCGTGAGGGCTTTCCTCTTCATCCTGATCGGCGAGACCGCCAGGCTCCTCGGACGGAAACGCGACCCGGTCCGTGTCTTTCTCGTGGCGCTCACCATCCAGCTCGCCCTAAAGCCGGAGACCATCACGACCCTCGGCTTCCAACTCTC
Organism: Bacteroidales bacterium; assembly: GCA_017429765.1. Lineage (GTDB taxonomy): Bacteria > Bacteroidota > Bacteroidia > Bacteroidales > UBA932 > Cryptobacteroides. Next base: position 13,457 of record JAFROJ010000066.1, on the reverse strand, counting down.
CTATCTGGCGATGGCGGGGATAGTCCTCCTCTATCCAAGGCTGGAAAGACTGTACCCTGAGGCGGAAGGACTGGCCGGGAAGATCGACCCGATGAGGCGGATCTGGAAGGGGGCTGTCCTGTCAATTTCCTGCCAGGCTTTCACGGCCCCGCTGGTCTGGTGGCGCTTCCACACCTTCCCTAACTATTTCATGATCACCAACTTGACCGCACTTCCGCTGACAAGCGCGGTCATGGTCCTCTCGGTGTCCACGATCGCGCTGTCAGCTTTAGGGATATGTCCTTATTCCCTGACCTCGCTGAACGACCTGGCCGTCCGGGCGCTGGTCAGTTGCCTTGAGATCATCAGCTCGCTGTGACGGCGGCCTTCCTCGCCTTGTAGGACCTGACACCATAGATGAACACTATGATGAAGCAGATGAGAGGCAGAACGAAGGAGACGTTGACGGCCGGGTGGCCGAGGATGACTTTCTGGTCGATGATCATCCCCTGGAGGGGAGGCATGATGGCACCGCCCACGATGGCCTCCACGAGGAAGGCGGCTCCGAGGCTGGCGTCCTGGCTCTCCACGTTCTCGAGGGCGATCCCGTAGATGGTAGGGAACATCAGGGACATGAAAGCGCTGATGCCCATCAGGCAGTACAAGCCGCCCATCCCGACAATGCAGATGGCCCCGATGGCGCAAAGCCCGGCGCCGGTCGCGAAGATCGCGAGCAGCCGGCTGGAATTGACATATTTCATCAAGGCGGTGGCGATGAACCTGCCGCACAGGAAGAGGGCCATGGCCACGATGTTGTACGTCTGGGCAGTGGCCTTGTTGATCCCGAGGTTGTCGGCGTACTGGATGATGAAGGTCCAGACCATGATCTGGGCGGCGACATAGAACATCTGCGCGACCACTCCTTCCCTGTACAACTTATTGTGCCAGAGGTTGGAAAGAGTCTTCCCGGTGCTGTTCGTCCTCTCCGGCTGGATGTCCGTCTTGGGCACCTTCGCCAGGGCGATGATCACCAGGACCACAACCACGACCATGCCGATGATCACATAGGGATTCCGGATGACCGCCAGGTCATGCAGGCGAACGCTGGCCTTCTCGGCCTCGGAGAGAGTCGGGAATATGATGTTCCCGGCCGCGTCCCTCTTGTCGGAGATGAGCTGGGGCAGAACCACGAAGGAGGCCACGCTCATGCCCATAAGGGAGCCCATCGGGTTGAAGGACTGCGAGAGGTTGAGGCGGCGGGTGGCGTTGCTCTTGGAGCCGAGCGACAGGATGAAAGGATTGGCGGTGGTCTCAAGGAAGGCCAGGCCGAAAGTCAGCACGTAGAGGGAGACGCAGAAGAACGAGAACCTCTGGAACTGGGCGGCGGGGATGAACAGGAAGGCCCCGATCGCGTAAAGCGTCAGGCCGAGCAGGATCCCGCTCTTGTAGCTTTTCTTCCTGATAAACAGGGCGGCGGGAATGGCCATCGTGGCGTAGCCCCCGTAGAAGGCGAACTGCACCAGCGAGGCCTTGGCCGCGGACAACTCCATCACTGTCTGGAAGGCCGCCACCATCGGGTTGGTGATGTCGTTGGCGAACCCCCAGAGAGCGAAAAGGGACGTGATCAGGATAAAGATGAAGAGGTATTTACCCTCCACCAGTTTCTCCTTTGCCATAGGCTATTTGTAGATAGGTCCGAAGTTGGCGCAGGCCCTGAAGTCGGCGCCCTCCTTGTCCATTCCGAAAGCGTTCCAGGCGGCGGGACGGAAGATCTCCGCGTCAGCCACGTTGTGCATGCAGACAGGGATCCTGAGCATGGAGGCCAGGGTGATCATGTCGGCTCCGATGTGGCCGTAGGAGATGGCACCGTGGTTGGCTCCCCAGTTGTTCATCACGCTGTACACATCCTTGAAGGCGTCCTTCGAGGGATCGAGGCGAGGGGTGAACCAGGTGGTGGGCCAAGTCGGGTCGGTGCGCTTGTCGAGAATGTCGTGGATCTCGGGATCGACATTGACGACCCAGCCCTCGGCTATCTGGAGGACAGGACCGAGGCCGTCCACGATGTTGACTCTCATCATCGTGGCGGGGAAGTCGCCCTTGGAGACGAAATGGATGCTGAAGCCGCCACCGCGGAAGTAATCGCGGTCAGCCGGCATCCACCAGGAGTTCTCGAGGCACTTCTTCTCGTCCTCGTCGGTCATCTCCCAGAAGGTCTTCATCACGGGATTACCCTCAGCGTCCGCGCTCTGGCCGCAGCCGTCCATCGTGGTGGCTCCGGAGTTGATAAGGTGGATGATGCCAGGGGCGGCCTTGCCGGTGAGCTCCTTGCCGGTGACCCTCTTGACAGCCTCGGGGCTCCAGTAGGTGCGGACATCCGAGAATATCTGGGGCAGGTTGGTGAGGAGATGGGCCAGAAGCATGGCGGCTCCGTTCAGGGAGTCGTTCTCGGTGGCGAGAATAGTGGGCTCGCGTCGGCCGTTCCAGTCGAAATTGGTGTTCAGGAGAGTCTCGGTGAAGTCACCGTTGGGCATCCAGTCGGTCCACTGGCGCTGTCCCTGGAAACCTCCGGCGATGGCGTTGTGGCCAAGGGCCTCCTCCTTGAATCCCAGCTCCTTGAGCTTCGGGTTGCCATGAAGCAGATCCATCACGATGATGGTCATCTTCGTCACGAAATCCCAGTCGGAGTCCTTCTCCTCGCGGGTCTTCTGTTTCTCGGGACGGTTCTTGTCCCAGCCCTCCTGAGGCATGCAATACTTCTCGACCCAGGCCTTGGCCTTGGCGTACTCTTCGGGATCGTATATTCCCAGATCCATCCTGCGGAGAATCTCGACCTCATCGACGCTCTCGTTCCTCATTCCCAGATACTTCTGGAAGAAATCGCAGTCCACGATCGATCCGGCGATTCCCATGGTCACGCTACCGATGGAAAGATAGGACTCTCCCCTCATCTCACCGACAGCCACGGCGGCCTTGGCGAAACGGAGGATCTTCTCAGCCACGTCGCAAGGAATCGAGTTGTCCTCGATGTCCTGCACATCGTGCCCGTAGATACCGAAAGCGGGGAGACCCTTCTGGGCATGGGCGGCCAAGACGGCGGCAAGATAGACCGCGCCGGGGCGCTCGGTGCCGTTGAAGCCCCAGACAGCCTTCGGCCAAAGGGGATGCATGTCCATGGTCTCGGAGCCATAGCACCAGCAGGAAGTCACGGAGACAGTGCCCCAGACGCCCTCGCGCTCGAACTTCTCGGCGCAGGCTGCGCTCTCGGCTACCCTGCCGATGGTGCTGTCGGCGATCACGCACTCCACAGGAGCGCCGTCACTGTATTTCAGGTTCGAGGAGATAAGCTTCGCCACATTGGCGGCGAGGGTCATGGTCTTCTCTTCCAGACTTTCGCGAACACCGCCCTGGCGACCATCTATGGTCGGGCGGATACCGATTTTAGGATGCTTCATAACTTATGTGGATTTGTTTTTAAATATAACTCATTTTTTCCAAAGAGAACGGTAAAGCCAGAGCAGTTTTTCCTTAAAGCCGCTCTCAGGGTCTTTCCATGAGGGTATCTCAAATCTTCTGGACGACACCGCCAGCACTCCGGGGGCGACCATCCTGGCGACCCCCGCCTTGGACAGTCTCGACCCGTGGCCGTAAGACAGCAGGCCCGGCCGGAAGAAGTCGAGAGGATTCTCAAGGGACGAGAAAGCGTATTCGGGAACAAGGGCCAGGGACATGTCGAAAAGCTGGCAGGGAACCGGGATGACCGGATCCGGCTCAACCAGGCGACCCCGGCGAGTCCTTCCCCCGAAGACCAGAGTCTTGTCCGGGCGGGACACCGTGCCGGTGATGACGGCCCTGTGGCGAAGGAAGGTGGAGTTCTCAAGCATGAGGGCGATCACATCCTCGTTGAGGCTCAGGTCGTGGTCGATCCAAAGGAAGAACTCCGCCCCGTCCCTGGAAGCCTTCTCCCAGGCGGCGGGATAACCGTTCTCCCCCTCGTCGTTGAGGAATATGGAAAAGGAATATCTCCCCTCGGCGGCGACAGCGTCAACCTGCCTCTGGCATTCCTCCAGACAACCGGCGGAACCGTCGTCCCCCTCCATGATTGTGATGATTATAGCGACCTTGGGCATCCGGAGCGTCAATTATCAAGTTTCAAAACAGCCATGAAAGCGCTCTGGGGCACCTGCACGGTGCCTATCTGGCGCATCCTCTTCTTTCCTTCCTTCTGCTTCTCCAGGAGCTTGCGCTTTCGGGTCACGTCTCCTCCGTAGCACTTGGCGGTCACGTCCTTACGCACCTGGCGAACAGTCTCTCGGGCGATGATCTTGGCCCCGATGGCCGCCTGCACGGCGATGTCGAACTGCTGCCGGGGGATCAGCTCCTTCAATTTGACGCACATCTTGCGCCCGAAATCATAGGCGTGATCCTCATGGATCAGCGAGGACAGGGCGTCTGCCGGGTCGCCGTTCAGAAGGATGTCCAGCTTGACCAGCCTCGCGCGGCGGAAGTCGATGACATGATAGTCGAATGAGGCGTAGCCCTTGGAGATCGACTTCAACTTGTCGTAGAAATCGAAGACTATCTCGGAGAGAGGCATGTCATAGGTGAGCTCGACCCTGTCGGCCGTGATGTAGTGCTCCCCTATCAAAGTTCCCCTCTTGTCCATGCAAAGTTTCATTATAGGCCCGTAGAACTCGGTTTTGGAGATGATCTGGGCCCTGATGTACGGCTCCTCGATGTGGTCGATCAGGGTCGGGGCGGGAAGGCCTGAGGGATTGTGGACGTCAAGTACCTCACCCTGAGTGGTGTAGACCTTGTACGAGACGTTCGGGACGGTGGTGATGACATCCATGTTGAACTCCCTGAACAACCTCTCCTGGACTATCTCCAGATGCAGGAGGCCCAGGAAGCCGCAGCGGAAACCGAATCCCAGGGCCAGCGACGACTCGGGCTCATAGACAAAGGAGGCGTCGTTGAGCTGGAACTTCTCCAGAGTCGCCCTCAGCTCCTCGAACTTGTCCGCCTGGACAGGGTACATGCCGGCGAAGACCATGGGCTTTACCTCCTCGAAACCGGCGATGGCGCTCTCGCAAGGCCGGGCGGAATGGGTGATGGTGTCACCCACCTTCACCTCGACAGCCCTCTTAATACCGGAGATGATGTATCCCACGTCACCTGTCCCCACCTTGCCGGTCGGCTGGAGTTTCATCTTCAGCACACCGACCTCCTCGGCGTCATATTCCATCCCCGTGGCCACGAACTTGACCTTGTCGCCCGTGGAGATGGACCCGTTCAGGACCTTGAAATAAGCTATTATACCCCGGAACTGGTTGAAGACAGAGTCGAATATGAGCGCCTGGAGCGGGCCGTCCGGGTCGCCCTTCGGGGCGGGTATCCTCTCGACGATGGCGTCCAGCAGGGGCGGGATGCCCTCGCCGGTGCGGGCCGAGACTTTGAATATCTCATCGTGGCCGCAGCCGAGCAAATCCGCGATCTGGTCAGAGACAACCTCGACCTGAGCCGACTCCATGTCGATCTTGTTCAACACAGGGATAATCTCAAGCCCGTGATCCACTGCGAGATAGAGGTTGGAGATCGTCTGCGCCTGAATGCCCTGGGAGGCGTCCACCACCAGGAGGGCTCCCTCGCAGGAGGCGATGGAGCGGGAGACCTCGTAGGAGAAGTCCACATGGCCGGGGGTGTCGATCAGGTTGAGGATATACTTCTCTCCCTTGTAGACATATTCCATCTGGATGGCGTGGCTCTTTATGGTGATGCCTTTCTCCTTCTCAAGATCCATGTCGTCAAGCACCTGGGCCTCCATGTCCCGGGTCGACAACGTCTGTGTCAACTCCAGAAGACGGTCGGCGAGGGTGCTCTTGCCATGGTCGATATGGGCGATTATGCAGAAATTGCGAATATGCTTCATGATTGCAAAAATAATCAAAATGTCGTACATTTGAAAGATGGAAGGGTTCACGAAGAGGTATGACTGACAAGGAAATACTCGACTTGTACAAATCGGGACGAAGGGAGGCGGCTTTCACGGAGATTGTTGAATCTTACAGCGAAAGACTCTACTGGCATGTCCGGCGATTCCTGTGCTCTCACGAGGACACCGATGACCTCCTCCAGGAGATATTCATAAAGATCTGGAACGCGCTCCCGACATTCAGGGGAGACTCCCAACTCTACACCTGGATCTACCGGGTCGCCACCAACGAATCCCTCAACTTCCTCCAGAAGATGAAGATACGTTCCGCCCTCCAGTTCGAGAGCATCTCCTCCAAGATGGAGGACAGGATCGACGAGGACATCCACCTGGATGGCGACCGTCTCCAGAGGGACTTGATGAAAGCGGTCCAAAAGCTCCCTGCAAAGCAACGTACAGTGTTCATTATGAGATGGTTCGACGAGATGTCCTACGAAGACATCTCCGAGATCCTGGGTACCTCCGTCGGGGCGCTTAAGGCCTCGTACCACTTCGCCTCGGAGAAAATCAAGGCGGATCTGGAGAAAAAATTAAAATGATTTTAAACCTAATAACCAATTCATTGTCAAAATATCGGAAATGGAAATCGGAAAAGACATACTCGAGAAAGTGGGAAAGCCCTCCATGGGGGTTCCTGAAGGCTATTTCGACAGCCTCAAGAGCCGCCTGGAGTCCATCCCCTCGACGGAGGTGTCCCGCCGCCTGGACTGGGGCAAGGTAAGGCCTTACCTCGCCCTCGCGGCCAGTTTCGCCGCCGTCCTCGTGATCGGGAACTCGGTTCTTCGCCACACCGCCTCCCCAGACCCTGGCTCCTTCGAGTCCAGCTATGTGGAGATGGTCTCCTTCACCAGCCCCTCGACCATCTACAACGTCCTCGAGTCCGAGGCCGAGGAGGTCACCGACGAGGACATCATCAATTACCTTATCGAGTCCGGCGTGAATCCGGAGCGCGTCGCCTACGCCGGGGACATCAGATAGAACAGCCATGAGAAAGTTTATCACACTGACAATAATATTCCTCGCCACAATGTGCGTCACGAGGAATCTCTCAGCCCAGGAGCACAGGAACGACCGGGGTTGGGAGGACAGGATGAAGGCCGAGAAGATCGCCTACCTGACCGGAGCCATGGATCTCACGCCCGCCGAGGCCGAGAAGTTCTGGCCCGTCTACAACAAGGCTGAGGCCGAGACAAGGCAGTCCTGGAAACGTACCGCCGAGGCCTACATCGCCCTCGACCAGGGTCTCAAGGCCGGTAAGGACGACAAGGAGATAGGTGTCTTGCTCGACAAATACCTTGAGGCCCGGAAGGCCGGAGAGGGGATCGAGATCAAGTACACCGCCGAGTACAGGAAGATCCTCTCCAACGAGAAGATCGCCAAACTGCACATCGCCGAGGAGAGTTTCCGCAGACAGCAAATTCACAGACTAAATAGGAACGAAAATAGCAAAACCGACAAAAAGTGACACTTACACTAAAACTAGTAGTCTGTCATGAAAAGGCGCGCCGTGAGGTTCGCCTTTTATTTTTTTGCTTATCTTTATGACATGAAACATTTTCTGTCTCTTCTCGTTAGCGTTCTCTTGTCATTGTCGGCCCCGGCCCAGGTCGTGTTCCTGGAGGCCGAGGGTTTCGTGGCCCCCGGCGGCTGGACCAACGACAACCAGTCCACGGCCCGGATGGGATCCCCCTACATGATAGCGCACGGCCTCGGGAAACCTGTGGCCGACGCCCGGACAATCTTCACCGCACCCTCCCCCGGAGTCTATCGCCTCTGGGTGAGGACAAGGGACTGGACAAGGTCCTGGGGACGCGAGGAAAGTCCCGGAAGGTTCCAGGTGATTGTCAACGGCAAGGCCGCTGACGCCGTCTTCGGCACCAAGACAGAGGAATGGGCCTGGCAGGACGGAGGTACCGTGGAACTTGTTGAGGGTAAGAACATTATCACTCTCCACGACCTGACAGGATTCGACGGGAGGTGCGACGCCATATTCATGACAAATGACCTCGACTCCCCCGCCCCGGAGCTGAACGCCGCGGTGAGGCGGAAACTCCTCGGCCTGAAACGACCCGCCAAGGCCGGGAAATACGACCTCGTGGTCGTCGGTGGCGGAATAGCGGGAATTACCTCCGCCATCTCCGCGGCGAGGCTCGGCTGCAAGGTCGCCCTCATCCAGAACCGGCCCGTGCTGGGAGGCAACAACTCCTCCGAGATCAGGGTGGGCCTCTCCGGCCTGATCTACCAGGAGCCGTACCCGAAACTGGGGAAACTGATGGACGAGATCGGCGGTGTCGGCTACTGGACCCGCCACGAGGCTCTCGCCGACCCGGGCTCCCCGAGGAGCGAGAGGATCCTCAAGACCCTCGCCGAGCACCCCGAGAAAGCGATCCACAACGCCGGACCGGCCTCGAACTACGAGGATGACATGAAACTGAACGCCGTCCTCGCCGAGCCCAACATCACCCTCTTTCTCAACAAGGAGGTGATCTCGGCGAAGACCTTCCTCGGGAAGATCCGCAAAGTGGTCGCCAAAGACATATCCACAAGCGAGGAGATAGTCATCAAGGGCAAACTCTTCGCCGACTGCACCGGCGACGGCAACCTCGGCTTCCTTGCCGGGGCCGACTGGAGGATGGGCCGGGAGAGCAAGGCCGAGACCGGCGAGCCCCGGGCCCCGGAGGAGCCTGACATGATGACCATGGGCACATCTGTCCAATGGTACGCCACCGCCAAGGATGAGCCTGAGGATTTCCCCGAGTGTCCGTGGGCCATGACTTTCAGCGACAGCACCTGCATCCCCATCATCCACGGCGAGTGGGACTGGGAGACCGGACTCGGGAAGGATCAGGTCAATGAGATAGAGCACATCAGGGACCATGGGCTCAGGGCCGTGTTCGGCAACTGGGCCTATCTGAAAAACAACGATCCCTTCAAGGAAGAGTTCAAGGACAAGAGCCTTGAGTGGGTGGCCTGCATCGGAGGGAAGAGAGAGTCCAGGAGACTCCTCGGGGACGTGATCCTCAAAGAGCAGGATCTTATTGAAGGTGTTGAATATGAGGACGGTACCTTCACCACAACCTGGGGGATGGACCTCCACTACCCGAAGGTCGAGCCGGGGATGGAGGGCGAGGAGCCTTTCAGGGCGGTCAGCAACACCACCCGCCACAAACCCTTCGCCGTCCCCTTCCGCTGCCTGTATTCTCGGAACATCAAGAACCTCATGATGGCAGGCAGGGACATCAGCGTGACGCACGTCGCCCTCGGAACCGTCCGGGTCATGCGAACCGGCGGGATGATGGGAGAGGTCGTGGGGATGGCGGCCTCACTGTGCAAGAGCCACAGGGCCACCCCCAGAGGGATCTACAAATCCCATCTCGAAGAGCTTAAAGCCTTGATGGAGGAGGGTGTGCCTGACCATCACGCAGAGCGATGAGGAAACTGAAAGCGCCTAACACCTACGTCATCATCGCCGCGATCATCGTCCTGTGTGCGGTGATGACATGGTTCATGCCCGGAGGGCAATATATCAAGGCCGACGACGGGACTGTCACCTACGAGGCCGTGGACTCCGTCCCGCAGACCTGGCAGGTGTTCCCAGCGATCTACCACGGCTTCGTCAAGCAGGCCGGGATCATCATATTCATTCTCGTCGTGGGCGGGGCTTTCTGGCTGCTGAACGCCACCGGGGCTGTCGAGGCCGGGATCAAGCGCCTTATCGCCCTGATCGGGAAAAGGGACATTATCGTGCTGGTGGTGTTGACGGTCCTCTTCTCCCTCGGAGGCGCCGTGTTCGGGATGAGCGAGGAGACCATCCCATTCGTGGGGATAGTGGTCCCTCTGGCGGTGTCGATGGGATATGACGCTTTCATGGGGATGCTGGTCGTCTATGTGGCCTCCAACGTGGGCTTCTCCAGCGCCTTCCTGAATCCCTTCACTGTGGGTGTAGCCCAGGGGATGGCGGATCTTCCGTTATTCTCCGGGATGGGTTACAGACTCTTCTGCTGGGCCTTCCTGACGGTTCTCCTGGCCATTATCGTGGTGTTTTACGCCCGCAAGACCAAGAAAGCCTCGCTGGCAGAGGAAGCCATTGAGGCCAAGCCACTTACCAGGCGCCAGTCCTGGATCCTGGCGACTCTAGGGGTGACTGTCGTCGCCCTGATTGTCGGCGTCACCCGCCTCGACTGGTACCTTCCGGAGATCACCGGCCTGTTCCTCGCGATGGGGATAGTCTGCGGGATCATAGCCGGCTTCCCGGCCGGGAAGGTGGTCGATGAGCTGATGGCCGGGGCCAAGGACATCCTTTCCGCCGCCCTGGTGGTGGGATTCGCCTCAGGGATCATAGTCATACTCCAGGACGGCAAGGTCATCGACAGCCTTCTCCACTCGATGCAGGAAGGGTTGGAGGGAAGCGGCCGGATCGGCTCCCTCTCGGCGATGTACGGCATCCAGGCTGTGATCAACTTCCTGATACCCAGCGCGACGGCGAAGGCGGCGATAACCATCCCGATCATGGCTCCCTTCTCCGACCTGGTCGGGGTCTCCCGCCAGTCGATGGTCCTCGCCTTCCAGTTCGGAGACGGTTTCACGAATATGGTCACACCCACATCTGGCGTCCTCGTGGCCGCCCTCGCGATGGCCCGGATCCCCTACTCGGAATGGGTTAGATGGATATGGAAAATGACCCTGGCCCTGCTGGTCCTGGGCCTCCTCCTGCTACTGCCGACAGCGCTATTCAATCTGGCCGGCTGGTAGCCTCCCGGAATGCTGTCCCTTTATTCCTCAACGAACAAGCCGTCCCTCATGAAGAGGGAACGGTCGCACATGGCGGCCAGCTCGGGGTCGTGGGTCACGATGACGATTGTCTGCCCGTGACGCTCCCTCAGGTCAAAGAATAACTGATGGATCTCGGCCTTGGTCTTGGTGTCGAGGTTGCCGGAGGGCTCGTCGGCGAAAAGTATCGCCGGCTCATTGACCAGGGCCCTGGCTATGGCGACTCTCTGCTGCTCGCCACCAGAAAGCTCAGAGGGCTTGTGATCCATCCTCTCGGAGAGACCCATCTCCTCCAGCAGTCTCGTGGACGCGGCCTTGGAGTCTTTGTCGGAACGGCCGGCGATGAAAGCCGGAATCATCACATTCTCAAGGGCGTTGAACTCAGGGAGAAGGTGGTGGAACTGGAACACGAACCCTATCCTGCGGTTCCTGAAAGCGGAGAGTTCCTTGCCCGGAAGATGGAGGACATCGGTGCCGTCGATCTCCAGAGAGCCGGAGTCAGGGGTGGAGAGGGTGCCCAGGATCTGGAGCAGGGTGGACTTCCCCGCCCCGGAAGCTCCCATGATGGACACGACCTCGGATTTCCCGACTTGGAAATCAATCCCCTTGAGGACCTTAAGATCCCCGAAACTCTTCTCTATTCCTTTCGCCTGTATGATCATGTCCCAAAGATACTCTTTTTTTGGCATTTCGCGAAAAAAGGGATACATTTGCAGTCCCCATCGGGGTGTGGCGCAGTTGGCTAGCGCATCTGCTTTGGGAGCAGAGGGTCGAAAGTTCGAGTCTTTTCACCCCGACACTTTAACAATCAGGCACTTACGGCAACGTGGGTGCCTGTTATCTTTCCATCTTGTAGATAACGGCGCTGACAGGCCCCATCTCGATCCGGTCGGTCACCTTGCCGAGCTTGTACTTTGCTTTCCCGACCATCGTGAACACCTCGGCGCGTGCCCTTCCAAGGGTACTGAAGTCCGCCTTGACTTTCTTGCCGCTCGGGTTAAGCGCCACGATGTAGACCTCGTCCCCGGCGAACCGCTTGTACACCATAGGATAGGGCTTGTCCGGATCCGAGACATATTCCCAGCCGCCCGTGTTGCTCATGGCGGGAGACTCCTGGCGGAGGGCCAGCACCTTCCGTACATGGTTCAGCATCGAGTTGGGGTCATTCTCCTGAGTCTCCACTGTCAGCAGGCCCCCGTCGGTATCCACAGGGAGGAAGAGATCCTCCGGGGCGCAGGTGGAGAAGCCCGCGTTCTTCCCGTTTGTCCACTGCATAGGTGTGCGGGAACCGGACCTCTCGTTGACGAACCCTGACGAGAACACCTCCCTCGAGCCCTCTTTCTCCGGGGCGTCGGGGTTGTATTTCATGCCGATCTCGTCCCCGTAATAGATGAAGGGAATGCTCTTGAGGGTGAGGAAGAATGTGATCGCCACTTTCAGCTGGTCGATGGTGTTTCGGGTCAGGATGTTAGGCCTCTGGACATCATGGTTGGAGATCTGGGGGGCCATGTAACCGATGTCCCCTACAGTCTTGAGCGTACGGGTGTAGTAATCAACGAATTCCCGGACCTCGCCCAGCCCAGCCTTGTTGAAGTAGTTGGTGGCGTGTTTCCCGTAGGGCTCAGGGAGAATCAGTTTGGTGTAGCCTGTGGCGCTTCTCCATGGAAGGAAGAAATCCACGTTGAAGCCGATCGGGAGGGACACCTCTGGGTCGGACCATTCGGCCAGCAGGACATTGTCGGGATAGTTGGCGTGCATCCAGGTGGTGAACTCCTTCCACATCCGGCTCGTCACCTTGAACCCCTCATCATTCTTCACGAGGCTCTGGGCCATGTCCACCCGGAACCCGTCGGCTCCCTTGTCGAACCAGAACACCATGATGTTCCGCAGCTCCTGCCACACGGCCCTGGGACCGGGGGCGTCGACGGGCTGCTCCCAAGGGTGAGACGGGTCAGGGTTGGCGAAGCCGTAGTTGAGCGCCGGCTGGGCCTCGTAGTAGTTTTTGTAGTAATACTTTGCCCTGGGGGCGTTCTTCTCCACGAATTTCCCTATCGTGCTGGATTTCGGGTTGGCCTGGCGATACCTTTCTGCGATATCCTCCTTGTCTTTCTGGCTGATCTCGTCCGTCCAGATGTAATAGTCGCTGTAACGCTGGTTGGGATCCTTTTCCATCGACTGGAGGAACCATTGGTTGCGGTCGCTAGTGTGTCCGGCGACCAGGTCCATAATTACCTTTATTCCTCTCTTGTGGGCCTCGGAGAAGAGCTCGACCATGTCCGTGTTGGTTCCGAAACGAGGGTCAACCTTGTAATAGTCAATGACATCATAGCCGCCGTCCATCCATCCGGACTCATAGACCGGGTTGAGCCAGACCGCGGTGACGCCGACACTCTTGATGTAGTCGAGTTTGGATATTATGCCTTTGATGTCCCCGATCCCGTTCCCGTCGGAATCCATGTAGGAGGAGGGGTAAATCTGGTAAAAGACCGAGCGGTCAAGCCATTTGGGATAGTTCTGGGCGGCGGCGTCCCACGGCGGGACCAGGATGGCTCCCGCGACCAGCGCCAAAAGGAAATAACGTTTCATTCGTAAATAATATTCGTTTATTGCCCGATTTCTCAGGCGTTTAACATACTTTTCTAAAGTTCGGTCAGACCAAAAGAAGCACTTTCCTTGTGGGTAAGTGCGTTTGGCAGATAGAGATTCGGCATTATTTTTT
>JAFROJ010000065.1 GCA_017429765.1 Bacteroidales bacterium | reverse complement strand
GGGATCCTATTTGTCCTTCCGTCCATTGTAGATCGAGTAATATATTGCCGGCACGACGAAAAGGCTGACGAGCGTGCCGACCAGCATCCCGGCTATGATCACAAGGGACATAGGATACTGAAGGTCGGCCCCCATGCTTCCCCTGGCAAGGAACGGGCAAACGGCCAGGATCGTTGTCAGGGATGTCATGATGATGGCCTTCATCCTCCTTGAGGACGCGTCAAGCACCGCCCTCTTAAGACTCTCCCCCTCCCTTCGCATACGGTTGATGGTGTCGATCTTGAGGATGGAGTCATTGATCACTATGCCCGTGATCACGATCAATCCGATCATAGACATCAGGTTGACGCTCACGCCGAAGATCCAGAGGACCAGCAGGGCGAAGAAGATGTCAATCACAATCTCTGACAGGATGATGAGCGGCTGGACGAGAGACTCGAACTGGGAGGCCAGGATAAGGTAGAGGAGGGTCACGGCGATGAGCAGGATGAGGATCATCTGGTCCACCATCTTCCTGTTCGAGAACCAGGATCCGGAGAATCCGGCCTCGAAGGCCCCGTCCTTCCTCACCACGTCCTTCACGGCGTCCATCGCCTTCCTGACATCCTTTGAAGGGACATCCAGGTCGACTGGATAGTAATTCCCCTCAGACCCTGCCACCACCGTCTTGAAGTCCTCCACGAGGGTCTGCCTCATAAGGTCCGAGGCAGGAATCCTCACGGTCACACCGTCATCTCCTTTCTTCTCGACAAAGGTCCGGGAAAGAATCTCGGAAAGGCTTCCGGCGTTCGATCCGGTCACAACCGGAACGGACCGGGAGCCCTGGACTATGTTGAAGAGCCTGTTCTCGTTCAGGGAATTGCGGAGGATGGAAAGGAGGTCGGACACGCTAACCCCGTAAAGGGCGAGCAAATCGGGATCCGCCACGAAAAGCGCGTCCGTCTTGACGGCGGGATCCGATACTCCCGCCCCGGGAAGGGCGTCCCGGATGCCGGAGACGACTTTTCTCACAGGAGCGACCTCCATCACTTCCGCCCTGACAGGACGGAGCTTGGCCGTCAGGGGGGCCTCATTCCCGGAGAAGACCATGTCGAAGATATTCCCGGACGGGGAGAATGAATAAGCGGCCTCTGGCCACGAGGACGCGAGATAAGCTTCCAGCTTCTCCTTAACCTTGTCCAAGGTCCTCTGGTTCCCGCAATCCAGATAGACGGACGCCTCGGAGATCCCCTGGTCGCCGCTGTGGCCGAGAGCGAATCGCTGGGCCCCGACCAGGGAGGTCATCTGGGAGACCTTCCCGGAGAGCAGGGTCTCGATCGACCTTATCCTTTCCGTGTTGTTCTCGATGGCCAGATGCTCGTTCCATTCGATCTTCAGGATGGTGTCGGTCTGGGTCATCTGGGGAAGCCTCTCCTTCGGCATCAGCAGGAAGCACGCGGCGGCGCCGGCCAAAGAGACCGCGAGTAGCCACCAGGAGAGCGACCTGTGTCTCAGGCACCACTCCATCCACCTGCCATCCCATTTCTGGAGAGGCCTCTCGAAATTGATCCTCTCAAGGAAACGGCTCGGGGCAAACCTGTCCTTACCCTTGTACCACCAATAATAGAAGACTGGTATGACAGTGATGGTGACCACGTAGGAAGTCAGCAGGACTATCGTCACGGAGATGGCCTGGTCGTGGAACATCGCCCCGGCTATGCCCCCGAGGAAGACAAGGGGTATGAACACGGCGCAGGTAGTCAGGACGGAGCTCAGCATCGGTCCCATCACCTCGGAGGTCCCCTTCAGCACGGCCTGGCGAAGATCGCCGTCCCGCTGCCATCTGCCGGTGATGTTATCCACCAGGATTATCGAGTTGTCGGTCATCATCCCCACGCCGAGCAGAAGTCCGGAAAGGGAGATGATGTTGAGAGAAAGGCCGACCGCATGGAAGCAGAGCATCGAGAACACCAGGGCCACGGGCATGGTCAGCGCCACCAGCGCCGGGGAGCGGAAGTCCCTCATGAAGAGGAAGATCACCACGCAGGCCAGCAGGAGCGCCATGATGATGTTCTTAAAGAGATTGCTGATCGAATATTCCAGAAGCTCGGTCTGGTCCCTCGTGATCTTGAAATCCAGGCTGGGATAGTCCTCCTTGAACTGGTCCATCAGCTCGTTCATCGACTTCTTCAGGGCGGACATCCTGGCCTCGCTCTGCTTGATGACGGCGAGGCAGACCGCGTCCTTCCCGTCGGAGCGGACCAACCCGGTCCGTTTGGCCGGATGCGTCACGACCTTAGCTATATCCTTGACTTGCAGCATCCTGCCCTCACGCTTGAGCCAAATGGAGGAGATGTCTTCAGCCGATGAGGCCCTGGAGTCGAACTTGACATTATAACGGTACTCGCCGTCCCTGATCGTGAGGCTCCCAAGACTGATATTCACTCCCTTAATCAAGGTCTCGAACTCGTCCATGGTCATCCCGATCTGGCGGAGCCTGTCCTGGTCCGGGAGGATAAGGATCTCCTCATCCAGAGTGCCGCTGATGTCGGCCATCGCGACCTCCGGGAGTTGCTCCACGCGTTTGATGATCACATCCTCCGCGAAGCGGCTCAGCTCAATGAAATCTTGGCTGACAGGGAATAATTCATCAGGGACGAACCCATCGGACTCGCCGCCTGTCACGCTCAGGTAGAACGCAGGGATGTCGGTGGCGCTGGCCTTGAGCACCTTGGGCCTGGCGATATCCGGAAGGGAGGACATGCAGCGGTCGATCTTCTCGTTGACCTCAATAAACAGGTAGCTGATGTCCGAGCCGTGGCTGAAAGTGAGGCTCACAGTGCCGCTCCCGTCGCTGGCCTCGCTGACAATATCCTCAAGCCCATTGATCTGGATGAGCTGCTGGCGCAGGGGCTTAAGGACAGTCTCGTCCATCTCCCTGGCCGAGAGGTCGGCCGAAGTGGCCTGGACCGTGATGTACGGGATGTCGACGTCAGGAATAAGCGAGACCGGCAGGAGACGCGTGCTCACAAGACCCAGGACAATGACCACCAATGTGATCATCGTCACAGTCACAGGCCTGTCTATGAGCGTCTTGAGCATTCCTTACTCCTTGATGGTCACCTCCGAGTTGTCCGCAAGGTTGAGATTCCCTGAGACAATCACCTGGTCGCCCTCGTTCAGGGTCGCGTTCCTGTCCGTGTTGGCGGTCACCACATGGGAATCGCCGTTGGAATAGAGGATCTTCACATAGGTCCAATGGGCCCTGCCGTCAGGGGTGTAGGTGAACAGGACGTCCAGGTTGTCACGGATCACCACGGCGCTCCTGGGGACCACGAGCTGGCCGGGAATCATGCGCTCAACGATCACTTTCACGTTCATGCCGTCGATCAGCGAGCCGTCGTTAGCGACCTGCGCGCGAACTGAGATCTGGCCCTTGGCGTCCACCGAGGGGTTGATCCCTGTGATCTTGCCGGTGTATTCCTTACCCTCGTCGGCGAAGGGACGGATCTTGACTGGAAGCCCTATGGAGAGGAAGGAATATTCCGACTCCATAACCGTGAAATCCACGTCCAGGGCCCGGTCGTCGATGATCGTGCAGAACGGCTCCGAACCGGTGTACTGGTCGTAACGGCGGAGCTTCACATCGGCCACCCTCCCGTGGAACGGGGCCTTCAGAGCGGTCCCTGAGATGTCATACCTGGCCTTGGACAGGTTGTTCAGGGCTGAAGTGAAGCCCGACCTCATCTTTCCCGCCTCCATCAACTCCTTCGGCGCCGAGACCGTGTCACGGGCGGAATAGCCCTGGCCGGCGAGGAAGTCATAGAGGTCGATCTCCGCCTTCTTCAGCGCGATTTCCGCGGACTCAAGGGCGAGCTTCAAATCCGGCCTGTCCAGGGTGGCTATGGTCGCTCCCGCGCCGACCACACCGCCGTTCTTCACATTGATCGAGGCGATCTTCCCGGAAGTGCCGAATAGCAGCGCGCTTTTCTTTGAGGCCGCCAGCTTGCCGTTGGAGAGCAGCTGCCTGGCGAAATCAGCACGTTCCAGCGTGATCACTTCAACCTCGTTGACCTGGGGAGAGTACTGGAGCTTGCCGTCCCTCCCCTCTTCCGAGGTCTTTTTGCCCCCGCATGAGGTGAGAGCCATGGCCGCCGCGAGGGCGCATATCGCTAGTGATCTTGATCTCATAGTCATTCAACCATTTCTTTGACATCCACTTCTATGTCACGGCCGGCCAGGAAGTCGTAGAGTGTCAGCTTCCTGAGGCTGTAGTAATAGTTCCAGAAGTTGCCGAGGTCCCCGACGTATTTGGAGAGAGCCGCGTCCGAATCGTTCTGGGCGGTCGTGAGGTCGGTGACCGTGGCATTGCCTTGCCTGAACTTGTCCATCATCAGGGAATATCTTTCCGCGGCGATCTCCATCGCCCGTTTGCTGGCGACACACTGCTGGCGCTGGTTGTTGAACTGGCCGACGGCCGTGAATATCTTCCTCCGGAAATCATTCTCTTCCTGTAGGTTCTGGGCCTTGACCACCTCCTCCGCGGCCTTCGCTTTCTGGACCTTGCCCTTGCCGAGCCCCCAGTCGAAGATCGGCACGCTGAAAGTCAGTCCGACCACCTCCTGGTTCAGGAGATCCCGGTAAACGTCCGGCAATCCCGCCCCCGACTGGGAGAGGCCGAACCGGGCGTTCAGGCTCATCGAGATCCCCCTGTCGGCCTTGGCCTTGGCCACGGCGGAAGCCGCGTCCAGTTCCTTGATCTCATTCTCGAGATTGAAGGTCGAGTTCTTGAGAGCCTTGTCCAGGACCATGTCGTAGTCCATGATGATCTCAGGCAGGGCGTCGTCGATAACCGGGGAGACCTCCACGGACTCGTCATAGCCCAAGATCGAGTTAAGGGCCATCTGGGCCTCCCTGACCTTGACCTGGTTCTCTCCCACCGCGATGCTGTCATTGAGGGCGCGGAGCTCAAGCTGAAGATACTCGTCCCTTGTGACGGTGCCAAGCTTCAATCTTTCACCGGCGACGGAGTGCATCTTCACGGTGTTGGAGAAGTTCGTGACCGAAGCGTCATGGTTCTTGGTGGCGGCGATAAGGTCGAAATACGCCTTGGCGGCGGCGATGGTCACGTCTTCCATGGACTCGATGTACTGTCGCCGGCCCCTCTCATATTCCTTGGGCTCGATCAGCTTGTCCCACTTGAACTGGTTGTAGGCGAAAAGGGGCTGGGTGTAACTGACCGTGATGGGTTGCGAGTACCATGTCAGGTTCTTGAACACGCCGTACTGGTCGATCCTCCGAAGGTCTGAGTACACCGACAGCCGGCCGCCGGTGAAGGTCACGTTCTGCGTGACGGAGAGTCCGAGGCTGTTCTGGAGGTTGTAGGAGTTGGCGTAACGGAACGTACCGTCCTCATAACTCTGCAATAGAGTCAGGGAGCGGTCGAAGTTCATCAGGTTGCCATAGAGGTAGAGCGAGGGAAGCCGGCTGGCCTGGTAGGACCGGTACGCCCAATATGTCGAGACGAAGGCGTGCTTCGCCTGCAGGGCCGCCACCGACTGGCTCCTGGCCGTCCCGATCGCCTCCTGGAGCGTCATCGGGCGCTGGGCAGGCATTGACAAAGGGATTGCCAACAGCAAACACGATAAAACTATGATACCCCTAAATCTCATAATCGGCGACAAAAGGTACTACACTATTACAAATATAGCAAAAAACAAGCAATCATAACTTTATTTTGGCCGAATAGAGCTTTGGAATATCCTCTTCCAAATCAAGCCCGTAGAAGGTGTTGGTGTCAAAATCGAAGGCTGGGTTAACCACCTTTC
>JAFROJ010000064.1 GCA_017429765.1 Bacteroidales bacterium | reverse complement strand
CTATACCACAGCCCCGTTTGATGACTTGGTCAAATGCGATTCCGTCCATCGGATGTGTTAGCTTTGGTTCGATACCAAAGGTAACACTTCTTATTTTCATTCTCGTGGACGAACTGGTAAGTTCATGTTGATTTCATATTCCGAAAAGTTTTCTCGCGTTCATCGTGGTCGTCTCGGCGACCTCCTCCACGGACACCCCTTTCAACTCGGCCACCCTCCCGGCCACGAGAGGGATGAGGGAACTCTCGTTCCTCCTGCCCCTGTAGGGGACGGGGGTGAGATAGGGGGCGTCCGTCTCCAGGACTATCCGCTCCAGGGGCACTTTCCTCACCACCTCGGCGAGCGAGGCGTTCTTGAATGTCACGACACCTCCGACCCCGAGGCGCCAGTCCCCGAGTCTTTGCAGTTCCAGGAAGCTCTCATAGCTTCCGGAATAGGCGTGCATGTTCCCCCGTAGCCCCTTGTGACAGCGAAATATTTCCAGGATGTCTCCCATGGCGTCCCTCATGTGGATGTTGACAGGCAGATCTCTCTCCATGGCGTAGTCCAGCTGCCAGTGCAGGGCCTCTTTCTGCTCCTTCTCGAACTCCTTGCCCTCGTGGTAGTCGAGGCCGATCTCCCCGATCGCGACAACCTCCCTGTCCGAATATTCCAACATCTTGTCAATCTCGGACTTCCAGTCTTTCCCGACAGATCCGGGATAGAGCCCGAGCATGGGTCGCAGAACCCCCGGATGGCGGTCGCAGAGGTCGAACATCGCCTTCCGCTCGGAGCTGTCCACATCCGGCTGGAGCATTATCTCCACCCCCGCCTCACGGGCCCTGGCGATGTAGGAGTCCTCCTCACCGGAGAAAGCGTGGTCTGACAGGTGGCAATGAGTGTCGATGAGAAACATGATCCCAAAGATACTCATTTTTCTTTCACCTTCACACTTTCACCGTCCTCGCGAAGCAATGCTGCAGGAGATCCACGGAGATGATGCCGTCGCACTCCAGCTCGTTGACCAGGCGGCTGACCTTGCTGAAAGGCCAGCCGAGCGAGTCGCGGATCTCGTCCATCCCTATCCCGCGATGGCTCTTCACGGTCATCGCCACTTTCAGGAGGTCTCTCCTCAGACCCTCGTCAAGGCCGGCGTAGCGCGCCTCCACCTCGGCCTTGAAATCGCTTTTAAGGGATATGTCGGCCTTCCCGAGCCCTAGCCTCTCCAGAAGGTCAGGGATATTCCCGATCGGGGCGGCTATATTCTCGCGTATCAGCATGTTGCACCCTTGGGACTGGGGATCGTCGATCCTGCCGGGAAGAGCGTAAACGTCCCTGTCGTAGGAATAAGCGAGCCTGGCCGTCATCATCCCTCCCCCATGGATTCTCGACTCGATGAGGATTGTCGCCGGGCAGAGTCCGGCTATGATCCTGTTCCGCCGGAGGAAGTTGATCCTGGCCGCCCCTGTCCCGGGAGGGTAGTCAGTGATCAGGGCGCATCCCGGAGTCGAGGCCATCGACTCCCCGACAGCGGCGTTGGCCGCGGGATAGATCTCGTCTATCCCGGTCGCCATCACCCCCACGGTCGGCAGTCCGGACTCGAGAGCCGCCCTATGGGCGGTGACATCCACACCAATAGCCAATCCGCTGACTATCATCGGTTTGACTCTGGCCTTTGAGAAAGATTCCACGATGATCCTGCACCAGTCTCGGCCGTAGAAAGAGAGGTTCCTTGTCCCGATGACGGCGATTTGAGGCCGGGTGTCGAACACCTCCTCCGGCGGGAGGGAGCCTCTGTAGTAGAGGCCCAGAGGGGGATCCTCGCACTCCAGGAGAGCCTTCGGGTAGCCCGGCTCCCCGTGACAGACGAAACGGCACCCAGAGGCTTCCAGTTTCTCCAACTCGGTGGCGGAGGACTCGAAGGCGCTCCCGGTTATCAGGGAGGCGTAGCGCGCCCTGGCCTGTGAGCCAAGGAACGCTGAGATGTCCCCTGGAGGCGCTTTGAAGACAGCGGCAGCGCCGCCGAAAGTCTCGACCAGGCCGACACCGACCCTCGGCTCGAAACCAAAGATCCTGTTGAGGGCGCAATAACACGCCCTCTCTTCGAGGTTTTTCATAATGCGTTGAAGTTTAAGCGGTTAAGTTTAAATCTGTTTAAGGTGATAGTAATAAAAAGAATCAGAGAACCAGCATCGCGTCGCCGTAGGGGCCGAAGCGGTAATCCATGTCAAGGGCCACCTTGTAGGCGTTCATGATGTGCTCGAAGCCCCCGAAAGCCGCCACGGCCATGAGCATTGTCGACTCAGGCATATGGAAGCCGGAGACTATGGCGTCCGGGATTGAGAACTCGTACGGAGGGAATATGAATTTGTTGGTCCACCCGTCGTAAGGCTTGACCTCGTGGGTCGTCGTGACGTAGGTCTCGAGTCCCCTCATGACAGTGGTGCCGACGGCCACCACCTTGTGCCCGCCGTTCTTGGCCTTGTTGATGATCTCACAGGCCTCCTTGTCTATCATAAGCCTCTCGGAGTCCATCCTGTGCTTGGAAAGATCCTCGACATCCACCCTGCGGAACTGGCCGATGCCCATGTGCACGGTGATGAATGCCTTGTTTATGTCCTTGAGAATCATCCTGTTGAAAAGCTCGCGGCTGAAATGTGTGCCGGCAGCCGGCACGGCCACGGCGCCTTCCTTAGCGGCGAAAATGGTCTGGTAATTATCCTTGTCCTCAGGGGTCACCGAGCTCTTGACCCACTTCGGGACGGGCAGCTCGCCGAGATTGAAGAGGGACCGCTTGAAGTCCTCGTAGGAGCCGTCGTAGAGGAAACGGAGGGTGCGCCCCCGGGAGGTGGTGTTGTCAATGACCTCGGCCACGAGGCTCTGGTCGTCGCCGAAATACAACTTGTTCCCGATCCTGATCTTCCTGGCGGGATCCACGATCACGTCCCAGAGGTGCTGCTCGCGGTTGAGTTCCCTGAGGAGGAACACCATGATGTCCGCCCCGGTCTTCTCTTTCTTGCCGTAGAGCCTGGCGGGGAACACCTTCGTGTCGTTGAGGACGAAAGTGTCGCCTTTACCGAAATAGTCGATGATGTCTTTGAAAAGCTTGTGCTCGATCTCGCCGGTGTCCTTGTGGACCACCATGAGTTTGCATTCGTCACGCCACCTTGTGGGTTCCTGGGCCACGCGCTCCTTGGGGAGGAGGAACTGGAATTGGGAAAGTTTCATAAGTACGAATATATCCGATACTTCTTATATACGGCCTTCCCCGGGAAAATGTTTCAACTCACGAAACACTTCCATGATCGAGGGATAGGTGTCTTTCAAGTAACTGGAAAGTCCGGAGCGCGGCACCCATGCGGCCTTCGTGATGTCCTCCTCGAGCTGGGGGGTAAGTTCCAGCGGGGCTGTGAAAAGCATGTCGTGCCACCAGGTGTGCTTGAGGTGCCAGATCCCGTTCCTGCGGTAGCAGTGGTCGGTGACGCAGATAAGGCCTCTCAGCTCGAGATCGCTGATCCCGGTCTCCTCCTCGACTTCCCTCAAGGCGGTGACGCTGATGTCCTCTCCCGGCTCCTGATGCCCCTTCGGGAGATCCCAAAGGCCGTTCCTGCGGATCAGCAGGGCGTCTCCCCTGCGGTTGGAGACAACTCCTCCGGCGGCGTTGACCTCCTTGAAACAGGACAGGAAAGAACGGTAGGTGGACTCGACGTCAGATGTCGGGATGTAGATCCGGGAAAGGGAGGCAGAGGTCTCGAACCTGTCCGCGAGAGTCGGGATGTCCCTCTCGTCACCGATGTGGAACTCGATGGAGTTGGGATCCGAAAGGGCGGGCTCGTCGTGCGGGCAGATCACCATGCATCTCTTTTCCAGGAAGATCTTTCGCATCTTGAGGTATAAATTCACTATATTTGTAAGCTATGCCGCGAAGTTAAGAAATCATTTGGAATGAACATGGAATCAACGGACAGAAAACTGGCGGCCCGCCTTCTGGGAATAGGGGCGGTGCTTCTGAGGCCTGAGGAACCCTTCACCTGGGCGTCCGGGTGGCGCTCCCCGATCTATTGCGACAACAGGCGGATTCTATCCGATCCCCAGACCCGCGCTTTCGTGGCCGGGGAACTGGCGATGAAGGCCTCGGAGCTTTATCCCGAGGCCGGGATAGTGGCCGGGGTGGCCACAGGGGCCATCGCGCACGGGGTCCTCGCGGCCGACAGGATGGGGAAACCCTTTGTTTATGTCCGTCCCAAACCCAAGGATCACGGGACCAAGTCCCAGATCGAGGGGAACCTTCCAGCCGGGTCGAAAGTGGTTGTGATTGAGGATCTTGTCTCGACCGGGATGAGTAGCCTGGCGGCTGTTGAGGCCCTGAGGGAGGCCGGCGCCGATGTGCTCGGGATGGTGGCGATATTCACCTACGGGTTCGACATCGCCGCGGAGAGGTTCAAGGAGGCTGGGGTCCGACTCGACACCTTGTCCGACTATGGCTCGCTTATTGAAGAGGCGACCGCCGAGGGACTCGTTGGTCCCGCCGAGGCCGAGACGCTCGGGAAGTGGCGCCTCAACCCCGCGGAATGGAATAGATAATTCATTAATTGATAGGAATATGACAACAGATATCACCAGCAAGCACGGAATAGTCTCGAAATCCCCTTTCGAGCTCTACATGGCTTTCGTGGACATGAGGAACTTCCTCCAGATGCTCCCCGAGGACAAGCGCCAGGGAGTCGAGGCGGACTATGACACCATCTCCATGACAGTCCAGGGCTTCAAGATCGGGGTCATGGTCAAAGACCGTGTGCCATATTCAAGGATAGAGTTCATCGACAACGGCGCCCCGTTCGGTTTCAGCGGCTCGCTTCATTTCGACGCCGTGCCGGACGGTTCCTCCCGCACCGACTTCCACATAGAGTTCCACGCCGACTTCAACCTCATGATGAGGATGATGCTCGCCGGCAAGATCCGTGAGGCGATGGACAAGGTGGTCGACGGGCTGGTCTCCGTCTCCGAGGGCAGGATGCCCGAGGGTCTCGACGAGGAGACTGTGAGAAAGGCCCGCGAGGAGTTCGAGAAGAGGATGGGTCAATAGGTCCGGAATATGGAGGACAGGGTTTTGAGGGACATCCTTGAGAGGGCGGTCGGGCCGGAGAAGGCCCGTGTCGCCTTCGACGCCTTCTCCCTGCCCCCCTCCGTCTCAATCCGCTACAACCCTTTTAAATTCTCCTCCCCGAAGGGCCTTAGGGGTTCGGATGCCTCGCTTCGCTCGGCCCCACCGCTCGCGTCGCTTCGCTCCGCTCCGGTCCCCCCTCTTAACGTGCCGAGGGTGGCAGTGTCCTCACCCACTAAGCCCTTCGGGGAGGAAGTGTCTGAAGGATGGGGGATGACGCCGGTGCCGTGGAACGAGTATGGCTTCATGCTTCAGGAGAGGCCTAAGTTCGTCCTGGATCCTCTCTTCCACGCCGGCCGCTATTACGTCCAGGACTCGTCCGCTATGATCGTCGGTCACATGACCCGCGAGTTCCTCGACCGGTTCGACGGCCTTGGCCGCCCCGTGAGAGCGCTGGATCTCTGCGCCGCCCCAGGCGGCAAGACCACCGACCTCTCAGTCTCGCTGCGCCAGCGCTTCGGGGATGGTTTCCTTCTGGTGGCGAATGAGGTAATGCGTGACAGGGCCCTTGTCCTTCGAGACAACGTCGCGGTCTGGGGCGACCCGAATGTGGTCGTGACCAGCGCCGACCCGAAGGCCTTCTCCAAGTTGGAGGGGTATTTCGACATCATCGTGGTTGACGCGCCGTGCTCCGGGGAGGGGATGTTCCGCAAAGACCCCAGGGCCGTGGAGGAATGGTCCGAGGAGAATGTGGCCCTTTGCGCCGCCCGCCAGAGAAGGATAGTGGCTGATGTCTGGCCCGCCCTCCGCCAGGGAGGCCTGCTGGTCTATTCCACCTGTACCTTCGAGGAATCCGAGAACGACGGCAACGTACTCTGGGCCGCGGAGGAACTTGGGGCCGAAGTGTCAGGCTATGAATATCAATCACTTCCCGGAGTGATTCGAACCAAGACAGGAGGGCTCCTCATGCCAGGTCTCGTGGAAGGGGAGGGACAGTTCGTGTCCGTCCTCGAAAAGACTTCGCCCTCAGGAAGAACCCGCCAGGCCATAGACTGTCTCCACCCTTTGAGGAACGGTCTCGCCGAAGGAGAGGTCAAGGGCCGGGACTTCGTACCGAATCCGGACTGGGCCTTGAGCATATTCCCGCCTCTGGACAAGTACCCGACCGTGGATCTGGACCGGCCGACGGCCTTGCGTTTCCTCCACCGCGACAGCGTGTTCGTCGAGGGCCAGCCTCAAGGCTATCTCATCGTCTGTCACGAGGGTTGCCCCCTTGGCTTTGTCAAGAATATCGGGAAACGGTGGAACAACCTCCACCCGCTGAACAGAAGAATTAGAATTGATATATGATTATGAAGAGATTACTCTCGCTTGTGACGGTCTTCTCCGTCGTCCTTCCCCTCTTCTCCCAGACTAAACCCACGCCTGAGGAGTACGCGGATCGCTACAACCTTCTTGTCTCCAAACTCGGTCCCGCCGGGGTCGGCATCGAGACCCATCTCCAGAAATGGGAGAGGGACTATCCCGACGACATTGACATGCTCCTGGGGAAGTTCTCCTATTATTATTCCAAGAGCAAGTCGGAGAAGCTTGAGCCCAGGGAGGGGAACAGGTATCTGGGCAACGCCCCGGTGCTCTCCTTGAAGGACTCCCTGGACAAGGATGTCAACTATTTCACTGTCTTGAGTTTTGACGACGAGCTCTTCGGGAAGTCAACCCAGGCCATCGACAAGGCGATAGAACTCAACCAGAACCGCCTGGATTTAAGGATCTACAAGCTTTCCGCCCTGCTTGACTACGAGGCGGACAGCCCGGACATGGCCCTTGCCGGCCTGAAGGGCCTCATCGACTACGACGGCCACAACCACCCGTCCTGGGAATATCCCGGATTCGTCTCAGACGAGACTCTTTTCCCGGCCGTCATGCAGGACTGCTGCTTCGCGTTCTACCAGATAGGCACCCCAGCCTCGTACGAGGCGTTCAAGGAACTCTCCGAGAAGATGCTGTCGTACTATCCGAACGCCTTGGAGTACATGACCAACATCGGGTCGTATTACCTTGTCTACAAGAAGGATAGCAAAAACGCCCTGAAGATGTACAACAAGGTGCTGAAGAAGCGTCCGGACGATTACGCGACGATCAAGAACTGTGTGCTTCTGGCGCGGAAGGACAAGAATGTCAAGTTGGAGAAGAAGTATCTCCCGATGCTGATCCGTGTCACGCCGGACGAGACGGAGAAGGCTTCCGCCCAGGCCCGCCTCTCCGCCATGTAGCGGCTTTCCCCCTTCAACCTTGTAACGGTAGCAGACAGTCCCCCTCCAGAACCACTGCCACCCTCGGCACGTTAAGAGGGGGGGCCGGAGCGAAGCGAACGGCTTGCCGTGAGCGAGTCGAACGGTGGGGCCGCGAAGCGGCGGTTCTGGAGGGGGAACTGTCTGCTACCGTTGCTGAAGGATCCAGGGGAGGTTGAATCGGTAGTGGAGGCGGCTGGAGATGAGGTGGATGACTCCGTCGGGAGTCTGGACGCAGGCGAAATAGCCTTTCGGCTCGGAGTGGGTGGAGTCCATCGTGAAATCACCGGTCCAGGCGCCGCCGGCCATATCCCTTCCGGAGCCGTCAGACAACGGTTTCCCCGAGGTCCAAGTCTCCCCCTCGTCAAATGACAGGAATATATTCATACCATTGTCCAGGAAAGTCGCGAGCATGACCGGACCCTCCTGAAGGCGTTTCAGGACCAACCTTTGCCCGCTCCCTATCGGCGGGAAACCGCTGGCCCGGCTGATCCATGACCGGCCCTTGTCAGAGGAGAAACTGACAGGCATCCTCCCGTCGATCGAATTCCCCCTGCCGAATGCCATTAATCTTCCGTCCTTCAGCTCGACCACACCGGCGTGGATCCCCGGAATGGTGGAACCCGTGTCTTCCCAGGTCTTTCCCCAGTCGCGGCTCAGATGGAAGGAGGTGCCGTCGTCGCCTCCGGGTCCGGCGTCGCAACACTGGACTATAGTCTTGTCACTGAGGATGACAGGCCCGGCGATGACTTGATGCCTCACGTCGTGGTCGCCCTCGGCTATGGACGGTCTCGACCATGTCTTGCCGTTGTCGCGGCTGGTCCTGACGACCATGCAGAGCCTCTTCCAATCGCCTGAGTCGGCCACCCCGTTGACGTGAAGGATGGTACCGTCCTCAAGGGTGAGGAGCGAGCTTCCGGTCATATTCCTGTCCGGGACTTTGAAGAACAGGGAGGCAGGGTCCCAGGCGTCCGAGCCTTTACGGAGCCTGGAGCCGAGCACGACCATCTCCCTGCCGCTCTCAGCCTCGGTCGAGAACCAGATCGCCAGGAGATCCCCGTTGGGACACCAGGTGATGGCGGGCTGGTGGTTGTGGCCGTAGAAAGGAGACCCGTCGGTCGGGGCTATGACGAAAGGCACAGGGTCGATCCAAAGAGGCTCCTCCGAGGGCTTGTCCCAGGAAGCTTTCCTTCCCCGTACCCCACTTTCTATCAATAACTTGGCTCTCTTGGCCTTATGAGTCTTCGGGACGATGTCTGTCTCCACCACCCTGAATCCGATCTGGCAGTTAGAGTCTCCGGGGATGGCGGCGGAGCGTGAGGCGCTCCGCAGATATTCCAAAGGAGTGTTATGACTGCCTCCCCTGGTGACCCTGTAGAGTCCGTCAGATGGCCCGGCCGGATCAGTCCGCGGCCCTTCGGGATAGTCCCCGTACCAGTCCAGGCACCATTCCTCGACCCCGCCGTGCATCCCGCGGAGTCCGAAAGCGTTCGGCTCGTCAAGGGCGGTCTCCAGAGACACGGGGACAAGATCCCTCTCCGTCCTCTGGTTCCTCATGGAGCTTTCGGGAAGGGTCTCGCCTGTGTGGAAGGGGGTTGTCGTCCCGGCCCTGCAAGCATATTCCCACTCGGCCTCGGTGGGCAGGCGGAAGTTTCTCCCTGTCCGGGCTGAGAGCCATTCGCAATAGGCGACGGCGTCATCATAAGTCACGAGAACAACGGCCTCGTTGTCACCCGACGAGAAACCGCCCTTACCCCTCAAGGCCTTGTGTCCGGGGCGGAAGCGCTCGTACTGGAGGTTGGTTATCTCTGTCGCGCTCATCCGGAACACCCTGGAGATCTTGACCTTATGGAGGGGAGCCTCATCGGCGTGGAAGCCGCCCAGGTCGCTTCCCATGATGAACTCCCCGGAAGGTATGGTGACCATCGTCGGCATATCCTGTGCGGCCGCGATATTAGCGGCGAGAATGGCTGGAGCGCAAATCGCCAATAATGAGCGATTTATGACTTTAGATGGTCCGGAAAAACGGACCATTAAATCTTTTATTCTATTTATTATGAGATGTTTCTGTAACAGCATGTCGTTGCTCGTAAAGTTCCCAAGAGTTGACAAGATTCTGCCAGACGCTGTAGAGGCCGCCGGCGACGGAGGTGACCGGGGTCATCCAGGTGTAGCCCAGCCAGATCAGGAAGCCGTTGTTCTTCTGGCCGAAAGCCTGGCCGGCGGTGATGGAGTCCGCCATCTTGACGGTCTCCCTCTCATTCCGGCACGTCCTCCTACCGATTCTCCTGCCCATAGCGAACTGGGCAAGCGTGCAGAGGAGTGAGACAATACAGATCATGATACCCGCGAAGACGGATATCCCGCTGCCTATCAGGGCCTTGGTGGCGAGATAGATCGACAGGCAAAGGGTGAATCCCCAGATATAGAAAGCCCAGCCGGCGATCCCGACCAGTCTCTTGTGAATCCTCTTCATGGTGTAGCGTACCAGCCAGGCCAGCAGCAGCGGGAACACCAGCAAGGGGAAAACCTTCGCGCAGATCGCCGCGAACCTGGTCAGGAAAGAGACCCCTTCAACCGGGTGGACCATGGGGATGACCATCGGGATGACCAACGCGGCCACAATGTTGATGATGACAACATAAGTGACTGTGTCAGAGAGGCTCCCGCCGAGTCTGTCGGTGATCACTCCGGCGGCCGCGGCGGTCGGGCACACAAAGCAGAGCATGGCGCATTCAACCAGGATCCGGGTCTCTCCTTTCGGCAAGGCCACGGCGATGAGAGAGAGGGCGACAAAGGCTCCCATCTGGAAGGCGAGGACGAGGAAGTGCCATTTCCTGAATCGCAGGTCGGTGGGGGAGACCTTGTTGAACTGGAGGAAAAGCATGATGGCCACCATGACCGGCTGGACATCCTTGGCGAATCTCGAGAACGAGGGTTCGGCTGACTTGGCGAGAGGAGGTATGAGATGAAGGGCCAGACAGATCGCTATACCGGCCACAATGGCGATAGGGAGCATCCAGTCCTTGATAAATTCAACTATTCTCGACATCTATTCCGGATTTGATTGGCAAATATCGCGAAATAAATGATAACTTCGCGATTTGACACTGAATATTATTACTGAATATTATTGAATAATAAATAGTCAGAATGAAAAAGTTTTTCCTGATTATGGCCGCTACTTTAACTTTCGCCGCGTGCGGCCCAGAGCAGGCCAAGGTGCCCGCCATCGATCTCACGAACTTTGACACCTCCGTCTCCCCGGCGGTTGATTTCTATCAGTACGCCACAGGCGGGTGGCAGAAGAAAAACCCTCTCCGCCCCGAGTTCGCCCGTTTCGGGACATTCGACCAGTTGAGCGAGACCAATGTCGAGCGTCTCAACGATCTTTTCGCCGGCATGACCAAGATGAAGACCGCGGAAGGCTCCGTGGAGAGAAAGATATCCGACCTTTACAAGCAGGGCCTGGACTCTGTCAGGCTCAACCAGGAAGGCGCCGCCCCTCTCAAGGCCATGCTTGACAAGATTTATTCGGTCTCCGACAAGGCCGGCGTCGTGGCTCTCGTGGCCGAGATGCACAACACCGGCGACAGGCCTTTCTTCGGCTCTTATGTGGAGTCCGACATGGTCGACAGCGACTCCCAGATCCTCTATTTCGGCCAAGGCGGACTCGGGATAGGGAACAGGGACTACTATGTCAAGCCTGAGAACGCCGCCATGAAGGAAGGCTACAGGGCATTCCTTGAGAAGGTTTTCGCCCTCGCCGGGGTCGAGAACCCGAAGAACGCCTCCGAGAACGCGCTCGCGGTCGAGGATGTGCTCGCCAACAACTCCTGGGACAGTGTCAAGGAGAGGGATGTCGAGGCCCAGTACAATGTTTACAGCACCGAGACCATGGTCTCAACTTTCCCCGGCTTCGACTGGAGGGCATATCTGACCGCCAGGGGCATCCCCGAGCAGGAGAAGGTCGTGGTCGCCGAGCCTGACTTTTTCGAGAAGTTCGGCGTCTATTTCGCCAATGAGGATCTTCCGATCCTGAAGGATTATCTCGCCGCCCGTGTGATCAGCGGGGCCGCCAACTACCTAAGCGATGACTTCTACGCCGCCTCCTTCGACTTCTTCAGCACCCAGATGTCGGGCATCAAGGAGCCAAAGCCTCGTTGGAAGAGGGCGATGCAGGTGCCTAACGGTGTGTTGGGCGAGGCTGTCGGCAAGATGTATGTCGAGAAATATTTCCCTGCCTCCTCCAAGGAGAAGATGATCACTCTTGTGGAGAATCTCAAGAAGGCTTTCTCCCAGCACATCGACGAGCTGGACTGGATGGGCGCGGAGACCAAGGTCAAGGCCCACGAGAAACTGGACAACTTCACCGTGAAGATCGGATACCCGGACGAGTGGAAGGATTATTCCGACCTTGAGATCGATCCTGGGAAGAGCTATTACGAGAACCTGAAGGCCGCCAGCAAGTGGAGGATAGCCGACAACCTTTCCAAGCTCGGCAAACCCACGGACAGGACCGAGTGGGGCATGTCTCCCCAGACCGTCAACGCCTATTACAACCCCAGCACCAACGAGATCTGCTTCCCTGCGGCCATCCTCCAGCCCCCGTTCTTCAATCCTGACGCCGACGACGTCGTCAACTACGGGGGAATAGGTGTGGTAATAGGCCACGAGATGTCCCACGGCTTCGACGACCAGGGCCGCCTCTTCGACAGCAAGGGCAACATGTCAAACTGGTGGACCGACGAGGACGACACGAAATTCAAGGCCAAAGCCGCCGTGCTCGTGGATCAGTTCAACGCCGTGGAGGTCCTTCCCGCCAAGGACGGCAACCCCGCCCTCATGGCTAACGGAGAGTTGAGCCTCGGCGAGAACATCGGCGACCATGGTGGCCTCAGCATCGCCTACACCGCCATGCGTAACGCAATCGAGGGTAACGATCCCGGCCTGATCGACGGTTTCACCCCCGACCAGAGGTTCTATCTCTCGTACGCCACTGTCTGGGCCCAGAACATCACCGACCAGGAGAAGGCCAGAAGGACAAGGCAGGATGTCCACTCACTCGCCGTGAACAGGGTCAACGTCTCCGTGAAGAATTTCCAGACCTTCTTCGACGCCTTCGGGATCAAGGAGGGTGACCCCATGTGGCGCCCCGAAAGCGAGAGGACCCACATTTGGTAACATGACACTTTGGAAGCGTCGGGCTTCATAGCGAGACGCCTCCGTTTCGGAGGTAAGATCGCGATGGTCTCCATCGCGGTCTCGTTCCTCATCATGATCATAGCCGTGGCGGTCTCCTCCGGTTTCCGTGAGGAGATCCGCGACGGGATCTCGGACCTGACCGGAGATGTCCAGCTCATGCCGGCCGACATGAATTACATCAACGACGAGTCCCCGATGACCCTCGATCCCGGTTTCGTCAAAGAGATCGAGGATCTGCCTGAGGTCCGCCGGGTGGTCCCCGCCGTGTACCGTGCCGGAATCATAAAGAACGGCGAGAACATTCACGGGGTCCTTTTCAAGGGAGTCCCGAAAGATCCCGGACAAGCCGACACAGTCAAACTTGGTGTGAGGATCCCTTCCAGGCTCAAGGACCTGATCGGCGTGGGGGAGGGCGACAAGATGCTTTCCTATTTCATCGGGGAGAAGGTGAAGGTCCGTAATTTCAATGTGACCGGGGTGTACGACGGGATTATGGACGGCACTGATAATATCGTGGTTATCTGCGACATGGCGGATCTCCAAAGGCTGAACGGATGGGATGCCGACGAGGTCTCCACCTTCGAGATAAGCCTGGCTCCGGCCTACAGGAACACCGCCGGTACCCGCGAGGCGGCGGACAAGATCGGGGTGGTAGCCCTGGGCGGGACCACAGAGAC
The DNA here is from genome assembly GCA_017429765.1 of Bacteroidales bacterium. Classification (GTDB taxonomy): domain Bacteria; phylum Bacteroidota; class Bacteroidia; order Bacteroidales; family UBA932; genus Cryptobacteroides. The sequence goes on along the minus strand of JAFROJ010000064.1, from coordinate 50,069 downwards.
AGGGGAACGTTTGGTCGCCACTTCCGTGATCAGCCGTTACCCCCAGCTGTTCGACTGGCTGGACCTGATTGATTTCAACGTGCTTTTCATCCTCGTCCTGATGACGATAGTGGCCGGGTTCAACATGATCTCGGGCCTGCTGATCATGCTGTTCAGGAATATTTCCACAATAGGCACCCTGAAGTCGCTGGGCATGACCGACCGCTCCATAGCCAAGGTCTTCCTGAAGGTGGCCTCAGTGATAGTGTTGAAAGGGATGGCGATCGGAAACCTGGCCGCCTTGCTGATCTGCGCTGTCCAGAAGTGGACCCGCGTCCTTAAGCTTAATCCTGAGAATTACTTCGTCTCCTTTGTCCCGGTACATGTCAATGTCCACATGATCCTTGTGTCCGACGTCCTGTCGTTCCTGGTGATCATGCTCCTTCTCTTGATTCCCTGCGTGTTCATCTCCAGGGTTGACCCGGCCCAGACTGTCAGGGCTCAATAGTCTCATTCCCATCCTCTTGGTAACGGGGCGGGAGTCCACGGAACATGTCGTACTTGTTAAGCGTGGCCTTGGTGTAGGCGGTTGTGGCAGAGCTCATGTCCCCTCCCTCGATGTCCCGCAAAGCCCTTCCCCCGCCGCTGTTGTAGGCGGATATGGTCAGCCAGACCAGGGTCTCCGGATCGTCTGTGTAGGATCTCAGTGTCTTTTGCAGGAATGAGAGGTACCTGGCCGCGGCCATGATGTTCTCCTCCGGGTCCAGGGCGTCGGTCACGCCGAATTTGCCGGCTGTGACAGGCATCATCTGCATGATTCCCAACGCTCCTCTCGGCGACCTCGCCTCTACCTTGAACCTTGACTCGCTCCATGCCAGGGCGGCGAGAAGCCTCCAGTCCCAGCCAGGGATGCCTGAGGCCTTCCTGAACAAGTCGTCGTACGGGCTTATGGCGGAGGGCTCTCTATGGAAGAACCTGCCATCCAGGTCCTTGAACCTGTCTGTCCCTTTGAAAAGGGCGAACCACCTGACGGCCTCGCCCCCTTTCCCTGGCCTCATCTCCCAGACGAAAGACGTGTCCCCGAGCGCCACCGGAACCGTACCCCTCGACTCATCGAAAGCCGAGGCGGGAATGACGGCCACATCAAGGCTGTCCAGGAGGAGGGAATCCGAATATGAAGCCCCTTCATCCCCGAGGATGATCGAGACAGGGCCTCCAAGGCTCTCGCCGAAGGCTTTCAGCAACCCGTGGTTGTACCCGGTCAGGTAACCGCCTGATTCCCCGAGACAGATGACACATCTGAGCGGACGGCCCGAGGGCTGTCCGGCACGACCGGAATTCCCGTTCCTGTCGAATAGGGCGGGGAGGATCATAAGGGCGGCCAGACCGGCCGTCAAGAATCGAAGGAGTCTCATCTTCCCAAACCTCTCATGGCGGAGGAGCCGCCTCCCGAGGAGAGGCCCGACCCGGCGTTGACCTGATGGTTAGGGGATGACTGAAGATAGAACGGCCAGTATATTCCGAATTTGAGGGCCCTCTGGGTCCTGATGTAGTTGTGGGCGCTGAAATAGTCGTGTTTCTCCATCGGCCAGCCTTGACCGACATTCTCGACTTTCACGAATATGCAGGCTCGTTTCCACTGAGCGTTGACGAAGGCGTCGATGAACGGTCCGCTGGTGTAGCTGTCTTGTCTCTGGTTGTAGAACGCCCCGACCGCCGGGTTCCATCCGGGCAAGTGGTATTTGGTGTTGTACCAGACATCACCTCCAAGCTGAAGCCTCAGCACCCCTCCTGAGATGTCGAACTGCAAGTAGAGACGTGAGTTGGCGGCCAGCCTGGGCAGGGGCACCACGTCCTCATTGGAAGAGACCTGGAACAAGAGCCTGTTGTCCAAATGCAGCGGCCCGAGAGAGAGGTCTTTGCTGAGTCCAGCGCTCAGGACGCTCATCGGGACGGTGTTCTGCCTGATGACGGCGAGCGAGTCATAGTAGACATTGCCGTCCAGCAGGGCGTAACCCACCTCGGCCCCGATCTTCCACCTTGGGATGTCCAGCTTGGCCTGAAGCTTTGTGGTCGAGGCTTTACCGAAGTCGTTATCCCACTTGAAGTGATTGGAGAAGAAGTGGTTGCTGTACCTTTCCTGCTCCTTGAGAGATGTCTCGAAATGGAGCTTCAGGGACACGGGGCTGGTCCTCGCGCGTCGGAAGGGATGGAGTGTGAGGAGCGCGTTGGCCTTCAAGGACATGTCATTCATCTCGCTCCCGAGGAAAACGTAGTCCCCGGTGGCGTCCCAATGGATGTAATCCCTCAGCTGTCCCTCGACTCCGGCATAGACAAAGGTAGAGTTCCAGACCGTGTTCGAGTTGCCCCGCAGGAAAGTGGGGTCGAAGTCGTACCAGTTTGTGATCCTGTTGCCTATCCCGCCGTTCAGTTTGGACACGATCGCGTCGTCCGCCCAAGGCTGGAGACGCAGGAACACCCTGTTCTCCAGTTTGGAGACCCTGACAGAATCGTAAGAGTTGGTGGGGTTGTAGAAGAAATCCTTGTAGAACAGCCTCCCGATCTCGTCGCTCGTGGAGATCTGGTCCTCGTATTTCTTCCGGAACACTGAATATTCGGTGCTGTGGCCGATGAAAGCGGTGGTGATGTCGTTCGAGTCGAGAGTGTCGGCCGCCGCCCTCTGGTCGGCGGCGAGTCGGGCGAGACTGTCGATAGCCGAGATCAGGGAGGAGTCGCCGGTGGCGAGTATCCTTTCACGATAGGCCTTGTCCCTCTTGTTCTCCTGGATCCTCGAGATGAAAGTGAAGGGAATACGGTACTGCTGATCGAGGAAGAAGGTCTTCTTGAGGATGGTGCTGGAGGCGTTGGAGAGGTGGATAGGGTATTCACGGGCGTCCAGGGTCGTGTCCCTGACCATCGAGTTGTCCGTGGTTCCACCGTTCTCCGAGCGGACTATCTTGTTGTTGATGTAGCCAGCGTGCATGAGGTATCTCTTCCCGATGTGGTTCACGGTGGCAGACAGCGTCTTGTTCGCCGTCTTCTCGCTCTCCATTATTCCGTTACCGCCGAACCTGTTGTATTCAAAGGTGTAGTTCAGCGAAGGGAAAATGTTCTGGCTAGTCAGGATGTGGAGGTTGTCGGACTCTTTCTGGGTGTTGGCGAACAAGGTGCCCGTGTAGGAGAGCTCCGTGTAAGCCATCTTCGTGTTGTAGAAAGGCAGCGACTTGGCCGAGTGGCTCCATGACTCGTAAGGATCGTAGAAGGAGACCCCGTTCTCGCTCACCCGGTTGAAGAAGTTATAGTACTGGACGGCGGATCCGGCCACTCCGAGCCAGGCCGCGTTGACATCCTTCCGCAGGAAGGGGTAGTCGTGGAAGCGGAAGTTGGCGCTGGTGTCAGGCTCCTTGATGTCCATCTTGTGGAATTCCCTCTCGTGGGTCCACTCGATGATCCTCTTGAACCACATCGAGTCCGGGGCGGCGAAGGTCTCGAGGATCCTCGGCGTGCTCTCCTTGACGCTGTCCCGGATCATGCGAAGGCTGTCCTTGACATCCTGGACGCTGTCCGCCAGGTGCTGCTTGATCTTCTCTTTCCGCTCGATCTCGTATTTCTTCCTGTCCGCCTTGGATAGCCCGGCGTACCACTCGTCGAAGGCGGCTTTGACCCTCGCGGCCGAGTCGAGGATGTAGAGGGAGTCGAGAATCGGCCAGTCGATGGTGTCCCCGGCCTCTCTGAGGGAGTCGCTGACGATCCTGTGGGTCAGCGAGTCGAGAAGGGCGACATAGTACTTGTATCTGAACGGGTCGATGTCTTTCAGGGAGTCCGGAGGGAAAATGGTGTCCCTGGCAGTGATCGCCGGGACGGTGTCGAACAGCTCCAGGAAGGTCGAGGTGTCATACCCGGCGCCATCCCTTTTGCCGGGGCCTGATTTTATGAATATGTTCTTGTAGCGGATCGTGTCAGGCTTCTGCGGCCTCTGGGCGGAGACCAGGCCGAAGCCGGGGTCTCCGTCCGAGGGACGGGGACTCATGCCGATAGCGTGGAACGAGATGACGCACACCACCAGCAAGGGGAACCATATTCTTTTCAAGGCCTCTTTCATCAAAAATGGGAGGTATAATCCCACAAATTTAATCTTTTTCCCTTTTACCCACAAATCCCGAGCCGATGGGATATTCTTCGTCAATAATTTCGTATATTGTAAAGCTATGAGAAAAATCAAGAGAATATACGAGACCGACCCTTGGCTTGAGCCGTACAAGGACGCCATCGAGGCGCGTCACGAGAGGATCCTCCAGGCCAGGGACAAGATAGCCCCGCCCGGATCCGGCGGTCTGTCAAAGGGTGTCAACAACCATCTCTATTACGGGCTTCACAAGGAGCCGGACGGCTCATGGGTGCTCCGCGAGTGGGCCCCCAACGCCTCGAGGATCTATCTGATCGGCGAGTTCAACAATTGGAGGCGGACCAACGCCTATGAGTTCAAGCCGGCCGGCGCAGGTAACTGGGAACTGCGCCTGGACGGATTATTCCTCTCTCACGGTGATCTGTACAAGTTGTTCGTCGAGTGGCCGGGCGGCGGAGGGGAGAGAATCCCCGCCTATTGCGGCAGACTGGTCCAGGATCCGGACACCAAGGTCTTCTGCGCCCAGGTCTGGGATCCGGCCGAGCCTTACACGTGGAAGAACGACAGGATCCTCAAGAGACCTCACCCGCTGATTTACGAGTGCCATGTCGGCATGAGTTCCGAGGAGCCCAAAGTAGCCTCTTTCAACGAGTTCCGTGAGAACGTCCTGCCCAGGGTCAAGAAGCTCGGCTACGACACCATCCAGATAATGGCTCTTCAGGAGCACCCTTATTACGGCTCCTTTGGCTACCAGGTCTCAAATTTCTTCGCACTCAGCTCCCGCTTCGGCACCCCTGACGAGTTCAAGGAGCTTGTCGACACCGCCCACGGGATGGGGATCGCCGTTGTCATGGACATAGTCCACTCCCACAGCGTGGACAACGTCGCGGAGGGCCTTGGCCTGTTTGACGGGCGAGAGGACCTGTATTTCTACCAGGGCGAAAGAGGGAGGCATCCGGCTTGGGGCTCCCGTTGTTTCGACTACGGCAAGGACGAGGTCGTGAGGTTCCTACTCTCCAATTGCAAGTATTGGCTTGAGGAATACCACCTGGACGGGTTCCGCTTCGACGGGGTGACGAGCATGATCTACTGGGATCACGGGCTCGGGAAGGATTTCGGCGACTACGCCCTTTATTTCGACTCCGGGGTGGACGAGAACGCCGTGACTTATCTTGCCCTCGCCAACATGCTGGTCAAGGAGATCAAGCCGGAGGCTGTCACAATCGCGGAGGACGTGAGCGGGATGGCAGGCCTGGCGGCCCCATTCGAGGCGGGCGGCGTCGGTTTCGACTTCAGGATGGCCATGGGGATCGCCGACCACTGGATCAAGTGGATCAAGGAGAGGAAAGACGAGGAGTGGAGCCCCGGGGAGATATGGCATGAGCTGACGAACAAGCGCTCCGACGAGAAGACAATCAGCTACGCCGAGTGCCATGACCAGGCCCTCGTGGGCGACAAGACCATCATATTCAGGTTGATTGACAAGGAGATGTATTTCTCCATGAATAAGGATTCGGTGAATCCCTTGGTGGACCGCGGGGTAGCCCTCCATAAGCTGATCCGCCTGGCCACCATCGGCACTGCCGGGGACGGGTACCTCAATTTCATGGGGAACGAGTTCGGCCATCCCGAATGGATAGACTTCCCCCGGGAGGGGAACGGCTGGAGTTTCGACCGGGCCCGAAGGCTCTGGTCACTGTCTGACAACGGCCTTCTTAGATACGGCTTCCTCCGGGAGTTCGACAAGGCTATGATAAGTCTTGTGAAACGCTCCGGCGCGCTTTCCTCGAGGCCGGTGCTCCTGCGCTCCGACGAGGAAAAGAAAATATTGATATTTGGCCGCAAAAACCTTATCTTCGCGCTGAATTTCAACCCGGTTGAATCGTTCGCCGATTATGGTTTCGAGGCGCCTGAGGGCAAGTATGTCCTGACGCTTGATTCCGATGAGGGCAGATTTGGAGGGTTCAGCCGCCTGGGAGGCCGCGAGACCCACTTCACCGTGGACGGTGTACTGAGATTGTATCTGCCGAGCCGATGCGCGCTCGTGCTGACGAAAGAAAAGAAATAGAAAGAGAATATGGCTTTTTTGAAGTTCAACAAGTCCGAGCTGGTGAATCTCTCATATTCCTTGAAGAGGGAGATCATCAGCGCCAACAAGACCGGGGCTTACTGCAACACTTCCATAGTCACTTGCAACACGAGACGTTACCACGGTCTCCTGGCTGTGCCTGTGGACAAGTTCGATGGCAGGAAGCACCTGATGCTGTCCTCGATGGACGAGAGCCTTGTCCTGAACGGAAAGAGGTTCAACCTTGGCATCCACTGCTATGGCGACATCTATGAGCCCAGGGGACACAAGTACATCATCGATTTCGAGGCCGACCCCGTGCCGAGGATAACCTACAAGGTGGGAGGGATAGTCTTCACCAAGACCATCCTTCTCGTGCCTGACGCCGACCAGGTCATGATCCGTTACGACCTTCTCAACGCGCCGGGGAAGATCAAGCTCATGCTGACTCCTTTCCTCGCGTTCAGGGATATTCACGCTCTGACCCAGGAGAATCCCTCCGCCCGCAAGGAGGGATGGGAGATAGCCAACGGCATGGCTTGGAACCTCTATGACGGCTTCCCGGACCTGAACCTCCAGTTCAACACCAAGGAGGTCGGCTTCGTGTCCGCCCCTTGCTGGTACAAGGGTGTGACTTACTCGGACGAGTACAGGCGCGGGTTCGACTGCCGTGAGGATCTCTATGTCCCCGGCCATTTCGAGGGAATGATGAGGGAAGGCGAGTCCATCGTCTTCTCAGCCTCCGTCTCGGAGGTCAACCCGGCGGGTTTGAAGCGCCATTTCGACACCTTGTGGGAGAAGGCCCCGAGGATCACCTCTTACCACGACCAGCTTCTCCATTGCGCCGACCTGCTCATCCAGGACAGGAACGGCAGCAAGCAGGTGACCGCCGGATTCTCCTGGATGTACACCGGTCTTTTGAGGGAGACATTGCAGGCGGTTCCCGGCCTGACCCTGTACGCCAACGGGGACGCCGCCACTTTCGAGGATATCCTGGACAACCTTATCGCCCGCGAGAGCGAGAGGCTCTACCACAAGACAACCCAGGTTGAGGCCCCGCTGAGGCTCTCCTTGGCCCTCAGGCAGTATGTCGCCTTCGGCGCCGACCCGAAACATGTCTGGGACAAATACGGCTCGGTGGTCAAGGGCGTCCTCGAGAGCTATCTCCCCGGAAGGAGGGCGGAGGTCGCGATGCAGCCGAACGGGCTCCTCTGGGCGCAGCTCGAGGGATGGGCTTTGTCTTGGATGAACGCCTACATCGACGGCAGGCCGGTCACTGAGAGGGCCGGTTACCAGGTGGAGACCAACGCCTTCTGGTACCATTCCATCACCTTCGCGCTCGACATGGAGAAAAGGTTCGGCGACCCCGACGGCCCCTTCGTCAGGGAGTGGACCAGGATCAGGGATCTGGTGAAAGAGAATTTCCAGCCCACGTTCTGGAATCCACGGGCGGGTTATCTGGCCGACTACGTGGACAACTCCGGGCAGCACATGGAGGTGCGTCCCAACATGATCTACGCCATCGTCGAGGAGGACATGCCTGTCGAGCCCGAGGTCGCGAGCGCCATTCTCCATGTGATCGGGAACGAGCTCGTGACAAGACGGGGGATCCGAACCCTGTCCCCCAGGAGTGTAGACTATAAAGGCGTGTATGAGGGGTCCCAGAGAGACAGGGATCTCGCCTATCACGGAGGCAGCACCAGGGTGTTCCTTCTCGCCCCTTACATCTGGGTCTCCTTCAGGCTCATGGGGGCCGCCTTCCTGAACAAGGCCCAGTGGCTTGTGCAGGGATTCTATGAGGATTTGAACAAGCACGGTGTCGGGGCCTTCTCCGAGCTCTACGACGGGGATCCGCCCCATGAGCCGCACGGGGCCATCTCCTCGGCCCTGAGCACCTCGGCCTTGCTTATCGCGGATTACGCCATATCAAAATACAAGGAGGATTAGTCCATGAGAGTTCTGATGTTCGGTTGGGAGTTTCCTCCCCACATCGCCGGAGGACTTGGCACGGCCTGCTACGGGATAGTCAAAGGATTGGTGGAGAACGGGGTCGAGACCCTGTTCGTGATGCCTTCCGCCTCAGGGGATGAGGACGGGAGTGTCGCCAAGATCATCAACGCGAGCGATGTGCCTGTGATGTCGGTAGCCTCCTCCGTCGACGAGTTCCTCGACAAGGTCAGGTTCGTCCGTGTCGGCTCCAACATGATCCCCTACACCAACCCCGACGAGTTCTTCGAGCTGGTCGAGGCCGAGAAGAGGCGCAGGGAGACTTCCGAGGACAAGATCTACGGCACCAAGTACCGCTTCTCCGGGAAATACGGCTCCAACCTGATGGAGGAGGTCGCCCGCTACGCGATGGTGGGCGGCACGATAGCCGTCGAGCACAAGGATGAGTTCGATGTCATCCACGCCCACGACTGGCTCACTTATCTCGCGGGCATCGCCGCGAAGGAGCTCACCGGGAAGCCGCTCGTGGTGCATGTCCACGCCACCTCTTACGACCGTGGCACCGAGGACATGATCGACACCCGGGTCTACGGGATCGAGAAGAGGGGCATGGAGGCGGCTGACAAGGTCATGGCGGTCAGCGACTTGACCAGGAATATTGTGATCAACAAGTACGGGATCTCCCCGGACAAGGTGGTCACCGTCCACAACGCCGTGGATTTCAGCGGCAGGGAGAATCTTCAGGTCGAGAGGGGAGTCCGCGACAAGGTCGTGACCTTCCTCGGCAGGATCACCTTCCAGAAAGGACCCGAGTATTTCATAGAGGCGGCAGCCAAGGTCTTGAAGAGAACCACGGGCGTGCGTTTCGTGATGGCCGGCAGCGGTGACATGATGAACCGTTGCATCCGTCACGCCGCCCGCCTCGGCATCTCCGACCGCTTCCATTTCACAGGCTTCCTCCGCGGGGCCGATGTCCAGAAGATGTTCGCCCTCTCGGACGTGTACATCATGCCTTCCGTCTCCGAGCCTTTCGGGATATCCCCTCTGGAGGCCATGAGGAGCAACGTGCCCTCGATCATCTCCAACCAGTCGGGAGCCGCCGAGGTGTTGAGATACGCCTTCAAGGTGGACTTCTGGGATGTCGACGCGATGGCGGACGACATCTACGCCCTGCTGAGCTACCCCGCCCTCGCCGACTTCGCCGCCAGGGAGGGTTACGAGGAGGTCAACCGCTTGAAGTGGAACCACGCGGCGGCCAAGATGAAGAAAGTTTACGAATCTGTCATTAAATAACCAGCCATGAAAAAGAGCGTCTGTCTATATTTCCAGGTCCATCAGCCCACCAGGTTGAGGCTGTATCGTTTCTTCGATATCGGCAAGGACTCCCATTATTACGATGACTACACCGACAGGACCATCCTCCACAGGATCTCCCAGAGGTGTTATCTCCCGATGAACCAGTTGCTTCTGGATCTTATCAAGAGGCACGGGGAGGACTTCAAGGTCACCTTCTCCATCACCGGGTCAGCTCTTGAGCAGTTCGACAGGTACGAGCCCGAGGTGGTCAGGAGTTTCAAGGAGCTGGCCGATACCGGCCAGGTCGAGTTCCTCGCCGAGACCTATTACCATTCCCTCGCCTCTCTCGCCAACGAGGGAGAGTTCAAGCATCAGGTCGAGAAGCATGTCAAGGCCATCGAGGATCATTTCGGTGTGACTCCCAAGGTCTTCAGGAACACCGAGCTCATCTATTCCGACTCCATCGGCGCCCAGGTCTATAACCTCGGTTTCAAGACCATGCTGGCGGAAGGGGCGCGCCACATCCTCGGTTGGAAGAGCCCCCAGTTCGTCTACTCGAACCCCGTCCAGCCCGGACTCAAGCTTCTCCTCAGGGACTATCAGCTGAGCGACGACATCGCCTTCCGCTTCTCCGACAAGGGCTGGAAAGACTGGCCCCTCACGGCCGGTAAGTTCATCTCCTGGCTGAAGGCGTCCGAGGGTGACATTGTCAACCTTTTCATGGACTACGAGACCTTCGGCGAGCACCAGAAGGAGGCTTCAGGAATATTCGACTTCATGAGATATCTTCCCGAGGCGGTCCTCGGCGACGGGTCGTTCGAGTTCACCACACCCACCCTGGCCGCCCGCAAGCTCAAGAGTGTCGGTGAGATAGATGTCCCGGACCCCATCTCATGGGCCGACGAGGAGAGAGACGTCACCGCTTGGCTGGGGAACGAGCTCCAGCAGGACGCTTTCAACAAGCTCTACGAGCAGTCAGAGAAACTCGCCCTTCTGAACAACGCCGCCCTTTGGGAGGATTTCGGCCATCTTCAGGAGAGCGACCACCTCTACTACATGAGCACCAAGTTCTTCTCCGACGGGGAGGTGCACAGTTATTTCAACCCCTACAACACTCCCTATGAGGCTTTCATCAATTACATGAACGCCCTGAGTGATTTTATCATAAGGATCGACGACGCGGTCGCCACTTTCGGCCAGGGAATCCCCGCCCCCGTCGAGACTAAACCCGAGAAAAAGAAAAAGAGATAAATGGCTAAAGAAATGATCAATCCGGACTACCTGTTCGAAGTCAGCTGGGAAGTATGTAACAAGGTAGGAGGCATCTACACCGTGATCGCGACGAAGTCGCTCTACCTTAAGAGCCAGCTTCACAAGCACCACATCCTGATCGGACCGGATGTCTGGATGGATACCGAAAGCAATCCCGATTTCATAGAAGACAACCATCTCTACACACAATGGAAGGCTCAGGCCGCTTCCGAGGGACTCAGGGTCCGTGTCGGTAATTGGAACGTGCCCGGACGTCCTATCGCCATCCTGGTGGATTTCAAGCAATATCTCACCAGGCAGAACGACATTCTCTCCGAGTACTGGAAGCGTTTCGGGGTGGACTCCATCACCGGCAACTGGGATTACAAGGAGAACGTGCTGTTCGGCTACGCCGCGGGACATGTGATAGAGAGCTTCTATAAGTTCAACCTGAGCGCCTCCGACAAGGTGGTGGCCCAGTTCCACGAGTGGCAGACCGGCTCGGGACTGTTGTACCTGAAGGATATCAAGATCCCTGTCGCGACCGTGTTCACGACCCACGCCACTGTCATGGGGCGCTGCCTGGCAGGTAACAACCTCCCGTTGTACGACTCCATGGCGCTGTACGACGGCGACCAGAAGGCCCGCCAGTTCGGGGTCATGGCCCGTCACTCGATAGAGAAGATATCCGCCCAACACGCCGACGCTTTCACCACCGTCAGCGAGATCACGGCCAAAGAGTGCGAGCGCTTCCTCGGAAGGAAGGTGGACGTGGTCACCCCCAACGGCTTCGAGAACAGTTTCACCCCCGCCACGGACGAGCTATTCGAGGAGAAGCGCAAGGTGGCCAGGGCAAGGCTGATCGAGGTCGCCGCCGCCATGTCAGGCGAGGCTGTCTCCAAGGACGCCATACTGATCGGAATAGGAGGACGTTACGAGTACCGCAACAAGGGTATAGACGTGTTCATCGACGCCTTGAAGAAACTCTCCGACACCGACCCTGTGGGCAGGGACATCCAGGCTTTCATCATGATTCCCTCAGGGAACAACGGGGCCGACAAGGATCTTGTCGCCAAGCTTGCCGGGACCGGCTCGCCGGATTACACCACCCAGACTTCCCATTACCTCATGGATCCATGGGCTGATGTCATCACTCGCCGTTTCAGGGAGCTCGGTTTCAACAACGCCAGGGGGAGCAGGGTGAAGGTCTACTTCGTGCCCTCCTATCTCAATGGCAACGACGGGGTGTTCGGGAAGTCTTACTACGACCTTCTCGTCGGTCTGGATCTCACTCTCTTCCCCTCCTACTACGAGCCTTGGGGATACACCCCTCTTGAGAGCCTCGCTTTCAGGATCCCGTCCCTCACAACCGACCTCTCCGGCTTCGGTGTCTGGGTCAGGACCCACTATGGCCCGAACCATCCCGGCATCACCGTCCTCGACAGGGACGACTCGAACTACTTCAAGGTGGTTGATGGCGTGGTCGCCAGGGTCAAGGAGATCGCCGCGCTGGATGACGAGGGCAGGAAGAGGTTCATGGGCTCCGCCAGGGATGTCTCGAAGATAGCCCTCTGGGAAAACCAGATAAAATATTACAAGCAGGCTTATTCGATCGCCCTCTCCAAGGTGATCGCCGCCCAGGGAGCTTACCCTGATGAACTTAACAAAGATAAACCAATGGCATATAACAAGATAGAAATAAACGCGCCCGCCTGGAAGAGCGTCATGGTGACCCGTCACCTGCCGGACGCTCTCGCCGGACTCGAGACTCTGTCCAAGAACCTGTGGTGGTGCTGGAACGAGTCGGCGAAGGCCCTGTTCAAATCAATTGACCCTAAGGTCTGGCATGATACCCGCCACAATCCGATGGCCTTGCTGGACATCGTCAGTCTCAAGAGATTCAAGGCTTTGGCCAAGGATGAGGCTTTCGTGGCCAATCTCGGCTCCGTGATGAAAGAGTTCAACGAGTACATGGCATTGAAGTCGGAGCGCTCCGAGCCTTCGGTGGGATATTTCTGCATGGAGTACGGTCTGGACTCCTCGCTCAAGATCTATTCCGGCGGTCTCGGCATCCTGGCCGGCGACTACCTCAAGGAGACCAGCGACATGAACGTCAACCTAGTGGCCGTGGGCTTCCTTTACAGGTACGGGTATTTCACCCAGGTCCTCACCGGGCAGGGAGAGCAGGTCGCCCGCTATGACGCCCAGGATTTCACCAAGATCCCCGCCGAGCCCGTTCTTGACTCCAACGGCAGCTGGATGACCACCAGCGTGGCCTTCCCCGGTAGGAATATCACCGCCAGGATATGGAAAGTCGCTGTCGGACGCACCGATCTCTATCTGCTTGACACGGATTACGAGGCTAATATCCCCGAGGACCGTCAGGTCACCTATTACCTCTACGGAGGCGACTGGGAGAACCGCCTGAAGCAGGAGCTACTCCTCGGTGTCGGCGGAATCAGGGCTCTCAGGAAGCTCGGTCTCAACCCTCAGGTCTATCACTGCAACGAGGGCCACGCCGCTTTCACCGGCCTGGAGAGGTTGAGGGAATACATCCAGGAGGACAACCTTGACTTCGGCGAGGCTCTGGAGGTGGTCAAGGCCTCTTCCTTGTTCACCACCCACACTCCCGTCCCCGCGGGCCACGACTCGTTCGACGAGGGCCTGCTCAGGAAGTACATCGGTCATTATCCCCAGCGCCTGAAGATTGATTGGGAGACAATGATGTCCCTCGGCAAGCCGAACGGGTTCGACCAGATGGAGAAGTTCTCGATGAGCTTCCTGGCCTCGAGCCTCTCTCAGAATGTGAACGGTGTCTCTTGGCTCCACGGTGAGGTCAGCAAAGGAATATTCAGCAGGATGTACCCCGGTTACCTTCCGGAGGAGTCTTTCATCAGCTATGTCACGAACGGTGTCCATTACCCCACATGGACGGCGGCCGAGTGGCAGAAGATCCACGCCAGGGTCTTCGGTCCAGAGTTCGCGACCCATCACTATGACAAGTCTTGTTTCAACGGCATTTACAATATTCCCGACCAGGAGATTTGGGAGACCAGGAAGGTCTTGAAAGAGAGGTTGATACAGATTGTCAAGGAAAGAATATCCGATCCCGCTCTCTGCAACCATTACTCCCCGAGCCAGATTGTGGCCATCAAGGAGAATCTCCGTGACGACGTGCTCACCATCGGCTTCGCCCGCCGCTTCGCGACCTATAAGAGGGGAACCCTCCTCTTCACTGACCTCGACCGTCTGGCCGCCATCGTCAACGATCCCGAGCATCCGGTGCAGTTCCTCTTCGCCGGCAAGGCCCACCCCGCCGACAAGGCCGGGCAGGATCTCATCAAGAGAATCATCGAGATCTCGAAGCAGGACCGTTTCCTCGGCAAGATAGTGTTCGTGCCCGGCTACGACATCCGTCTCGCCAAGAGGCTCGTCCAGGGTGTGGATGTCTGGATGAATAATCCCACAAGGCCGCAGGAGGCTTCCGGAACCTCCGGGGAGAAGGCTTCCATGAACGGTGTCATGCACTTCTCCGTGCTCGACGGCTGGTGGGTTGAAGGTTACAAGGAGGGCGCCGGCTGGGCCCTTCCCCAGGAGCGCGCCTATGACGACCAGAGGTATCAGGACGAGCTCGACTCGGCGACCATCTACACCATCATCGAGAATGAGATCGCTCCCGCGTATTACGATGTGGACAAGAGTCTCGGCCTCTCGACCAAGTGGGTCGGCTTCATCAAGAACACTGTCGCCAAGGTCGCCAGCAACTTCACCACCAACAGGATGCTGACGGACTATTGCGACCAGTATTATATTCCTCAGGCCAAGAGGGCCGAGGAGGTCATCGCCGATGACTATCGCCTCGCGAGGAAACTTTCCGCTTGGAAGAAGAAGGTCCGCCGAGAGTGGAAGAACATCGAGGTGGTCTCACAGACCCAGCCTGACTCTTCGTACACCCTGTCCATGAGCAACAGCATGAAGGTTGAGGTGGTCCTGAATATCGGCGACCTCGATCCCGATGACATCGGCGTGGAGATCATCTTCGCCTCTATGGACAACAAGCGCCGCCTCCACATCCAGGAGAAGCACGAGTTCGAGGTGGTCGAGTTCTCCGACGGGATAGCCAAGTACCAGACCGAGATCGTGCCGGACAAGACCGGTATGTATCAGGTGGCCACGAGGATGTACGCCAAGAATCCGCTGATGCCGCACAGACAGGACTTCGAGCTGGTGAAATGGTTGTAGCGACCGGTTTTTTCGACGGTGTCCACATCGGGCACCGGCTTGTTCTTGAGAGGCTTGTGGCCGCCTCCCGCGACCGCGGGGAAGAGAGTCTGGTGGTCACATTCTGGCCTCATCCCCGCAATGTCCTGCAGGACGACGCGAGGAACCTGCGGCTGCTCACCACTCTCTCCGAGAAGAAAGAGCTGATCCAGGGGATCGGTGTTGACCGGGTGGAGGTTCTGCCTTTCACAAAGGCTTTCAGCCGTCTGACCACAAAGGAGTATCTCGATGAATATGTGAAGGACCGTTTCGGCGGCAAGGCCATCCTGATCGGTTACGACAACAGGATCGGTGGCGACATGCTGGGGCCTGACGAGATAGAGATAGTGGCCAGGGAGGCTGGCCTTGACGTCATCAGGACCGACAGTCTCGGCACTCCGGAAGGGGTGGTCGTGAGTTCCACAAAGATCAGGGAGGCCCTTACCGCTGGCGATGTCGTCTCGGCCGCGGGGATGCTCGGGTACGATTATTCATTGCTGGGAGTTGTTGTGGCCGGGAACCACCTCGGAAGGAAGATAGGTTTCCCCACGGCCAACATGAGGCTGTACGAGCCGCTGAAGATGCTGCCCGGCAACGGGGTGTACCATGTCAAGGTCGAGTCGCTCGGCCGTCATTTCACGGGTATGTGCAACATCGGCACGAGACCGACCGTCAACGCCGGAAGCGACAGGACGGTGGAGACTCACATATTCGATTTCGTCGAGGACATCTACGGTCTCGACCTGAGAGTCACTTTCATGAGAAAGATCCGCGACGAGCGCCGTTTCGAGTCGCTCGACGCATTGAAGGCCCAGCTTGCGGCCGACCGGGAGAACTGCCTGACTTTTAAATAGTACTGATTATTCCTGCATGTGCAGCTCAGCCCGGCAGTTGATGGACGACTGCTTGGCGAAGTCGAAGTTTTTGGTGCCTTCCTTGCCCACTTTCATGTACTTCTCATAGTACTGCAGGGCCTGTTTGTATTCCTTGCGGACCTCATGGCAGTAACCGATCGAGACCAGCAGGGAGATGTCGTCCGGGTTATACTTGTAGGCGGCCTCGTAGTGGGGCAGGGCCTTGTTCATATCCTGCATGCCCTGGTAATACAACTGTCCGAGGCCTTTATGGGTCTTGTACATCACGCCGGGATCGGGTTCGGACAGCTCTAAGGCTTTGTTGTAGAGGTATTCGGCCTCTTTCGGCGTGATGTGGACGACGTCGTCTTTCTTGTAGGTTATCGGTCCGTTGACTAAGGCGGTGGCGTAGTTGACAGCAAGCTTGGCGTCTGTCGAGTCTGTCTGCCAAGCGGAGTCGAAACAATCTCGAGCTACCTGGAACCTATTGAGGGATAGGGCGTTGAGTCCGGAGTAATACATAGTCCCGTAAGAGTCGTCACCGTCTTTCCTCAGTTGCTTGAACACCTCGTAGGCCTCATCCTGATCGTCTTTCAGGTAATACGCCACCCCGAGGATCTGGCCGATCCCGAGATTGTCCGGCACTTTCTCAATGAAGTCCTTCGCCATCGAGATGATCCCGTCGTAGTCTTTCTTGCCCAGCAGAATGTTCGAGATACTGGTCACGGTTCCGGCGTTGAGCGGATTGAGTTCCAGTGACTTCCGGTAATATACCAAGGAGGAGTCCACCTGACCGAGTTTCAGGGCGCTCGCCCCGATTAGCGAATAGATCGATGGGATCGGCTCCTTGTCGCAGATAGCCTTCCCCTCGTCGAGGCAGCCTTCGAAGTCCCCGACCTTGAACAGCAGCGAGGCTTTCTGGATAGAGAGATAGAGGTTGTCCGGATGCTGCATCGAGAGCAGGGAATAAAGGATCAGAGCGTCTCCTAGTTTCCCGGAGTTGACGTGGCAGTCGGCGAGTTCCCCTGCCACCTCCACGTCCAGCATCCCGGGCCCCATCACTGAAGCCAGGGTCTCGGAAGCGGCGTCGAAGCGAAGTAACTTCTTCTGGCAGCGGGCCTTCTGCAACGCTATGTCGCGGAGCGTCGCGACATCCTCCACGCCTTCCGACGCCTGGTCCAGAAACTCGATGGCTTTTGAATACTCATACCTCGCCATGGCCTCTCTGGCGGCCTGGCGGAAGTCGGTGTCTTGCGCTCTCGCCGTCGCGAAGGGGACGAGAACCGAGGCTAGAGCGAGAATCTTTATCAAGGGGTTCATGATCGCTTGCTCGTTTAAATTGGAAGAACGATGAACACTAGAACATCCCACAAGGCGTGACTCACTATCAGCGCCGGCAGCATGCCCGGACGGATCCTGTAGATGAGGCCCCAGACGCAGCCGGCGACCAGGGCGGCCATTATGAGCATGAAGTTGAGGGACCAGACGTGGACCAGGGCGTAGACCAAGGCCGTGATCACGAAGGCCTTGTCCTCCGGCCGTTTCCCTCCAAGCGTCCGGCTGAGGGTCCTCTGGACATATCCCCTCCAGAACAATTCCTCCGCGGGTCCGATGAGGAGGAGCAGTAGGGCGGCGATCACCCAGGAGGGGATCCCCTGCCTCATGGAATAGACCAGGTCCACCTCACCTCTCGCGAAGGAGAACATCCAGGCCGAGACCTTGTCCCCGACCCAGAACACTCCCCAAAGGGCGAAGGCTATGATCACCCCCGCGAGGACTTGTAGGGCCGGCCTCTCGACCTTAAGCAAGGCTTTCCTGTCCGGGGTGAAAACGAGTCCCAGGGTTGTCAATATGGTAGCGGAGCACGCCATCACCAACCAGAAGTCCGGCCAGCCCTTTGTCCAGGGGCTGAACATGTAGAACCACAAGACAGCGGCGGTCGCCACGGCTATGGCCAGGTGGGTGCGCTCACGTCTCATAACAGCCCCGCGATAAAGAGTCCCAAGGAGAGAAGTCCGGAGAACTTGAGTTGCATCTGCGCGGAGGCCAGGTCA
Organism: Bacteroidales bacterium; assembly: GCA_017429765.1. Classification (GTDB taxonomy): domain Bacteria; phylum Bacteroidota; class Bacteroidia; order Bacteroidales; family UBA932; genus Cryptobacteroides. The sequence continues at coordinate 32,234 of JAFROJ010000064.1, read as the reverse complement.
AGGCCTTTCATCGCCTCAAGTCCGTTCTGTGGATATGTCGCGGCTTGTCTCTGGTTCTTCCAGGCGGGGATGGCCGCCAGGAAGCAAAGCGCCGCCAAGGGGTGCATCAGGCCGCAGGCTATGTAGACAGCCACACAGATGAAGGGGATGAACATGTAGCAGCGGTACAGGTTCGCCGATCTCTTGAGACCGAGCAGCATCCCGAAGGTCTTGATGCCGGCCTCACGGTCGGAGACGGTGTCGTAGGTGTTGTTGGCGTGAAGGACGGAGACGGTGATGATCCCGATGGGGATCGACAGGATCAGGGCCTGCGGCTGGTAGTGCCCGGTCAGGGCGTAGGTGGTGCCCAGGACTGTCAGCACACCGAATATTATGAATATGTCAAGGTCTCCGAGTGCGCGGTATTTCAGGAAGGAGTACAAGTACGTCAGAAGGACCCCGACGGCGCCCAGGATCAGCAGATAAGGGCCGCTGAGCAGGGTTATGACCAGGCCGACCGCGATGCCGGCGGCGAAGAGGATGAGGCTGAAGGCTTTGTATTCCTTCGGCTCGAACTTGTGGAAGACAAGATTCGGGACGGCGAACGCTTTCTCGTTGTCCACCCCGACACGATAGTCGTACCAGTCGCTGATGACGTTGCCCGCCGAGTGCAGGAGAACCACGCCGAGGATCGAGAGGATAAGGTTGATGTAGGGAAGCGGCCCGGAGGGCAGCATGTCGCGGCTGAAAAGCCAGGCGAAAGTGGCGACCACCGGCATCACCGACACTGGGAAGGACCAATAACGGGTCACGGCCACCCATTCTTTAATAGAGTGTCTCATGGCTCAAAGTTAGTGATTTTTTGAATAATTTACTATATTCGCGAGAAGAGGACCGGGTTCCGCCAAGGTAAGGGCGGGACTCTGTTCGGTTTTTGTGAAGTGAATTAACCGATAATTATGGCAGATATCCATTACATGACCCAGGAAGGGTTGGACAAAATCAAGAAGGATCTCTCGGAGGCCCTTGCCCAGCGTCCCGTCATCTCCGCCCAGATAGCGGAGGCCAGGGAGAAGGGCGACCTCTCCGAGAACGCGGAGTACGACGCCGCGCGCGAGGCGCAGGGTCTTCTCGAGGTGCGCATCGCTAAACTGAAGGACCTCGTGGCCAACGCCAAGGTCATAGACGAGTCGCAGGTCAGTACCGACAAGGTGCAGATGCTTAACAAGGTCAAGGTCGAGAACCTGTCCATGGGGAAGGTCATGGAGTTCACGATCGTGGGGGAGACCGAGGCCGACTTCGCCCATGGCAAGCTAGCCGCCACCACCCCCATCGCCAAGGCCCTTCTGGGTCACCAGAAAGGCGATCTCGTCGACGCGAAGGTCCCCTCCGGAGTGATCAAGTTCAAGATTCTCGACATATCGTTATAGTCAATGGCAACGATTTTCTCCAAGATAGCGGCGGGCGAGATCCCGTCCTACAAGGTCGCCGGGAGCGAGGATTTCTACGCTTTTCTCGACATCAACCCCATGGCCAAGGGCCACACTCTCGTGATCCCGAGAAATGTGGAGGACGACTACATCTTCAACCTTGACCCCGCGACTTACGAGGGGCTTTGGGCCTTCGCCCGCAAGGTGGCTGTCGCCTTGAAGGCCGCTGTGCCGTGCGAGAGGATCGGAGTCGCGGTCCTCGGGATGGAAGTGCCTCACACACACATCCATCTTATTCCTCTCCAGAGCGAGTCTGACATGGATTTCCGGAAGGAGAAACTCCATCTCACCCCTGAGGAGAACAAGGCCATCGCTGAAAGAATATTAAATGAATATGAGAAATTATAGTTTGATCCTCGCGGCGGCGGCCATCCTGGCTGTCGCCTCGTCATGTTCGGACAAGGCCCGCGTGGACGGTGTCCTCACGGACGCTCCCGGGACCCAGGTGATCATGAAGTGGCTGGACGGGAACTCTTTGACCGTCCTTGACACGTTGAAGACCGACGCCTCGGGCGCCTATTCGTACAAGCTGGACATAGGGAAGGGTGACCCGCGTTACGTCTACGTGTACCACGGCGACACCAAGGTGGCCTCCCTTCTTCTTGAGAAGGGCGACAAGGTCAAGGTGGTCTCAGACACTCTCGGGACTTACACTGTCGAGGGCTCCGAGGAGAGCCTGAGGCTTCAGAAGGTCGAGAGCGAGTTCGCGGAGTTCCTCCAGGACTTCGCCGCCTCACTGGAAGAGGGCGACAGCCGCGCGGCGTCCAGGAAATATGTCGATTACTACCGCTCCCGCGTCCTCTACACCATGGACAACTCGAAGTCCCTGACTTCCATCCCTGTCCTGTTCCAGAAGATCAACGACGATTTCCCCGTGTTCTGGCAGTCCACAGACGCGGTCCATTTCAGGAGCGTCCACGACTCTCTGTCCTTGGTTTATCCTGACTCGAAATATGTCGCCCTCCTCGGCAACGAGGTTGAGAGAAGGCTCAACCTTCTTTCCCTGGAGCAGAAGCTGAGCGCCGCCAGCGAGGCCGGCTTCCCTGACGCCGAGCTCCCTTCCATCGATGGGAAGAAAGTGAGGATCAGTGACATAGACTCCAAGGTTATCATCGTTCATTTCTGGCAGGCTGAGGACGCCGCCCAGAAGATGTTCAATCAGGATGTTCTCCTGCCCCTGTACAAGACCTATCACCCGAAGGGTCTGGAGATATATTCAGTGTCCCTCGACACCGACAAGGGTACTTGGGCCAGCGCCGTCAAGAGCCAGGAGTTGCCTTGGATCAATGTATGCGACGGACTCGGAGCCGCCAGCCCTATCGTGTACACCTACAACATCACCAAAGGCCTTCCCGTGGCGTACATAATCGAGGACGGTAACCTGGACCCGACGACGGTTTCCACCGGAGACCAGCTCAAGAAAGTCATAGCCTCCAAGCTCAAGTAATCCCTCTTTAACCACATAATCACTCTACTGTCATGACTCTGATGATCATTCAGCTGCTGATTGTGCTGGCGGCCCTGTACGTGGGTTCCAGATACGGCAGCCTCGCTTTGGGCGCGATCTCCGGAATCGGTCTCGCGATTCTCGTTTTCGGCTTCGGCATGAAGCCCGGCACCCCTCCGACGGATGTCATCTACATCATCATCGCGGCTGTCACCTGCGCCGGTGTCCTTCAGGCCTCTGGTGGTATGGACTGGCTGATCCAGCTCGCCGAGAAGCTTCTCAGGAAGCATCCCGACCGCATCACTATCCTCGCCCCCTTCTGCACGTTCTTCCTGACCGTGCTTGTCGGCACCGGGCATGTGGTTTACACCTTGATGCCCATCATTGTGGACATCGCCATCAAGAAGGGCATCCGTCCCGAGAGGCCCTGCGCCGTCGCCTCGGTGGCGTCCCAGGTCGGTATCACCTGCTCTCCGATCGCCGCGGCCGTGGTCGCCTTCGTTACCATTTCCAACGCCAATGGCTATGACGTCGCGATCCCGCAGGTGCTGATGGTGACCATCCCCGCCTGCCTCATCGGTCTCCTCTGCGCCGCCCTCGCCTCTTTCCGCAGGGGTAAGGACTTGGATAAGGATCCCGAGTTCCAGAAGAGGATCGCCGATCCGCAGATCCACAATTACATCTACGGAAGCGACGCCACCACCCTCGACAAGGTGATCGACAAGAAGGCCAAGACCGCTGTTTACATCTTCGTCACAGCCATTCTCGTCATCGTGGGTCTCGCGTTCTGCCAGATGGTTCTCAGCAAGGAGGCCCTGGCCCGCCTGCCTAAGATGAATATCGCTATCCAGATCATCATGCTTTGCGCCACCGCTCTCATGATCATCCTCTGCAAGATCGATCTCAAGAACGCCGTGTCAGGCTCTGTCTGGAAGTCCGGAATGGTCGCTGTCGTGGCCATCTACGGTATCGCCTGGATGGCCGACACCTATTTCGGCAACTACATGGACCAGATCAAGGAGATGCTCACTGGTATCGTGACACAGTATCCTTGGTCGATCGCCCTGGTTTTCTTCCTTGTGTCCGTCCTCATCAACTCACAGGGAGCCGTCGTTGTCGCCATGCTGCCGCTGGCTTACCAGCTGGGCATTCCCGGCCCTGTGCTCCTGGGCGTCCTTCCGAGCGTGTACGGGTACTTCTTCATCCCCAACTACCCTTCGGACATCGCCACGGTCAACTTCGACAGGACAGGGACCACGGTGATCGGCAAGTACCTGCTGAACCACAGTTTCATGATGCCTGGCCTTATCAGCATATTCGTGTCCACCATTGTGGGATATCTTATGACAACGGTGCTTTTCCCCGGCTATTTCGCCGGTTTCGGGGCTTAAACCCCGTGAGCATTGGAGTGTAAGTAATTGACTATAAATAAAATACGTGGACAGACGGTCTTGTTCTTGAGACCGTCTGTCTTGTTTTTACAAAAAAAACATGTCACATTTTCGGCGGGTTTTCGTTTATTAGAGTGAGAGAGCGAACAAGATGGCAGAGGATTTCCTGACAGAGGCTTACATATCCTTGGTGGACAGGTGGAAGGCGGAGGACGCCCTGCAGGAGGCTTTCTGTCGGCTTTGGGGAAGGAAATACAGGGTCTCGACACTCAAGGAGGCCGTCGGGCTGCTCTCCAGGACGGGGAAGAACATAGAGATTGACGAGTATCGCAAAGCCAGGGACAGGCGGAGGGTGAGCGCGGAGGACGCGAGGATAGAAGACCGGCCGTCATCCGCCGAGGAGAGGGAAATACTGTTCAGGAAGGTTGAGGCTTCCCTTGAGAGCGAGCTGACCGGGCTTCAAAAGGAGATAATCCGGATGCATGAGTATCACGACATGACATTCGAGGAGATAGCGGAAGAGTTGGGCATGCGGCCCGACGCGGTAAGGATGCAGGCCTCAAGGGCCAGGAAGGTGTTAAGGGATAAATTCAGGAAGGAATATGGAATGCATAACTGAATTAATTGAGAGGTATTTTGAGGCGGCTCTCTCACGAGAGGAAGAAACAGCTCTTAAGGCTTTCCTGGCCTCTGAGGAGGGCCAGGCTCCCGAATATGACGAGGTCCGGGCCGTCATGGGCTACTTCGCCGCCGGCCGTTCCATGGAGATTCTTCGGTCGCGTTCGCTCCCTCAGAATGACAGGAAGCGTTCCTCTGTCATCCTGAGCGAAGCGAAGGATCTATCCGAAGCGAAGGATCTATACGAAGCGAAGGATCTATGCGAAGCGAAGGATATCTCTCCCCGGTGGCCGAAGGTCGCTCGCCGCGTAGCCGCCATCGCCGCCAGCCTGGCGTTAATCTTCACCCTCGGGGTGAGTCTCTATAATAAAACAAACGTCTGTGTCTCGTACGTGAGCGGACAGAAAGTCACCGACAAGAAGGTTGTAATGAACGACGTCGACAACATCCTGGCCGATCTTCTTTCCAACCGTACTGACATGGAAGAACTACTAAATGATTTTTTTGACAGATGATCTCATGAAAAGATTTTTACTCATAACCTTAAGCGCCCTGCTGGCCCTGTCGTTCAGCGCCAGGGCCCAGGAGGGGTTGCAGATCGACAGCCTTTTCAACGGCGGTTTTGTGCCCAAATCAAGGATCACCGAATCTATTGTCACCGGAAGAGAGCTGAAGCCCTACAATCTTGACTTTTTCCGAAGCGTCAGGCTCCAGGCCTCGGACGGGGAGATACGCAGGATAGTCTCCTGGCTTGAAGGGGATGCCCTGATGGCCGTTGAGAAGGAAATGGATTCGGAGAAAGGCGAGCTTGTCTATGCCTTGTTACGTTTCGCCTCGAACAATGGCAAAAACAGGTATCTGGGCTATCAAGTCAAGGAGTCCTCTGAGGGAAGTAAGTATGTCACAGTCGTTTACATGACAGGTAAGGCAACCTCCAGGGATCTCAAGGTAATATTCAAACACAGATAACAGGGAGGAAACAAGATGAGAAAGATAATTATAGCGGTCCTGGCGTTCGTGGTCGCGGCCACCACCCTTCCGGCCCAGGAAACCATAGAAAAGGTTATCGCGCAAAGAGACAGTGTCATGGCCCAGGCGGACTCGCTCAGGGAAGTCATCAGCAAGATGCGGGATAGGCAGAAAGGGAATGTCCACCTTGATTTCGATATCCCCTTTTACAGGAAAGTGAGGCGGCCGAGCGCGGCGGATGTCGGCAGCGTGGGAGTTGGAGCGCTGGTCTCCGAGTCTGGCGGCGCGTTGGGCTTCAGCCCGCAGAACTCAGTGGAATTCTGGGGTTTCATACCGATTTCAACCACCAAGGGGCGCCACTCGTTCACGTATGGTCCCGGTGTCGGTCTCAAGAATTTCGGCATCACCGGCAACAAGGCCATGATCATGACCGAGGAAGGAGACATCACTATAGGCCGGTTCAAGGACGGCGCTGTCCCGAGGATCTCCAGGTTGACGATATTCAGTGTCAACATGCCGTTACTCTACAGCCTTGGCTTTGGCAGGGGATACGGGATCACTCTCGGCCCCGTCGTGAATCTCAACACGTCAAGCTCAATCATCAACAAGTACACCGTCGACGGGGACAAGAAGAAGGACAAATACAAGTATGCTCACTGTAACCTGGTCACCGTTGATGCCATGGTTCAGCTGAACCTGCGGGATGTCAGTGTCTATGGCAGGTACTCCCCGATGAATGTGATGGATAAGAAATACTGGCCTGAGTTCACCACTTGGTCCGTAGGTGTAGCCGTGTCACTGCTAAATTAACGTCTCCAAGTCTTTCCGTTTTCGGGAATATTCATTAAATTGCATAGGTTTTGGCGGGCCAGTCCGCCAGCCTATGTTTTTTATTTGTATCTAAACAGCTAACATCATGTCACTGAACAAAGTAATGCTGATCGGTAACGTTGGAAGAGACCCTGAGGTACGTTACCTTGATGGAAACAACCCTAACCAGGGCGCGACGAAGGTGGCCCAGTTCACCCTCGCCACGACTGAGCGCTATCGTGACCGCAATGGAGAACTTCGAGAGAACACCGAGTGGCACAACATCGTGGCCTGGAGGAACTCGGCCGACGTGGCTGAGAAATTCATCCGCAAGGGCACGCAGGTCTACATCGAGGGCAAGCTCCGCACGCGGTCCTGGACAGACCAGACCGGCAACAAGAGGTACACCACCGAGGTGGCTGTGGACAATCTTCAGTTGCTGGGAAAAAGGGAACCTTCCGGCCCTTCGGCCCCTTCGACCCCTTCGGCAGGCTCAGGGACCGGGTACCAGCCTCAGTCTGGGTACCAGCAGCCGACGTACCAGCAGCCTAAGCCGGCGCCTCAGGAGCAGCCTATGGACATCTCCCTCGGGGATAATCCCACCGATGACCTTCCGTTCTAGTATTCAAGAATAATCTATAAGACATGAGCTCAAAACTTGACGTTGTCCTTGGCCTCCAGTGGGGAGACGAGGGGAAAGGCAAGATCGTGGATGCGCTGGCCGCCCGTTATCCGGCTGTGGCGAGATTCCAGGGAGGCCCCAACGCGGGTCATTCCCTTCATTTCGACGGTAAAAGTTTCGTTGTGCGGAGCATTCCCTCCGGAATATTCCGGGAAGGTTCCGTCAACATCATCGGAAGCGGGGTCGTCCTTGACCCCGTGACTTTCAAGGAGGAGTGCGCCAGTGTTCTTTCCATGGGTGTTGATCCCAAGAGCAAGGTGGTCATCTCCAAGAAGGCGCATCTGATACTTCCGACCCACAGGCTTCTGGACGCGGCCTATGAGGCGGCTGCCGGCAAAGGCAAGATCGGATCGACCCTTAAGGGCATCGGCCCGACCTACACCGACAAGGTCGGGCGGCACGGCCTCAGGGTCGGGGATATCCTCTCGCCTGATTTCAAGGACCGTTTCGCTAAACTGAAAGCCCGCCACCAGACAATCCTGGCCAGCCTGGACTTCGAGTATGACCCGGCCCAGGGAGAGGCTGAGTGGCTGGAAGCCATTGAGTTCCTCAAGGAGTTCGAGCTGGTGGATTGTGAGTACCTGGTGGACGGCTTGCTCAAATCCGGTAAGCCTATTCTCGCCGAGGGCGCCCAGGGATCGATGCTTGACGTCGACTTCGGCTCTTATCCCTTCGTGACCTCCTCCTCGACAACCGTGGGCGGGGTGTGTACCGGTCTCGGCCTTGCTCCCTCAAGGGTAGGCAAGGTTTTCGGAATATTCAAGGCCTACTGCACCAGGGTCGGCAGCGGTCCCTTCCCGACTGAGCTCTTTGACGAGACTGGGGAGAGACTTCGCCGGATCGGTCATGAGTACGGCGCTGTCACGGGCCGTCCCCGCCGTTGCGGATGGCTGGATCTTGTCGCCTTGAAGTACACCGCGATGATCGACGGCGTGACTGACCTCATCATGATGAAGTCGGACTGTCTGGACGATTTTGACACTATTAAAGTCTGTACCTCCTACAAGGTCAACGGCATCGAGACAGACCAGGTGCCCTTCGACATCGCCGCCGAGATCGAGCCGGTCTACACCGAGTTCCCCGGATGGAAGAAAGACCTGACAGGAGCCCGCTCGGAGAGCGAGCTTCCTAAAGAGTTCATGGACTATGTGAAGTTCATGGAGGATTATATGGGAGTCCCTGTCAGCGTCATCTCGGTCGGCCCTGACCGTGAGGCCACGATTGAGCGCTAGAAGGCGAGCCCGACCGTTAGGGTAAGGGCTCGGTTGTGTCTTTCCCCGAATCCGGAGTCGCTGATGTCGGCGAGTCCATATTCATAACCTATCCCGGCATAGAGGAATGACCATGTCACTCCGCATCCGAACGCCAGGCCGCTGTCGCCCCGGCGGAAGTCCGTGTCGTTGAAGGAACTGCCCGACTGGCTGATCCGGTAGTCCTTGACCTTGCCTCCGACCCCGAGTCCGAGGTAGCCCCCCGCATAGGGCTGGATGACGGCCCTGTTTCTTGAGAAGATGTTGATTTTCAAGAGTAAAGGGAGTTCGAGGTAGTCGAGGTCATAAGTGATCTTGCCTCCGGTGGCGTTGCTGACACCGCCCTTCTCGACATAATAGAGTCCTGTCTCGAAGGCTGCGGACGGGCTGAAGGAGAAGCCGGCGGCCGCTCCGAGGGTTATTCCGGACTTCACTCCCGTGGCTTTGAGGTCTCCTGAGCCGTCGCTGATGTGTGAACCGACCAAGCCGAACTTGATGCCCCCGTACAAGTTATTGTCGTGGCGACCTATCCTGTCATGGCCCCTGCTGTTGCCATACCCTCCATGTCCCGGGCCACCCATGTGGCCTCCGCGTCCGTAACCAGGTTGCGCGACAGCCGCTGAAACCGTCAGGGCCATCGCTGTCATAATCGCGAATATCTTTTTCATGGCTCGAATGATTTTGGTTCCTCCTTCCCATGGAACCAAAAACCATTCCAATAATCAGGGGACTATCCCAGGACAGCCTCCATGGCGTCGAGGTCAGGGGTGAGGCCGGTCATGTAGGGGTATCCTGTGAGCGCCTGGTAGAGAAGCCATTTCTCTCCTGGAATATAGATTCCGTCGGCGGCTGCGAGTTTGGCCCTCGCCACCTCATCGAACGATGGGTTCTTGTAATTAGCCTCGAGAATGACCTTTCCCTCGCAAGCTCCCTCGCCGGCGAAATCGTCAGCCGTGAACTCCTCTATTTCCGGAAGAGCTGTCGGGAGTGTGTAGATGATGAGGTCGCACTCCTTCACCGCTTCCTTGAAGTCTTTTATGGGGTCAGGGATGAACCCGTATTCCGGCATATCCTCGGCGATCGCCTGGGCCTTCTCCAGGGTCCTGTTCATCAGGACAGTGCCGAAACCGAGTTCCCCGGCGGCCACCGCCGCGGCTCTCCCCGCGCCGCCGCAACCTACGATAAGGGCTTGAGGCTGCTGGTAGAAACGCCTCCCGAGACTCATGATGAAGAACTGGTGGAGTTTGATGAAGAACCTCTCTTGGTACTCATTGATGAACTCCCGCGTTATTCCTGGGTAATAGGCCTCCGCGACCGCCACGATTATTCCCGTGAAGTCTGAGTTGTAGGCCGCGATGCCCTCGGTGGTCTTGACCAGAAGGTTGGTGGCCCCGATCCTGGCCACCGGGCCTGTGATGACACCCTTTCCCGACTCGGCCAGTGTCTCGACCTTGGCGTAGGCCGCCTCTTTGAAAGGGGCTGTCACGTTGATCGCCAGATACTCCTCCTCAAACTTCCGGAACGATTCCTCGAAGTCCGGGCCTTCGATAAGGTCGTAAGAATAGACACTCCCGTCAGGCTGTTCCTGACCTTTGTATCCGGCCTCGAACAGAAGCGGGCTTTTCGATGTCGCTATCGGATCCCCTATAAGTCCGTATTTCCGAGCTGGTATGTAACCCATTGATAGTAAATGTTTTAATTGATTTGATGGTGCTTATTTCGCCACCATCTGAATGCTTAATTGTCTGATTGTCAAATCTTTATGTACCAGCCTTCCCGAGGCGAATCAGCGGTTCCGCTGTCGGACAGCCTCGAAGAGGAGTATGGCCGCGGAGACTGACACGTTCAGCGAGTCGAGCGAGCCGAGCATCGGGATGCTTATGTGTTTGTCGGCGGCCTTTCTCCAGATGTCTGTGAGTCCGGTCGATTCGGCTCCCATGACTATGGCGGTGGGGCCGGTCATGGGTGTGTCGTAATAGAGGGAAGAGTCCTGGAGCTGGGCCGTGAGGATCCTCAGGCCGTTGTCTTTCAACCAGGCGACGGTCTCTTCAGACCCTGCCGCGGCGACTTGTCTTGTGAATATCGAGCCGAGACTGGCGCGGATGAGGTTGGGGTTGTAGAGATCTGTCAGTGGATCGCAGATGATGACGGCGTCGGCTCCGGCCGCGTCGGCGCTCCGCAGCACCGCCCCGAGGTTCCCAGGTTTCTCGACGCTCTCCAGCACCACGACCAGCGGGTTCTCTCCCAGCTTGATGTCCTCGAGCTTCCTCTCCTTGTATCTCATCTCAGCCACAATCCCTTCCGTCCCGCCCCTGTAGGCTATTTTCCCGTACACCTCCTTGCTGACATGGAAGACTCTCGCCCCTTCCGGGGAGGGCCATGCCCCCTTCAGGAGTCTCGCTTCGCTCGACCCCACCCCCGCTACCGTGCCGCGGGTGGCACGTCCCTCAGGGGGCATACCCTCCCCGGAGGGGGCATAGATGTCAGGACAGATGAAGAAAGCCTCGGGGACGAAGCCGGCGTCGAGGCAGTGCCCGACCTCACGGCGCCCCTCGACCACGAAGAGTCCCTGACGCCTCCGCTCCCGGGACTTCTCCTGAAGCTCGAGCAACGACTTGATCTTCGGGTTCTGGCCCGAGGTTATGAGTTCGGTATCCAATGTTAATCTTCCTTCTTGAGAGCCTTCTCGGGACGCATCTGGGGGAAGAAGAGAACATCCTGGATGGCGGTCTGGCCGGTCATGAACATGGTCAGGCGGTCAATACCCATCCCGAGACCCGAGGTCGGAGGCATCCCGTACTCGAGGGCGCGGACAAAGTCGTAGTCGATGAACATGGCCTCGTCGTCGCCGTGGCTCTTGAGGGCGGCCTGCTCCTCGAACCTCTCCAGCTGGTCGATAGGATCGTTAAGCTCTGAATAGGCGTTCGCCAGCTCCTTGCCGCAGACGAATAGCTCGAAACGCTCGGTGAGGGCGGGATTCTCACGATGCCTCTTGGTAAGAGGCGACATCTCGACAGGATAGTCGATGATGAAAGTGGGCTCGATGAGATGATCCTCGCAATAGGCCCCGAAGATCGCGTCGATCAGCTTCCCGGCGCCCATTGACGGCTCAAACTCGACATTCAGTTTCTTGCAGGTCTCCCTGAGCTCGTCCACACCCATTCCGGCGAGATCCACACCGGCGTATTCCTTGATGGCGTCCAGGATGGGAAGACGGCGGTAGCCAGCCTTGAAATCGACCTCGTTCTCACCGATCTTGACCTTGGTGGTCCCGTGGAGGTTGAGCGCGATCTTCTCGAGCATCTTCTCGACGAACTCCATCATCCAGATGTAGTCCTTGTAGGCCACGTAGATCTCCATGCAGGTGAACTCCGGGTTGTGGGTCTTGTCCATGCCCTCGTTGCGGAAGTCCTTGGCGAACTCGTACACACCGTTGTACCCGCCCACGATGAGCCTCTTGAGATAGAGCTCGTTGGCGATGCGCATGTAGAGGTCGATGTCGAGCGCGTTGTGGTGGGTGATGAACGGGCGGGCCGTGGCTCCTCCGGGAATAGACTGAAGGATAGGCGTCTCGACCTCAAGGCAGCCGGCCTCGTTGAAATATTCCCTCATCGTGGCCACGATCTTTGCCCTCTGGATGAAGACATCCTTCACCTGGGGGTTGACGATCAGGTCCACATATCTCTGGCGGTAGCGGAGCTCCGGGTCGGCGAAGCCGTCGTAGACCTTGCCGTCGGCGTCAGTCTTGACGATGGGGAGTACCCTCAGGGACTTGCTCAGGACGGTGAGCTCCTTGACATGAACGCTCAGCTGCCCGGTCTGGGTGATGAACGCGAAACCCTTGACACCGATGATGTCGCCGATGTCGAGGAGCTTCTTCCACACGGTGTTGTACATCGTCTTGTCCTCTCCGGGGCAGATCTCGTCCCTTTTGACGTAGATCTGGATCCTTCCGGACGCGTCCTGGAGCTCGCCGAAAGAGGCGGCTCCCATTATCCTGCGGGACATGATCCTTCCCCCGAGGCAGACCTCCTGGAAATTACCTTTCTCCGGATCGTAGCCCGCCTCAATTTCCTTCGCGCTGGTGTTGACCGGGTAAAGCGCCGCCGGATAAGGATTTATGCCGAGTTCCCTTAATTTGGCGAGAGACTCCCTGCGGATGACTTCCTGCTCGCTGAGTTCGATGTTTGCCATATCTTTAGCTTAGTTGAATCACAAAAATACGACTTTTAATCTATAAACCGAAATTGTTATTCTTGAATAAAGTCATTATCTTTGTATAATATGGCGAAAGAGCGCAAATGGATTATCAAGGAACCGGCTGATCCGGAGAAGGTGGGAAGACTTTCCGCCGAGCTCGGCATTGACCGTGTCCTGGCGGAACTCCTTGTTAAAAGGGGAGTTGAGACCTTCGAGCAGGCCCGCTCTTTCTTCCGCCCGAGTCTGGACAACCTCCACGACCCCTTCCTGATGAAGGACATGGACGCGGCCGTGGAGAGGGTGCGCAAGGCTATAACCTCCGAGGAGAAGATCCTTGTCTATGGCGACTACGACGTGGACGGGACCACCGCCGTCGCCCTTGTGTACTCGTTCCTGAGAAGATATTCCCAGAAAGTCGACTTCTATATTCCCGACCGTTACGACGAGGGCTACGGCCTGTCCTTCAAGGGGATAGACTGGGCGAGCGACGGAGGGTTCGGGCTCATCATCACCCTGGACTGCGGCATCAAGGCCAACGAGAAGGTCGAGTACGCCAAGGGGAAGGGAATAGATGTCATCATCTGCGACCACCATCTTCCGGAGGAGACACTCCCGGCCGCGGTGGCCGTTCTCGACCCCAAGAGAGAGGACGACAATTATCCTTTCGACGACCTTTCCGGTTGCGGGGTCGGCTTCAAACTCGTCCAGGCGTATTCCAAGAAGTACGGCATCCCGTTCGAGACCCTGATCCCTCTTTTGGACCTACTCGTGGTCAGCATTTCCTCAGACCTGGTCACAATGGTGGGAGAGAACAGGATCCTGGCCCATTTCGGCTTGAAGCAACTGAACGAGAACCCCCGCAAGGGACTCCTTGCCATGGCCACCCTCTCCAAGCTGGAGCCGGGCCATCTGACAATCGACGACATAGTCTTCAAGATCGGCCCGAGGATCAACGCCGCCGGCCGTATGGAGACGGGGCGTCTCGCCGTGGAGCTTCTGACCGCGGCCGACGACCACATCGCCAACATCGTGGGCGAGAGGATCAACGACAACAACAACGAGCGCAAGGGAATAGACCGGGAGATCACCCAGGAGGCGTTGATGATGGTCCAGGACGGCCGGGCGCTCTCATCCGGCGCGGCCACGATTGTCTACAACCCGACATGGAACAAGGGAGTGGTCGGGATAGTAGCCTCCCGTCTCGTCGAGGCTTTCTACAAGCCCACGATAGTCCTGACCAAGTCCAACGGCTTCATCACCGGCTCCGCCAGGAGCGTGGCCGGCTTCGACCTCTACGAGTCGATCGAGAGCTGCTCAGACCTTCTGGAGAACTTCGGCGGCCATGTCTACGCCGCAGGCCTTACCATGAGGGAGAGCAATCTGGACGAGTTCGTCCGCAGGATCGACAAGTTCATCGGGGAGAAAATCACCGACGAGATGCTGACCCCGGTGACTGACATCGACGCCAAGCTGGAGTTCAGCCAGATAACTCCCAAGTTCTTCAGGCTACTGAAGCAGTTCCAGCCTTTCGGCCCCGGGAACGGTAATCCCGTGTTCCTGACCGAGAGCGTGTCGGACGGTGGCAACGGCAGGAAAGTGGGCGCCGGCGGAGTCCACATGAAACTGGATCTAATCGACGAGAAGCAGCCCTTCCACCAGATTCCCGCGATCGCCTTCAACATGGCCGAGTTCTTCGAGTACATCAAGGCCGGCAATCCCTTCGACATCTGCTACTCGATAGTCGAGAACTACTATCGCGGCAACTCCACCCTCCAGCTCCGCATCAAGGACATCAAGGAGAGGGAGGAATTCATTTAAGGGGAAGGATCATATCATCGTGACGATATCGACGGCGGCGGCGAGATAATCGTCGCCGTCGACGTTGATGGTGTGATGGGCGGTCTTCTCATAGACGGGGCCTCGGACGGCCATAAGCTCCTCGACCCTGGAGCGGAGGCTCTTCCCGGACTTGAGCATCGGTCGGTCGCCCGGCCAGGTCTCGAGGTTGCGGACAAGGGTGTCGACAGAAGCCTTGAGGTAAAAACAAGTGGTGTTCCTCCGGATCATCCTGCGGCAGGCGTCGGTCATGACAGTCCCGCCCCCGAGAGAGAGGATATGTGAGGTCCCGGTCAGCCCGCCGGTCATGAATATGTCCTCAAGGGCGGCCTTCTCCATATTCCTGAAAGCCTCTTCCCCCTCTGAGTCAAATATTTCCGGGATAGTCCTCCCTGTCATTGCCTCGATGTACGAGTCGAGGTCGATGTATTCCATGGATGGGAGAAGCTTCGAGAGTTCTTTCCCGACACTGCTCTTCCCGCATCCCATGAAGCCTATGAGGGAAATGTCAGCCATGGCTAGAACAGGGTAGGCTCGAAGAACTCGCCCTCAGCCGGAAGGTCGTCGATGTCCGGAAGGCCTCCCGCCGGCTCTTCCGGCATGATGTCGATAGGGGTGTCCTCCTCGTCAGGCTTCAGGTTCTCCAGCGGCTCGGGCTTGTCAAGGGGTTCGATGAACCTAACCTTCTTGACATCATACTGATGGCACTTCTTGCCCTTGGCCGTGAAACCTTTCTTGGCGATATATTCCTCGGCGTCGATGTTCTCCGGCTCCCTGTGCTCGTACTTCTTGCCGAAGATGACCTGGAACTGGGGATGGAGGTCGTCTGTGAGCTCGACCAGGTACGACTTCGCCCCGGGGGCGATGAACGACTGCGGGGTGTTGTCGCTCAGGACAAAGCTGAACCTCTTGACATAGAATGACTTGGCCGCAGCGTCGTAATAGAGGGCGGTGTAGGTCTTCTCAGGGTCGAACTTCTCGATCTTGAGGATATTCCCCTGGTAGCGGTTGGAGACGTCGAAGGAGGTGGTGTAGAAAGTGCCGTCCTTGAATATCGCCAGGACCTTGTCCTCAGGCCCGAACTCGCCCAGGTACATTCCCCTCTGCTCGTCGTTGAGCTTCTGGATGTCGGCGTCGAACCAGATGTCCTTGCCGCCGATGGTGGAGACACCCTTGCTCTTCAGCTGGATCCTGGAGATGGTGAACTTGGAGACCAGGTTGCCTCTCGATGTCTTGCCCTTGATGCCGAGGGTCGAGAAGTCGTATTCCATCTGGGTCTTCTTGAGTTTCGGCCGGGGACGGAGGTAGATCTTCACGATCTCGGCCTCGCCGTTGTTGTTGACGGTGAACCAGAGGATCTTGGATCCTTCCTTGCCGGTCGTGATGTCGTAGTCCTTGTCCCTGGTGACGCTCGTGATGGCGAATCTCTTGGCGTAGGAGACGGTGGTCTTGCCGTCGCGGTAGATAACGTTGTAGATGGTTCTCTCGTCACCCCGGTTGAACACCCCGACATAGAGGAGATCCTTCCAGAAGAAGGCCTTGTCCGTGACCTTGGTGATACGGTACTTCCCGTCCTTCGCGATCACGAGGATCTCCGAGAGGTCGGAGCAGTCGCTGACGAAGACACCGTTGTCGTCCTTCTTGAGGTTCAGCCCGACGAAGCCCTCCTGGTAGTTGGCGTAGAGTTTGGCGTTGTTGCTCACGACCTTGGTGACAGCGATGCTCTCGAAGGCCGAGATCTCGGTCTGGCGCTTGAACTGCTTGCCGTACTTGGCCTTGAGGCCCTTGAACCAGGCGATCGTGTACTCCGTGATGTGCTCGATGTTGTCCTTGACCTGCTCCATCTCTGCCTCGACAGCGGCGATCTTCTCGTCCATGGCCTTTGTGTCGAACTTGGAGATCTTCCTGACAGGCTTCTCCACGAGCTTGAGGATGTCTTCCATGACTATCTCCCTTCGGAGGAGATCCTGGTAGTTCCTCATCTCGGCGAAAACGTCGTCGAGCTGCTTCTCCCAGCTCTTCTGGTCCTGCTCAAGGATCTTGTAGACCCTGTTCTCGAAGAATATCCTCTCGAGGGAGTCGTAGTGCCAGGCGTCCTCAAGCTCGTCGAGCCGGATCCTCAACTGCCACTCCAGCAAGTCCCTGGTGTGGTTGGTGTCGTAGATGAGAATATCCTTGACACTCAGGAACTGAGGCTTGTTGTCCACGATCACGCAGGCGTTCGGGGCGATGTTGCACTCGCAGTCGGTGAAGGCGTAAAGGGCGTCGATGGTCTTGTCCGGGGACACGTCGTTCGGGAGGTGGATGACGATCTCGACCTTGTCCGTGGTCATGTCCTCGATCTTCTTTATCTTGATCTTGCCCTTCTCCTTCGCCTTGACAATAGAGTCCTTGATGACCTCGGATGTCTTGCCGTAGGGGATCTCGGTGATCGCTATGGTGTTCTTGTCGATCTTCTCGATCTTGGCGCGGACCTTGACGCTTCCGCCGCGGGCCCCGTCCTTGTAGTTGCTGCAATCGGCGCTGCCCCCGGTCGGGAAGTCAGGATAGATGGTGAAATCCTTGCCCTCGAGGATATTCACGGAGGCGTCCAGAAGCTCGTTGAAATTGTGTGGGAGTATCTTGGAGGCCATACCGACCGCGATACCCTCGGTGCCCTGGGCGAGCAGGAGAGGAAAGCGGACCGGAAGCTCGACAGGCTCCTGGTTACGCCCGTCGTACGAGGTCATCCAATTGGTGACCTTGGGATCGAAGAGCACCTCCTTGGCGAACTTGCTCAGGCGGGCCTCGATGTACCTGGGGGCGGCGTTGCTGTCGCCTGTGAGAATATTCCCCCAGTTTCCCTGACAGTCGATCAGAAAGCCTTTCTGGCCGAGCTGGACGAGGGCCCCGAGGATCGAGGCGTCTCCGTGGGGGTGGTATTGCATGGCCTGGCCGACTATGTTAGCCACTTTCGTGTAGCTGCCGTCGTCCATCCTGTACATGGCGTGGAGGACTCGCCTCTGGACAGGCTTGAGGCCGTCCACGATATGAGGCACCGCCCTTTGGAGGATCACATATGACGAATAGTCGAGGAACCACTCCTTGAACATGCCGGAAAGCTTGTACTTCCGGCTGTCCGAGCTGAGCAGCTTGTCGTATTTCCCCTCTTCCTTATTCCCGGGTTCCTGGATTTCTTCCCACTGGTCTTCCGTAGCCATGTCCTTCACTCCTTAAATTATTCCTCGTAACCGAACCTGCGCAACTCCTTGCGATTGTCCCTCCAGTCCGCGTCGACCTTGACGAATAGCTCGAGGAACACTTTCTTCTGGAAGAAATCCTCCATCTCAAGCCTCGCCTCGGTTCCGGTCTTTTTCAGCGCGGCTCCTCCCTTGCCGATGATGATCCCCTTCTGGGAGTCCCTGGTGACGAGGATCACGGCGCCTATCTCGTATCTCTCCCTGCCTTCCTTGAACCGCTCGACGACCACCTCGCAGCTGTAGGGAACCTCCTGTGAATAGTTTTCCAGAATCTTCTCCCTGATGATCTCGGAGGCGAAGAAACGAAGGTTCCTGTCGGTGAACTGGTCTTTGTCGAACCAGGGAGGGGAGACCGGAAGCTTGCTGACGACCGCCTCCAGAACGCTCTCCAGGTTGAATCTCTCCTTGGCGGAGACAGGAATGACAACCGCCTCGGGGATGGTCTCCTCCCAGTACGAGATCAGTCCGAGGACCTTGGCCTGGTCGCTGATGTCGATCTTGTTGATGACCACCACGACAGGACACTCCACCTTCTGGAGCTTCTGGATGTATTCCTGGTTCTTGTCGCTTTTCTCCACGACATCCGTCACATAGAGGATGATGTCGGCGTCGCCGATCGCGGCGTCCACGAACCTCATCATGTCCTCCTGCAGGCGGTAATTCGGCTTCAGCATGCCGGGGGTGTCGGAATAGACGATCTGGTAATCGTCCGTGTTGACTATCCCCATGATCCTGTGCCGGGTCGTCTGGGCCTTGGCGGTGACGATCGAGAGCTTCTCGCCGACAAGGGCGTTCATCAGGGTGGATTTGCCGACGTTCGGGTTACCGACGATATTGACAAATCCAGCCCTGTGTCCCATTTGCGCCCGGTCTTTCGTCATATCAGACATAAGCCCCCATCTTGAGGATATTGACCTCGCCCTCGCTGAGGTATCTCCACTCACCCTTCTTCAGTCCCTTCTTGGTGAGGCCGGCGAAGTAAACCCTGTCAAGAGCCTTCACGGTGTAGCCAAGGCTCTCGAATATCCTGCGGACTATGCGGTTCTTTCCGGAGTGGATCTCGATCCCGAGTTTGCGGTGGTCCTCGGCGTCGATGTACTCAAGCTCGTCGGCCTTGATGACGCCGTCGGTCAACTCGAGGCCCTCCACGAGGATCTTCTCCTTGTCGGACTCGTCAAGATCCTTGTCGAGGACGACCTGGTAGATCTTCTTCTTGTTGTAGGAAGGATGGGTCAGCTGCTCGGCGATCTCTCCGTCATTGGTGAACATGAGGACACCGGTGGTGTTCTTGTCGAGCCTTCCGACCGGGAAAACCCTGACCTTGCAGCTCTTGATCAGGTCCATGACGGTCTTTTCCGCATGCGGGTCGCTGGCGCTGGTGACAAAACCCTTGGGCTTGTTCATCACGATATAGACCTTGGCCTCGCCCTTGAGCCTCTCCCCGTTGAAACGGACCTCGTCCTTAAGGACGTTGACCTTGGTGCCGAGTTCTGTCACGATCTCACCGTTGACAGTGACGACACCTGTCTGGATCAGGGTGTCGGCCTCCCTGCGGGAACACACGCCGGAGTTGGCTATGAACTTGTTGAGACGGATCTCCTCCTTGATCGGTGTGGGGACGGTGTCGTTGTCAGAGAAAGCGGTGTTGTCCACCATGGGCTTCCTGGAAAGCATCTGGTTGATGCCGGACTCGTCGTTCGAGTTGAATCGGGGGCCGCTCTTGAACCCGGGCTTTCTGGGGGCCGGCCTTGAGCCGGAGAACGACTTGCGCCGCTCCTCGCGCGGACGGTCCTCACCGTAGCGCGGACGGTCCTCGTTGAATCTCGGGCGGTTGCCGCTGAATCTTGGGCGCTCGTCGTCGCGTCCGGGACGACCCTCCCCGTAGCGGGGCCGATCCTCGTTGAATCTAGGGCGGCTGTCATCGCGGCGCGGGCGGTCCTGGCCGTAATGAGGCTTCCCCTCGCCGTAGCGGGGTTTGCTCTCGCCATAATGGGGTTTGCCCTCGCCGTAGCGGGGTTTGCTCTCGCCGTAGCGGGGTTTGCTCTCGCCGTAATGAGGCTTTCCCTCGCCGTAGCGGGGCCTTTCCTCCCCGCGCTCGGGGCGTCCCTCGCCGAATCTGGGACGGCTCTGTCCATAAGGACGCCTGCCGTTATCCTCCGTATAGTTCCTGTGATTATCGCCGCTGTATGATCCGACTTTCCTTCTGGGTCTTAATTTGCGTCCTTCGGCGGAATAGTCTCCTCTAGGGCCATCATTCCTCGCGTAATCCCTACGCTCCTCGTGGTTCTCAAAACCACCGTTGAATTTTTCTTCCATGTCTAAATGTGGCCTCACGCCACTTTTTGATTAATAGGTTTGTTACTCTTACTTGAGTTTGAAAATATAAGTTATTGTCCCTTGCTGGAGAGCGGGCGCGTCGGCGCTCTGGTTGAAGTGCGCCTTCATCGCCGCGGCCCGCGCCGCCGCCCACAGTGCCTGGTTGCTCACCGTGGTGCCTTGCCCTCCCGCGATAGCTTTTGTCACGTTTCCATAGTTGTCCACCCAAATATCGACGACAACCTTTCCCTCGTCCTGGACCGAGTAGTCCGGGCGCGGAAGGGCGCCGAGCACATTGCGTCCCTTCAGGTGGGCGTTAGGGACGCCGTCTGTCTTCCCTGTCGATGTGTTCCCCTTAGGATGACCAGCCTTGAACTCGTTGGAAGGGTCGGTTGACCCGTGAGGGGCCAGAGAGGAATCCTTCTTGCTCATTCCGGGGAACAAGGCGTTCTGGTTGATCTCCTCTTTCGGCGCCGGAACCTCGACGTCTCCGAAGTCGTCCGGCTTGGCCTCGGCGGTCTTGTTGGGCCTGTCAGACTTGACAGGTGACTCGCTCCTCTGGATCAGCTCGACAGGCTTGGTCTTGTCCACATCCTCCGCCTGGGGCTGCCTTCCCTGTCTCTGCCTTCTCACGGGATCAGGTCTCTCCTCCTCGAAGTCGATGAGGAAGGTCTGCTCCTGGGGAGGAGGGTAGATGTATTTAAGACCAGTGAAAGCGCAGGAGAACAGCACCACCAGGTGGACGGCGACCGTCAAGACGATCCCCGTCGTGGTGGAGACTTTAGCCTCCCTCTCTCTTTCGCGAAGGTACTGTTTCATTATTCGGGCTGTGTGGCCAAAATCACTTTGTAGTGGTTCCTCTTGGCGATATTCATCAGGGAGACTATCTCCTTGATGGGCACGCTCTCGTCTGAGTAGATGGAGAAGGTCGGGTCTTCCTCTTCCTGCAGGAGACCGACTATGCCGTCCTCCAGGTCGGAGAACTGAGTGGGGTTCTCGTCACCGTTGAGGTGGTAGGTGTAGGTCTCGCCGCCCCAGTCCTTGATGGACACGCTCACTGTGGGCTTGGCGCTCACCTGGCCCGTGCTCTTCGGGAGCAGGAGCTTCAGGGCGTTCGGGTTGACCAGTGTCGAGGTGACCAGGAAGAAGATCAGCAGCAGGAACACCAGGTCAGTCATCGAGGACATGGCCAAGTCCGAAATCACCTTTGTGGATCTCTTGAAAGCCATTTGTTATCTCTCCTCTTCTTTATCCGCGGGCTCGTGCAGGAGGTCCATGAAGTCGATGGTCGCGGTCTCCATCTTGAACATGAGGTTGGAGATCTGGGCCGTGAGGTAGTTGTAGCCGAAGTAGGCGAGGATACCGACGATCAGACCGCCGACCGTGGTGATCATGGCGGTGTAGATTCCGCTCGAGAGGAGGGTGATGTCGATGTTGTTGCCGGCGTTGGCCATGTTGAAGAAAGCCTGGACCATTCCGAGGACGGTGCCGAGGAATCCGATCATCGGGGCGCCTCCGGAGATGGTGGCGAGAGTCGCGAGACCCTTCTCAAGCCTGGCGATCTCGACATTACCCATGTTCTCGACAGCCGTCTGGATGTCGGTGAGGGGCCTTCCGATCCTCTCGATCCCCTTCTCGACAAGACGGGCGATGGGGGAGTCGTATTTCTCGCAGAGGGCGAGGGCGCTCTTGACCTTACCCTCGTGGATGTAGTCACGGATGTCCCTCATGAAATTCCTGTCGACCTGCTGGGCCTTGTGGATCATCCACCACTTCTTCCCGAAGATGTAGATGGCGATCACGGAGAGGATGGCGAGGATTATCATCAGCCATCCGCCCTTGGCGGCCATCTGGATCAAAGAGAACGACTGCTCGACTTGCTGGGGAGCGGCCTGAGCCATGGGCTCGGCGGTGTTCGCTATCGCTTCGGCCACACCCGTCGCGACGGAGTCGAGGCCAGACTGTAAAAGATGGAACAACATAATTATAACGTACGTTTATTGATTATCGCGACCAAACATGACGCGAACTGCACATATCACGCCACCAAACCGCGAAGTTAGTGAAAAAATACGACTTTTCCTTAATATTCAACCTTGCTGAGGAACAAAGCGTGGCCGGGGACCGACTCGCCGGCGTCGCTTCTGGAGCCGCCCCGGAGCAGATCGTCAATCCAGTCCTCGCCGCGGCGTCCCCTGCCTATCTCCAGGAGGGTGCCGACTACCGCCCGGACCATATTCCTTAAGAACCTGTCGGCCCTGATGGTGAACACTAGATAGTCATCCTCCACGGCCGGGTAGCCCATCATCCTGACGTGGTCCGGGGAATATGTCTCCCAACGGGCCAGGCTGACAGTGCAGATGGAGGTCTTGTTGTTCCCGCCCACCTTCTCGAAGCAGCTGAAGTCGTGGGTGCCGAGCAGCTTGGCGGCGGCCCTGTTCATCTTCCCGACATCTAGCGGGAAGGTGTACAGATAGGAATAACCGAGGGCGAACGGGTCTTTTGACCGGTGGATGAAATACTTGTATTCCCTCTGCCTGGCGTCGAACCGGGCGTGGAACCCGGGCGCGGCCGGGACAATGCCGTGAACCTTGATCCCATGGGGTAGGATGGCATTTATTTTGTAGCCTAAATCTGACGCGTCAAGGTTCCCGGAGGACGTGTCAAAATGCGCCACATAGTTGATGGCGTTGACCTGAGAATCCGTCCTTCCGGCCCCTGTGACAGCGATTTCCTCTTTCAAGAGAGTGGACAGGGCTTCCTGGAGACACTCTTGGATGGTCTTCGCGTTGTTCTGGATCTGCCAGCCGCAGAATCCGGAACCGTCATATGAGAGGGTGATCTTGAAGCGCATACGCGAAAATATAAATAAACACATAAAATGGAAAGCGTGAACATTAAAGAATTGAACGACAGGATCCAACGGGAGAGCGCCTTTGTCGACATGCTGTCTCTTGAGATGGGGAAGGTGATAGTCGGGCAGAAGCGGCTCGTGGAGAATCTCCTGATCGGCCTCCTGGCCAACGGCCACATCCTCCTCGAGGGAGTCCCCGGCCTTGCCAAGACATTGGCCATCAGCACATTGTCCCAGGCTATCGACGCCAGGTTCAGTCGTATCCAGTTCACACCGGACCTCCTTCCCGCCGACCTTGTCGGCACCATGATCTACTCTCAGAAAGACGAGAGGTTCGAGGTCCACAAGGGCCCCGTCTTCGCCAACTTCGTGCTGGCGGATGAGATCAACCGTTCCCCGGCGAAGGTCCAGTCGGCTCTTCTGGAGGCCATGCAGGAGCGTCAGGTGACCATCGGCGACGAGACCTTCAAGCTTCCTGAGCCTTTCCTCGTGATGGCGACCCAGAACCCAATCGAGCAGGAGGGTACATATCCCCTTCCTGAGGCTCAGGTTGACCGTTTCATGCTGAAGGTGGTCGTGAGCTATCCCAAGAAGGATGAGGAGAAACTGATCATCAGGATGAACAACACCGGCGAGTTCCCCAAGGCCTCCCCGGTCGTGAGGCCCGAGGACATCGTCAGGGCCCGCGAGGTCGTCAGGGATGTCTACATGGACGAGAAGATCGAGAGGTACATTGTCGACATTGTCTACGCCACCAGGACCCCCGAGGAATATGGCCTGGGCAAGCTCAAGGACCTGATCTCCTTCGGAGGCTCTCCCCGAGCCAGCATCTCCCTCGCCATGGCCGCCAAGGCTTTCGCTTTCATAAAGAGAAGGGGATATGTGATCCCCGAGGATGTCAGGGCCGTCTGCGACGAGGTCCTGCGTCACCGTATCGGCCTGACCTACGAGGCCGAGGCCGAGAATGTCACCACCGAGGAGATCATCTCCGAGGTGATCAACGCCGTGCAGGTTCCTTAATAACATATTCAAGGAATGCCGTCCAATCCGTCAGCTAACGAGCTTCTCAAGAAGGTACGGAAGATCGAGATCCGCACCAGGGCTCTTTCCCACCAGATATTCGCAGGGGAGTACCACAGCGCCTTCAAGGGCCGGGGTATGGCTTTCAGCGAGGTGCGTGAGTACCAGTACGGCGACGACCCCCGTTCCATGGACTGGAACGTGACGGCCCGCCTGAGGGCCCCCTACGTCAAGGTCTACGAGGAGGAGAGGGAGATGACGGTGGTCCTTCTGATCGACATCAGCCGTTCCGGGCTCTTCGGGACGGTGGAAAGGACCAAGAGGGACCTGATCGCCGAGATCGCCGCCGTGCTGAGTTTCTCGGCGGTGATCAACAACGACAAGGTCGGGGCCCTGTTCTTCAGCGACAAGGTCGAGAAGTTCATCCCGCCCAAGAAGGGCCGCGGCCATCTTCTCCACATCATCCGCGAGATAATCGAGTTGAAACCCGAGTCCGACGGGACCGATGTGGGAGAGGCTCTCCGTTATCTCACCAACGCCATCAAGAAGAAATGCACAGCCTTCCTGCTCTCCGACATGCTCGATGTCACCCGGGACGGGGACCCGCGTTACGAGGACGCCCTAAAGATCGCCCGGGGAAGGCACGACATCTCGGTGATCAAGGTCTATGATCCCAGGGAGAGGACCATCCCTTCGATCGGCCTTGTCCATGTCAAGGATTCGGAGACTGGAGAGTCGGCCTGGGTGAACACTTCCAGCAAGAAGGTGCGGGCCGACTACGCCCGTTGGTTCGGGAAGGTGGACGAGAGCGAGAGGAAGCTTTTCAACCGCTACCAGATAGATTCGGTGGAGATAGCCACCAACGATGACTATGTCAAAGGCCTGATGGCCTTCTTCGGGAGGAGATAAGATGAGGAAGTCATTGATATTCTTAATATTCGCCCTGTTCCCGTGGCTCGTGGCCGCCGGGCAGGGAAGGCTTGTCCAGTCGGGGGACTCTTTCCTTGAGGCTCTCCAGAAGCGGGACTCCGTCCTGATCGGGGATCAGTTCCGCTACGGGTTCCACATGAGAAGGCTGCCCTCGGACATTTCCATCGCCCTTCCGGATCTCACCAAGGGATTCATGCAGGGTGACAGCGTCGAGGTGGTCCGTCCCTGGACAGCCGACACTTTGAAAGTCTATGGCGGGAAGAAGGCCCCCGAGTCCCGGGACATCGACTTCTCGGTGGTGATAACCTCATTCGAGGAAGGGAGATACCATCTCCCCCCTCTCTCGGTGGTCAAGGAATATCCAAACGGCGACAGGGACACGATCGTGTTCGAGTCCAGGGACCTGGAGGTCTTCACGATGCCGGTTGACACCGCCACCTATGTCATCCATGACATCAAGGGGCAGATAAAGTATCCTGTGACCTTCGAGGAGGTCCTTCCTTACATCCTGGCCCTTCTTGCCCTTATCCTGCTGGCGGTTCTTATCAGGGCCTTCGTCATTTCGCGCCGGAGGAAGGGATCCGGGGAGTCCGTCTCAAACGATCCGCCTTACATCATCGCCCTCCGCGAGCTCGAGAAATACAGGAGCGACAAGTATTGGGCCCCGGAAAGGCAGAAGGCTTTTTATTCGGGGGTCACCGGCGCCCTAAGGGAGTACATCGACGCCCACTACGGCATCGACGCCCCTGAGATGACGACCGGCGAGCTGTTTGACAGCCTCGGGAAGACCGATGTGCCGGCCGACCTGTTTGTCGAGATGAGGAGGCTCTTCGAGACCGCTGATCTCGTGAAGTTCGCGAAGGCTTTCGCCTCCGACGAGACGAACGCCGACGCCGTTCCCCTCGCCGTCCGTTTCGTGACATCCACTTACCAGACGGCCCCTGAGCCTGCCAAGGACATTGTCCCTGAGCCTGCCGATGGTGCGACAAGCTCACCAGCCGGGCCGCTGTCCGGCCATAACGTTAACGAGGGAGGGACCGACTGATGTTTTTCGAGTATCCCAAACTCCTCTGGCTCCTGCTGGTCCCGTTCCTTCTGGTCCTGCGCTATCTCTACATCGAGATCCGCGACCGAAGGCCCCATCTGCGTGTCTCCAAGGCCACTCCTTGGAAAATCGGGGGTGGATCTGTCCTGGGACTATTGAGGCATCTCCCCTTCATCCTGCGGACCGCCGCCCTCTGTCTCATCGTGGTGGCTATCGCCCGTCCCCGTTCCTCGACCAAGGTCGACAGGGTGGACACTGAGGGAATCGACATAGTGCTGGCCATGGATGTCTCCACCAGTATGCTCGCCAGGGACTTCACCCCGGACAGGATCAGCGCCGCCAAGGACATAGCCATCGAGTTCATCTCCCAGAGGCCCACAGACCGGATGGGAATAGTGGTTTTCGCCGGCGAGAGTTACACTCAGTGTCCCCTGACCACTGACAGGGCCACCCTGATCAACCTGATGAAGGACATCTCCACCGACCTCATCGAGGACGGCACTGCCATAGGCAATGGCCTCGCGACCGCCGTGGCCCGGATCAAGGACTCCGATGCGAAGAGCCGGGTGGTGATCCTACTGACAGACGGGGTCAACAACAGCGGCGAGGTGGCTCCTGAGACAGCCGCCGACATCGCCAAGACCTACGGTGTCAGGGTCTACACAATCGGTGTCGGGGCCAACGGGGAAGCCCCCTATCCGGTGATGACCCCCTGGGGCGTCCAGGTCCAGAACATGAAGGTCGAGATCGACGAGAAACTGCTTGAGAACATCGCCACCCTCACCGGTGGCCGTTATTTCAGGGCGACCGACAACACCAAGCTCTCGGAGATTTATTCGGAGATCAATAAGATGGAGAAAGCCCGGGTGACCGTGGACAGTTTCCCGGTCTATAAGGAGCTGTTCGGGGGATACGCCCTCGCCGCCCTGTTGTGCCTCCTCTTTGAGATGTTGGTCAAGATATTAATATTGAGGAAGTTGCCATGATCATATTCGCTCAACCTCAATATCTGCTCCTGCTCTTGCTGATCCCGTTCTTCTTTCTGGGTCTCGGCCTTTGGATGAGGATCAGGCGCCGCCGTCTGCGTAAGTTCGGCGACGAGGATCTTGTCAGGGAGCTGATGCCGTCCTGGTCCCGGTCCAAGAGGTGGGTCAGGGCTGTCCTCTACGCTTTGGCGTTCTTCTTTTTCGTGATCGGGCTCTCCCGCCCCCAGATAGGGGCCAAACTTAAGGAATATAAGGTCAAAGGCGCCGAGATCATGGTCGTCCTGGACGTGTCCAACTCGATGCTCGCGCGGGACTATTCCCCGAACCGTCTGGAAAGGGCCAAACTGGCCATCTCCAGGATCACCGACAAGTTGCAGGGAGACAGGATCGGCCTGATTATTTTCGCAGGAAGCTCTTTCGTGCAGCTGCCGATCACATCCGATTACATCAGCGCCAAGATGTTCCTGGGCAATATCTCGACAGAGTCCATCCCCATCCAGGGGACCGCCATCGGTGACGCCATCACGACGGCTGTCAAGAGTTTCAGCGCACAGAGCGAGAACAGCCGCGCGATCATCGTGATCACCGACGGTGAGAATCACGAGGACGACGCCGTTGCCGCCGCGACCCTCGCCGCCGAGTCTGGCGTGAAGGTCTACACGATCGGAGTCGGATCCCCGGACGGCCAGCCCATCCCGATGGACGGAGGACTACTCAAGGATAAGGAAGGGAATATCGTGGTGACCAGGCTCGACGAGGAGGCCCTTAAAGAGATAGCTTCCGCCGGGGGCGGGGCATATGTCCGCGCGGGGAACGACGAGTTCGGCCTGAATCCCATTATCGACGACATCAAGAAGATGCGGGAGGAGGAGTTCAACTCCGTGGTCTTCGAGGAATATGACGAGCAGTTCATGTATTTTCTGGGCATAGCCCTCGCCCTGTTCGCCCTTGAGGGGATAATAGGGGAGAGACGTTCCCGCAGGCGTTTGTTCGACAAGAGATGACAGTCAAGTTAAAACATATTCTCACCCTATCGCTCTCCATGCTTGTTTGCCTCGGCCTCCACGCCCAGGTGGACCGTAAGGAGGTGCGCTCAGGCAACCGCAAGTTCGCGAAGGGTAACTGGCAGGAGAGCGAGATCGACTACCGCAAGGCCCTTGTCAAGGACACGGCGTCGTTCGCCGGAGCCTACAACCTGGCCGGTTCCCTTTATCGTCAGGACAATTTCGAGGAGGCGGGTAAGTCTCTGGACAGGCTGAAAGAGGTCGCCCCTGACAGCCCGGACGCGGCCGATTATTACTACAATCTCGGGAATGTGGCGGTACAAAAGAAGGACTGGGGAGCCGCGGTGGAGGCCTACAAGCAGTCCCTTCTGCGCAGGCCGGACGACCTTGACGCCAAGGAGAACTACGCCTACGCCAAGCTGATGCTCCAGAAAGACGGCGGCGGTGGCGGCGGAGACGACCAGAACCAGGACCAGAACCAGGATCAGGACCAGAATCAGGATCAGGATCAGAGCCAGGATCAGAACCAGGATCAGAACCAGGATCAAAATCAGGACCAGAATAAAGATCAGAATCAGGACCAGAACCAGCCTGAGCCGAGAATCTCCCCTCAGCAGGCCCAGCAGATGCTGAACGCTATCCAGGCCCGAGAGAAGGAGACCCAGGACAAGGTCGGGAAAGAGAAGGCGGCGGTGTTGAAATCCCGCCAGAAGGAAAAGAATTGGTAACGATGAGAGCACTCAAACACATATTCGCTTTCGCGGTCTTGTCTTTGGCGGCCGCTGTCGGGGTCATGGCCCAGAGTTCCATCAAGGTGGAGGCCCCCAATGTGGTCGGCGCCGACGAGCAGTTCAATGTCACGTTCATCATTGAGGGGGAGAAGGGCGCCTCCGACTTCTCCTGGTCACAAGGCGATGATTTCCAGCTTGTCTGGGGGCCTCAGAAAGGAACCTCAACAAGAGTCAGCGTGATAAACGGCAAGAGGACGTCGTCCCACCAGACCACCTACACCTACATCCTCCTTCCGAAAGCCACGGGCTCTTTCCAGATCCAGCCGGCCACGGCGACGGTCTCCGGAGAGAAGATATCTTCCTCACCAGTCTCCATCCAGGTCGTGACAGACGCGTCATCCCAGCGGGGAGGACAGGGCGGCCAGGGCCAGGACAGGGACTCCGCCGGCGACGGGTCCGGAGGCTCCACCCAGAAGGCGGCCAAAGGTGAGATCCCGTCCGAGGACCTGTTCCTGAAGCTTTCCCTCAGCCGTTCCGAGGTTGTACTCGGGGAGCCTCTGACCGCCACTCTGAAACTCTACCAGAGGGTGAATATAGCCGGGTTCGAGAACGCCAAGTTCCCGACATTCAACGGCTTCTGGAGTCAGGAGACTTATTCCCCGACGAACATCGAGTTCAAGAGGGAGAGTTTCGACGACAAGATCTACAACACCGCTGTCCTGAGATCCTACGTCTTGATCCCGCAGCAGTCCGGAGTGATCACGGTCGACCCCGCCGAGCTCGTGTGCCTGGTCAACGTGAGAGTCAACTCATCGACTTCCAACAGCATTTTCGACAGCTTCTTCCAGGACGAGTACAGGACTATCAGGAAGAGGGTGACGACCCCCTCGGTGAGGGTCAAGGTCAATCCTCTCCCCGCCGGCCAGCCAGCCTCTTTCGGCGGTGGTGTCGGCAGTTTCGGGATATCCGCCCGCCTCTCCTCCGGGGAGCTTAAGACCCACGACGCCGGCTCCCTTGTAGTGACTGTCTCAGGAAGGGGAAATGTTTCCCTGCTCGAGCAGCCCAAGGTCAGTTTTCCCCCGGATTTCGAGGTCTATGACACCAAGTCGACGGAAAACACCGACAAGAGCAACGGTGGCACCTCGGGGAGCAAGTCGTTCGAGTTCCCTTTCATTCCCCGCAGCGCCGGTGATTTCACCATCCCGCCCGTGGAATATTCCTACTACGACATAAACACCGGCAAGTATGTGACCCTCCGTACCGAGCCACTGAAAGTCAAGGTCTCCAAGGGCAAGGGTTCCGAGACTTCCGGTCCGGTGACAGTGACCTCCCCGGGAGTGGAGAGAAGGGACGTGAAGAGTCTCGGCGACGACATCCGTTTCATCACGACCAAGAAGCCCTCGTTCTCAAGGGAAGGAGCCTTCCTTGTCGGATCGGCCTTGTTCTGGATCCTTCTCGGGATAATTCTCGCCGCCGCGCTCGTCACCTGGCTCGCCACCCGCGAGGTCGCTGCGATGAGGGCTGATGTTGCCAAGACAAAGAACCGCCGGGCCACCAAGATGGCCAAGGCGCGGCTGAGGCAGGCCGGTGACTTCCTCGACAAGAATCTCTACACGGCTTTCTATGAGGAGCTTCACAAGGCTCTGATCGGTTTCATCTCGGATAAACTCAACATGGACATGACAGACATCAGCAGGGATAACATAGAGTCGGCCTTGCTCGCCGGAGGAGTCTCCAGTGAAGACACCGGCTCCTTCACCGCTCTTCTCGACGCTTGTGAGTTCGCGAGGTATTCCCCCGACGCCGGTCACGAGGCCATGAACGCCCATTACGAGAGCGCCGTGAAGGCGATAACCGCGATCGACTCAAGCCTGAAGGCCGTGAAGTCCAGATCCAAGGGAGTCTCCGCAGCGATCCTGATCCTTCTGTCGCTCGGGATCCCGGCCAATCTCGGCGCCCAGAATGACCAGCTGGTGGTCGTCCCGTCGGACACGACCGCTGTCTCCGCCGGGAATGATGTCGAGGCCGCCGGGCCGTCGGACGCCGCCGGCCTCTGGGAGCGGGGAGTCGCGGCGTATTCTGACACAAGATATAAAGACGCCATCACCGCGTGGGAGGCTATCCTGTCCTCGGGAGAGGCCTCTCCGGAGCTGTATTGCAACATCGGAGACGCCTGGTTCAAACTCGCCGATTACCCCAAGGCCATCTTGAACTACGAGAGGGCCTTGAGGCTGGATCCATCGTTCTCCGACGCCAGATACAACCTCGAGTTCGCCCAGGGTTTCACCCAGGACAGGATCGAGGCGGTGCCTGAGTTCATCATCGAGAGCGTGGGCAGGAAGATGTGTTACACCCTTAGCTCGGACACATGGACCGTTCTGTTCCTTGTCCTTCTCGCTCTCGCCCTGGGGGGCGGGCTGGTGTTCCTCCTTTCCTCCACGACAGGACGTCGTCGAGCGGGTTTCTATTGCGGACTCGCCTTCCTGTTCCTGTCGTTGCTCTGCCTTGATTTCTCCACTTGGCAGAAACGGGATTACTCTAAGCGGGACAGCGCCATAGTCATGATGCCGGTCTCCTCGGTGAAGAGCTCGCCATCGAGCGGGAAGGACCTCTTCATCATCCATGAGGGGACCAAGGTCAAGATCCTCGACAATGTAGGGGACTGGCTTAATATATCCCTCGCCGACGGTCGCCAGGGCTGGATAGAGTCCGGCGCCATCGAGGTCATCTGATTCAGGGATAATCTTTTACAGGGTTTGTCCCCCAATGAACTCGCGCATGATCGAGGTCGGGGGGATCGCGGCTATCTCGGATGGCTGCAGGGCGACTATGTAGTCGAGGAACTTAAGGAGGCGGACAGCCTCGGTGTAGGCAGGGGAGCAGGGCGAGATACGCCTCAGAAGCGGCTCGGCGTAATACTTAAGGGTCGGGAGCTCGAAGATCAGCGCGGAGTTGAACAGGGCGTCGGCGTTCTCCTGGTACGGGAATATGTTCTTTGTCTCCCCGCGCCTGACGCTGTCCCACATCAGTATGGTCTTCTCAGGGCTCAAACCCCTGACCCTGTTGTCCCTGACCATTCTTCGCAGAAGCCTGTTGTCGGAAGTCGAGAGGTTAACGTTCTCGTCGATGTTGAGGGATGTCAAGGCCGAGGCGTACACCCTGAATATCCTGGAGTTGTCCACGGCTGAAGTCATCTCGGGGTTGAGGGCGTGGATCCCCTCCATGATCAGGAGATCCTTTTCCTCAAGGCGTAGTTTGTTGCCCACATAGACCCTGCGGCCGATCTTGAAATCGTATTTCGGGATCTCGACCTCCTTCCCCTCCAGCAAGTCGTTCAACTGGCTGTTGAGAAGGTCAAGGTCCATCGCCCTCAGCGACTCGAAATCCAGCTTGCCGTCCTCGTCCAGCGGTGTCTTGTCCCTGTCCACGAAGTAGTT
>JAFROJ010000063.1 GCA_017429765.1 Bacteroidales bacterium | reverse complement strand
TCCGCGGACTCTTTAGGTGTGTCGTGTCTAGTCTCTGCACCTTCCTTCTTTCGAAGGCTTGGCTCAAGATCACCATCGGCTTTACCCGTTAAGGCTTCCTTGAATTTACGACATTCTACATCTCTCCTTTCGGACAGTGCACTCAAATTATTCCTAAGTCCCTCGTGTCTACCATTCCACCACCAGGGCGTGATGTCACGGCAAAGATAGGAAAAAATTATAGTTTCTTGTAGAAGACCAGTTTGTAACTTCTTGGCTCGGCAAACCGCAGGGCCTGTTCCGCCAACCGCGCCCCCTTCATCACGCTGGTTCCGCCTTCGAAATCCTCGACACTGTAAGTGGCCTCAGGGTCGATGCCACGCAGGCGGAGATGGAAGGTGTCATCGGGACATTGCTCCCGCCGGAACACCATGAAGAAGCCGTCCCCCTTGTCAGGCAGGTTCAACTGATAGCCGGCATATATGTCCGAATCGTCCGGTACGTCCGGCGTCAGTACAAAGAAATCTCCGAAATAATAGTCGCGGATACGGTCCACGGTCTTGAGCATCCTGCCAAACCAGGCGATTTCTTCCGCGGACGGTTCTCTGGTGAGGAACATCCCTTGGAAATCGGTGGGCGTAAACACCGTGCTGGCCCCCAGGCAACTCAAGAAACCATAGGTGTCGAACACCGGGATCTTGAAAGTCTCTCCGCCCGTGAACGGAAGGTAAGGCGTCGAGTTGAGGGTGATGTTCTGGGTCAGTTCCTCCGGATGGTCGAACATATGGGCGTCATCCCTGCAATAACTGTGGGCATAACTCATCATGTGGATGTCTATCCTCGTTCCACCGCCGGCGCAACTTTCCAGGAGCATGTCGGGATAGCGCTGATGGAGCGCCTCCCAATAGTCCCAAAGTCCGTTGATATGATATATTTCCGTCACGCCCTGCCTGTCTTCCGCGTCATTCTCCATCCAGATGGGAAGCGGGTTGACGTTGAAGTCCTGTCGGTAAATCTGGACTCCGCTTTCATCGATGTTGCGGAACACCTCTCCCTTCATCCAGGACACCGCTTCCGGGTTGCTGAAATCGACAAGGTAGTTCCCTTCCTCGACCACGGTCTTCCTTGTGATGAAATATTCCGGATGCTCCTTGACTATGGGGGTGTGGACGGTCGCCCGCTCAGGCTCGAACCAGAGCAGGAATCTCATCCCCTTCCGGTTGGCGGCCCTGGAGACTTTCCTGAGATTCCCGTCGGGATGGATGTTCGTGTTCGGGTGCCAATTGCCCGCGTTCTTCCACCAGAAAGGACCGCAGTTGGAATCCTGCGGCACTTCCTTGTCTTCGCCATACCATCCGGCATCCACCCAGAACGTGTCGAAGGGAACATCCTTGAACGCCTTGGTAGCCTTGTCGATGATCATCAGCATGTTCTTGTCAGTCTTGTTTCCGCCGCTGGCAGTGAGCGGCAGGAGCGGACGGAAAAGTTCGCCCCTGGAGTCGCGCGGAGCCTTGTGGGCGATGACGAAACGGTGAAACTCGACCAGCCCCTCTTCCGTCGTCTTGCCGTCGCGCTCATAGACGACCACATAAGGCATACGGAACCTCTCGCCCGGAAGCATCTTGAAATGAGTACGTTCCCCTATTCCCGCCGAGAAACGGAACTCGTCGTCCATCCGCATATCCGCGCGCCACGTGCCGGTCCAACCTATCGCTATCTCCAAGCCGCGCAGCCTGTCGAGGTCAACTCCGATATAGGGGATCCAGTTCGTGGCCCGGCCTTCCCCGGAGAACATGCTCAGTCTGTCACATTCGGCCCGCCTCTGCAGGAGCGCGTCGTGACGGCAGTAATCCGTGTGAGCGCTCATCGAACCGGTGGTCCTCCTGACTCTCACGTTGCGGCCGCCGTAACCGCGCGAAAGGTTGAACGACCGGAAATCCTCGATGATTCCGGTAGCGTCATCCGAGATGCACTCCAGGATCGGAGACACTTCCGTGACCGGAAAATCCGGATATGTCTTCCGAATGACTGTCAGCGCAAGTTTCTCGTCGGGAGAGGTATAGACTGTCGCCGTCTCGTCGGGATCTGTCTTCTTCTCCGTCGAAGGCCAGGTCTGCTCCGAGAAAGCCTGGCCGTCATAGATGAACGACACCGGGCAGACGGCCTTCCGTTCCTGGGCTTGCGCCATCAATGAAAGGACGATGGTGGCCGATGCAAGCAATGATTTCCTTATCATATCAATCCTTCTTAGAGTCGGTCTTGGCCTGGAAGCGGGCGACGTGCACGACGAAACGCTCGTGGGTGCCTTCGCCGATGATGCCTTTGTCGTCACGGGCGACGACCTTGAAAGTCAGTCGGCGGCCGTCGATCCCGACAAGCTCAGAGTCGCACCAGACCTTCATCCCCTCCGGGGTGGCGCTGACGTGGGACACATTAACATGGGTGCCGACAGTCTCGAAACCCTGATCCAGATAGGGCTGGACGCTCAGACGGCAAGTCCTTTCCATCAACGTGATCATGAGCGGGGTGGCGAAAACTCGCACCGTCCCGCTGCCGATATGGCAGGCCAGCAGCTCGGGAGTGACGATCTCCTCCTGATAGCCTTTAATTCCTAATTCAACCATTGTTCAATATTTCAACAATTCTTCCAGATCTTTGGCGACATGGCCGGGAAGGATGATGTGGTGGTTACCGATGGGATCGGTCAGGAAGTATCTGGCCGCCCCGGAAGGCAACTTCACCACAATCTGGGTACGGCACCGGTCGGCCCTGGACTCGTTCCTCAACAACTCGCCCTCGCAAGCGAAATGCCTTGAAAGGTCCCCGGACACCTTGAACACAGTGACCGGCCCTTCGGGAATATGCCCGCGGATGCCAACCCCAATCCCCGACTCAAAATGCGTGTCCAGGCCGTAGCCCGAGACCATGTCGAGCGGCACCGTGCAATGGGCGAAAGAGACCTCCCCGGTCTCGGGATCGACAGCGCAAGGGTTGGCCTGGAAGCCGCTTACCCCTGTCACAGCCCGCCCGATCATCATCGAGACCATGGCGGGAATATCCCCCTCGCAGCCTGCCACAATGCCCTCGGAATTCAACCTGGCCAGCGCGTAGCAACCCGTGTTACGGACCGAGGTCAGAAGGTCGAAACACCTGATAGTCAACCCGGAGAGTCCGTAGTCATAGACCAGGGTCTTGAGAGCTTTATAGAGGCGATAGGCGCCCGGGATGGCCTGCTTGACGTTGGAGGTGGTTCGACTGAGCTCACCAACCCTGATTCGACCGGGCTCACCAACCCTGGTTCTCGCCACCTCGTTCCACGACTCGGAGACTTCGTCCTTCAAGGATGAATATTCATCCAGAAGCTCCTCCATGGGAATATACATGAGGTTGATCCCAAGGCGTTCGAAGATAGTATCCCGGTCCGCCCCGCTGGCGATCAGCCAGTCGGAAGGGTCGCCGACCACCCCGAGGGTCGTGTATTCCATGAGGCGCCGGGCCGACTCAAGCGACTCGAGAGACTCTATCCTTGAGCGGATGTAAGCCGGGCTCCCGTGCAGGATCTCCCCCCGAAGCCCCTCCTGACGCAGATACGAGAGGATCTCCATCGAGGCCGCCAGCGAGTTGCTTTGCCCGGAGGTCAGAAGCAGGACGGTCTGGCGTGAAAGACCTTGAAGCAGAGGCAGGAGTTCCTTGAAACGACCCTCCGTCCCCCCTGTCCTGACATAGATCAAGGATAGGTCGGTGCCGTAGTCGTCGAAATCCTCCCCTTTGAAGGAATATTCGACACCAAGCCCGTCGAGAAACTCCTTGGTCAAAGAGTCGACGGCCGCCTTGTCGTGAAGCGGCGACGTGAGAGTGAAGACCGAGACCATTATTTCAGCTCGAGAATAACCTTGACCGGAAAGTGATCGGAGGGAGTGCGGGCCTCATAGGCCTGGAAAGTGATCTCTTTCGGGAAGTTCCCGTTCTCATATTGCCGGGCCTCCGGAGTCATGGTGCGGTAGGTGTCCGTCAAGACGCCGTAACGGATGACCCTTGTGCCCGGAGTCACGAAGACATGGTCGATCCTGCTGTTGGTGAAACTATTGGGATTGAAGCCGTTAGCCGTGCCGTCAAGGGCGTAGCGAATCTCGCAGATCTCGTAGCTGTCGTCCAGAACCCCGCTGTTGACGAAGGTGTCGTAGATCGGGTTGGTCTGGTCCACATTGAAGTCCCCCGTCAGGATCACCGGCTTGCCCGCACAGATCTCCTTGATCTTGTTGACGACAAGTTTGGCGCTCTCCATCCTCGCCTGGACACCGATGTGATCCATGTGGAGGTTGAAATAGTACAGCTCCTTCTTGGTGGACTTGACCCTGAAATGGCCCCATGTGCAGATCCTGTGCTGCGAGGCGTCCCATCCTATGCTGGGCACATCCGGAGTCTGGGAGAGCCAGAAGTCACCGTGATCCAGCAGGTCGAACATCTCTGTCTTGAAGAATATGGCGCTGTATTCACCCGCCTCCTTGCCGTCGTTGCGGCCGATCCCGATGTAGTCATATCCGGGAAGAAGAGCCTTAAGATGCTCCAACGGGCCATGCTTTCCCTCCTGGGTGCCGAATATCTCCAGATCGTGGAACAAGATCTGATTGGCGATGACAGGGCATCTCTGCCCCCATCCGTTGCCCCGGAGAGAGTCGCCCTTGTTCTCGTAACGGATGTTGTAGGAGCCGACCTGCAATGTGGTCACTCGGCGGGAAGCGCCGCACCCGGCGATCGTCACGGCGACCGCGACCACCGCGAGAACAGTCGTTATCTTCAAGAGTCTCATTTTGTTGTGGTTTTAGAATTCGATTTCTCTCTAAAGTTAATAAATACTCACAATATGGGCAAATAGATTATCTTTGTAATCTCGTTCGAACGTTTTTCATGTCCATTTTCAGACATAGCGGCAACCCGTTCGGGGTCAGGGTCACCGACAGCCAGTCCATGCTGGAGGCTGTCAAGGCCTTCGGGATAATCCCTTTCTTCGAGAACACCGTACGGGGCTACTCGATCGAGGAGCTGACTCCCCCGGCTTTCTGGCTCACTGACGAGCAGCTGGGCCCGTGGGACTGGAAGGTGGATGTGGTCCAAAGCGGGGAGATTGTCTACGGGAAGTTCCTCTGCGGAGGGAAGGCCGCCTTCGCCACCCCGGAATGGTACGCCCACCTGCGTAACTGGCGCCTGTCCCAAAGCAAGCACAAACCGACAGAAGCCGGGGAGAAGGTCTTGGGACTCGTGGCCTCCGAAGGCTCTGTCAACGCCCGGCTCGTCAGGGAGACACTCGGGGTGAAGAAAAGCAAGTCCGACGCCATCCTGGCCAGCCTCATGCAAGGTACAAGGCTGATAATCGGAGACATACAAAGGGTGTACAGGGGTCCCTCCCTTGAATATAAAGGCTGGCAGACGGCCTCTTATTGCGATCCTGAATCATTGTTCGAAAGGCCTGCGGAGGAGTTCGGCCCATGGAAGATCGGCGGAGTCACACTGAAGCCGGGATGCTCCCCTGAGGAATCCTTCTCGAAACTTGCCGACCACATCAAAGCGCTGTTCCCGGACTCGTCCGAGAGCGCCATCAATAAAGTGATACACTAACACGAGGGAATCATGAATGTAGGAATCATCGGCGCCGGACACATAGCCGGCAAGATCGCCAGAACTCTTGAATATGTTGACGGAATCGACTGTCTGGCTGTCGGTTCCAGATCCGTGGAGAAAGCCGCCGCCTTCGCGGCGGAGTTCATGGTGCCAAGGTCTTACTGCTCTTACGGCGAGCTTCTCGACGACCCCGATGTCGATCTGGTCTATGTGGCCACCCCTCACTCCCATCACTTCGATGTCACTATGGGGGCGATCGGGAAAGGGAAGGCCTGCCTGGTGGAGAAGGCTTTCATGGCTAACGCCGCCCAGACCAGGGCCGTCTTGGACAAAGCCAAGGAGAATAAGGTCTTCGTCGCCGAGGCTCTCTGGACCCGTTACCAGCCGGCGAGGGGCATCATCAACAGGCTGATCTCCTACGGGCGGATCGGAAGTGTCCGTCAGATCAGCGCCACCCTTTCCTACAGCATCGAGAACAAGCCCCGGGTCATGCTGCCGGAACTCTGCGGAGGGGCCCTTCTCGACCTCGGGATCTATCCACTCAACTTTGTCAGGATGGTCTGTGACAACCCTATCGAGAAGATAGTGAGTAATTGTATCCTGTCAGGCACCGGCGTCGATCTCAGCGAGTCTATCTCATTGACTCTCAAGGGAGGGATAATAGCCAACATCCAAAGCTCGGCCTGTTGCGCCGGCTACAACACGGCCACTGTGGCCGGAACCGAGGGCTTCATCGTGATCGACAACGTGAACAACCCCCAAAGGATCAGGGTCTACGCCAAAGGCGGGATATTCAAAGAGGAAATCAGGGTCCCTGACAACATCTCCGGTTATGAATATGAGTTCCTCGCCTGCAAGGAGGCCATGGAAAAAGGTCTCGCGGAGGCGCCTGAGATGCCTCACTCCGAGACCTTGTTCCTGATGGAGCTCATGGACTCCCTCCGGAAGGACTGGGGAGTCCGCTACCCGATGGACTAGCTACTCGATGTAGATACTCCTGAAAGCCAAGGCGCCTCCCTCGCTCTGAAGGGCGATGTAACCCGTCTTGTAAGCGAGCGTGGCCTGGTTCTCAAAGCTTCCGTTGATGTAGACCATCATCTTGTCGCCGCGGCAGATGATCTCAGCCCTGTTCCACTCCCCGTCGGGAAGCTCGATTGCCGCTCCCGTATGGATCCTCTTCTTCATGGGGAACTTCACGTTCGGGTCGAAGGGAACCTCGGCGATCCTCGCCCCGCCGAGAGAGACGACGTCTCCCGCCCTGCCGGCCATAAGCTGGCACTCATAGGCCGTCGGCCAAACCTTGTCACCCTCCTGGATTCTCTGGAATATGCCGCTGTTGGTCCCTGAGCCGATCCATTTCCACTCCACATGGAGCGAGTAGTCGCCGTACTGGCGGGCTGTCCTGAGATAGCCGTTGGGCTTTCCGGAAACCACGACGCAACCGTCCTCGACCTTGAACACAGGCTCCTCTGACTCCGACTCGGTGACGGCCACCCAGCCGGTCAAGTCTTTGCCGTTGAACAGGACAGTCTTGCCTCCATCCCCGAAATTGTTGTAGATTACGGTGGGCCTGGAAGCCCTTGTGCTGAGATTGGGGAACCACATGTCATCGACGGTGAGGCCGCATTTCCTGGTCATGTCGATGCTGTACTCGAGCCTGCCGAAGTCGGCGTCCACATTGTTCGTCCCGTAGGTGAACTTGATCCCCCTGGCCTTGGCCTCACGGATAATATATTCATTGGGGATGAGATAGCGGGCGCTGATCTCAAGGGCGATACCGTTCTTCTCCATAACGTCCAGCACCTTGGTGACCCTCTCGGGGGTCCACATCTGGTCGAAACGGTCGTTCAGGAAGTCCGGGAGGAAGAAGGCGTTGGCGAATATGTCAGCCGGCTCGTTCGAGAGGATCTTGACGGTCTGGTCGACAATCAGGTCCATGTACTTCTGGTCCGAGAGCCCGTCGGGAAGCACCTCCTCATTCCTGTAGATTCGGGAAAGGCGGCCCTTGTGGTCGACTATGGTCATGGCGTCCGTGAACAGGTAGTCGAAGACCCCGAGAGCCTCTGAAGAGAAGTCGGCGGTCCATTTGCGGCCCTCTCCCTGGACTCCCCTGA
Source organism: Bacteroidales bacterium (assembly GCA_017429765.1). Classification (GTDB taxonomy): domain Bacteria; phylum Bacteroidota; class Bacteroidia; order Bacteroidales; family UBA932; genus Cryptobacteroides. Next base: position 16,508 of record JAFROJ010000063.1, on the reverse strand, counting down.
GGAAAGGAAGATCCTTGACCTCGTCGAAATATTCATAGACCTCATCGTCGGAGGCGAGCATGCGCCCGACCCCGCCGGCGCCGGCGTTGGGGGCCACTCCGTAATTGATGCCGTAGTTCATCGACATGGCGTGAGCCATCTCGGAGGTAAGACCACCTTTAAGGTGGACATGCCAGTCAATGACCGGAAAATCCTCCTGCTGAAGTTGTATGGCCCTGTCGGTGGTCTCGTCAACCGGAGGCAGGGTGTCGGCCGGGTTGACAGCGTCGGGGCCAAGCTTATCGACCTTCAATCCCCTGAAATGGACCGTGCCTTTCTCGCCCTTGACGCTCACGGCGCCATGTCCCAGACGCATATTCCCGTACTGAGGGAGCCTCCAGGGCTGGTCGGGCTCGGTGTAGCACACGACATCGACTCCCTTCACCTTGACAGAGATATTCTTACCCCTGACAGCGATCTCGAGAGGGGTCCACTCCCCTTCGTCCTCAAGGGCCCTGTACAGGTTCCGAACGTGCAGCAACGAGCCGCTTTTGATGGTGCCGTCTATCGGTCCCCCGTGGAGGAGCACCTGGTAGCCGCTACCAGTGCCGTCGTCATGGAAAGCGACCTCGGCGACCGAGCCTTCCTCGGCGAGGAACTCTCCCTGTAAGATGAAATTCTCGCAGTCGCCCTTAAGCTGGCGGACGGAACCCTCCGAGACTGTGAACTCCTTGACGCCGCAGGAGAGGAGCGTCGCCGCGGCGAACGCCATGAATAAAAAACCCGCTGGTCTCATAATATTGAAAATCAGTTGTTTCCGGTAAATGAAAGAATGTTCGAGATAACCTCATCGGGGTCATCGGTGATGGAGAGGATCAGGTTTTTGTAGACCCCCCTCGCCAAAAGATCCTCCAGAAGAGGATAGACAGGGATAGTCTCGCTGAAGAACTTCCTGTCGAAGAAGACCATCGGACTCGCCTCTCCCTGGGAAGCGTAGTGGTTCTGGGCGGCGTCCTGGAATATCTCCTGCATCGTGCCGGCCGAGCCGGGAGAGTAGATGATCCCTCCCTTCGAGATGGACAAAAGAATATCCTCCCTCGTGCTGTTAGCGAAATACTTCGCGATCTCGGTGGCGAGAGGCGTGGAAGGCTCGTGTCCGTAGAACCAGGTCGGGATGCCCAGACTCCGGTATATTCCCTGAGGATACTTCCTCTTTATCTCGAAAGCCGTCCTGAGCCAGCCCGGATCCTTGAAAGTCGGGGCGACTGACAAGATGGCTAACGCGTCCTCAAACTCCACCTCGCTTCTACCAGCCATCCATGCCCCGAGATGAGTCGCCTCCATCGCTCCCGGACCTCCGCCCGACGCCATGATCTTCCCTTTCTCGGTCAATTTCTTGCTGATATACGCCAACTTCCGGTAAGAGTCATCGGTTCGTCTCAAGGCGTGTCCACCCATGACAGAGACAATCTGCCTCTCGTCAAAACGGCTCAGGAAGTCGTTCATAGCCTCCCCGATAGCGTGGTCGTGGAGCGAGCGTCCCAGGGTCTCCCTGATGTTGTCCGTCTCCTTGCCGTTCTGGATGTAGTCCGAATAAACCCTCGAGTCGAAGCAGTTAGCGAAAGTGTCCTCGTCATCGGGATCATAGCCCTCATAGAGGCAGTCCGCGTTGTACAGCCTGCCGCGGAAGACGTTGTACGGCATCCCCATCCTCGGGAAGACGAGGCATGAAGTGCCGATGCCGTCCTCCATCTCCGTCGGGATCTCGCATCCGAAAAAGAAACAATCCGAGAATCTGTGCCTCGCCGCCACATACTGGGGAGCCCGGTTGAAGTCTATGTATTGGAACACATAGTGCATGACAAAGCCTGAGCTGTCCGGGGCGGGGAGCTTATCGATGGACTCTATCGGCTTGTATGAAGTGGTTGTGAACATTCGGCTCGCTCTTAATCAAACAAAGGCTGGAGGTACTCGCCTATCCTGTCGAGCCAGGTGTAACTGCCTGTTCCGGGCGAGGCTGACTGCTGGAAGCAGTGCGGGCGCAGCGCGAGTGTGTGCAGCTCGCTCTGGATGCCCATGGCCCTCATCTTCTCCCAAGTCTTCACCGAGTTCATGGAAGCCCAGCCGTCGGCGTCTCCATGGATGAACAGCATCGGGGCGGTGTCCAGGTCGAAGGAGAACTCAGGGACGAGGAAGGCGGAGTCGTCGTTGCCGCCACCTGTGTTCGGGACATCTATACCGTCGGTGAGCGAGTAGGCGGGATATATTCCCACTCCCCACTGGACCTTGCAGGAGACCTTGTCGATGTCGTCGATGGGGTAATAGGATTTATGCCTCGAAGAGGTCACTCCCATCAGGGTGAGGTGGCCGCCAGCGGAGGAGCCCATGATTCCGATATGGTCGGGATCCAAGCCCTTCGAGGAAGCCTCGCTGCGGACTATGCGGATGACCCTCTGGAGATCCTGCCACGCCGTGGTGTGCTTAGCGAGGCCGGTTACAGGCCGGGGAGTGCGGTATTTCATGACCACCACCGCCATTCCTTTCTCGTTGAGATAGCGGCGGGCCGGGGCGACCTCGAAGCCGTCGGGGTCGTTGCCGGTGTAGGCTCCTCCGGAATAGATGATCTGGATGGCCTTTGTCTTCAACACGGCGGGAATATGCCACTCGAGATAAGGCTTGCACTGGTTGGGCTGCGGGTCGGGCATCTTCCCCTCGGGCCAGACATCCTCGACGGTCTTGGTCACTCCGGGAATGTCGCTCGGGAACCTGTCCATGATGTTCTCAGGCTCGGGGACGGGGCCGAGGAATCCCATCTGGGTCATGAACTCGATAGCCCTCTCGAAACCGAAAGCGCCATGGCCCTTCCCGGGATAGAGGTGCAACTCGGCGGGAATGCCCATCCTGCGCAACTGCCTGTAAACCTGGGTGGAAGCGTTCGGGGAATATGGATCCAGTCCTCCGTGATGGAGACTCATGGGGCAGGTCTTCTCGTCGAACTTGAACACGTCGCTCAGGGTCACGTCAGTCCCGTATCCCTCTCTGAGTGAAGGGGTTCCAGTCTCGCCATCGGTGGTGGCGTAGGCGGGGGCGTTGACTATCGCCCAGTTGATGTGGCAAGGGATCTCGTCAATCTTGTCGATCGGCTCGTAAGCTGGAGTCTGGGAACTGGTGGCCAGAAGCAGGGCGAGATGTGAACCGGCGGACATGGAGACCGTTCCTATCTTCTCCGGATCGAAGCCTCTCTTGGCGGCCTCGCTACGGACCATACGGACAGCCCTCTGGCCGTCTTCCCAAGCGGTCTGATAGATGGGAAGACCCACGGGGCGAGGGGTGCGGTAAACGAAGTTGACACACTGCACTCCTCTCTTGGTGAGCTCCTTATGCCAATAATCGATAAGTCCAACGTCGCAGCAGTTATAATATCCGCCGCCTGAGATCAGAATCATGCAGGCGCCGTTTCTCACCGACTCGTCAGGAGCCTCGAACCACTCCAGATAAGCCACCCTGTGCTTCTCCGGCTTGAAACCCTTCTCACCCGCCTCGTCCGTCATGGCGGCGATCTGGTGATCCTGGGCGTCGGGCATCTTCCCTTTAGGCCAAACACTCACGCGCTCCCACGAGAAAGCGTTGAGGGAGCAAAGAATAAGAACTAACGCGAAAAACTTTTTCATATTGCTTGAGATATTATCATTCATTCACGGTGATGTGCCAGACGGCGGAGGATTTCGGCTCCGGGAGGGAGATCTTCAGTCCCTCGACGGCGAGTTCCTTTCCGGTCTTCCCGATGGTCTCACCGGTGTCCTCGTTGACAAGGGTGTAGACCTTGTCCGGCTTGAGGAACTTCAGACGGGCGACATATTCAGGCTCCTGGCAGGTCTCCTGGCGGAAGGCCTCCAGCACCGCCTCTCCGGTCACACGGTCGTGCCAGGCGATGGCTGTCCAGTTGGAGTCGTCGTCGGGGCGCCGCCAGGGAGTCAGGGGATAGAAGTCCTTGATGAGCAGGTGGTTATATTTCTTCCACTCCCCGAAAGTGGCCCTCAGGCGGTCATAATCCATCTCCACGTCATGGGTGAACACCTCGGAGATATTATAAACCGGAAGCCAGGACGCCCTGGTGATGTAGAAGGTGCTTCCCCCTGCCATCCCGGGCTCCAGCTCACCCTTCGACTCTTTCGTGTTCGCCCCGTGGAACGGAACCCAACGGTTGTAGGATGTGGTCATCGAGAGCCTCAGGGCCGTGGTTGTCCTGTCGGCGTCGCTTCTCATGAACGGGAGGCTGCGGCGGAGCGACTCGATGTCATTACGTCCGCCCCCGGAGGCGCAGTTGTCGATGTAGGTGCATTTGTCGTTCTTGGCGCAGAAGTCAATGATCCTGTCCCAAAGCTCATAATGTCCCTGGATGGCAAGGTTCTCTGTTATTCCCGCGCGGGGCAAGCCGGTCTTCTCCGCCTCCTTGGCGTCGAATCCCGTCCATGCCTTGACTGGGTTGGAGTTGTTATCCTCACGGAAAAGATCCACCCCGTTCTCACCCATCATCTTGGTGATCCTTCCCAATGTCCACTCAAGGCAATCTTTATTCCCGAGGTTGTTGGTGTAGCGGTTACCCCTGTTGAAGTCCGCCCACTCGGGGTTGTAGCCATAGTTCTTGGCCAGATCCTCGACATCACAGACACTCTCGGGCTCGAACCAGGTCAGGACCTTCATCCCGGCCTTATGGCAGGCCTCGTTGGACTCCAGGAAGGTCTTGCCCGGCCACTTCACGGTGTCCAGCTCCCAGGTCCCGACGGTGCCGTACCAGTCGGTCGGGACAGTGTTGCCCCGAGGGTCGAAGTACCACCCGGCGTCGAACCAGCGGAAGTCAGGGACAACATCCTCATAAACAAGACGTTCCAGCGTCCTCTTCCAGGTGTAGAACCTCTCTGAGATCGAGCCGTCAGAGTTGGGAAGTCCCGTGTCGGAGGCGAAGCAGGTGGTTGAGAAAGGCTTTATGGGATTGCCCTTCCCGTCAGCGGCGGGCATATTGTACTTGATGAACCATTCCCTCCAAAGGTTAGTGGCATCGTCCCTGTCGCGCCCCTTGTAAGGCAGGGCCACCACGAGGGCAGAACGGACTTTCTCGCCGGGCATGAGCACGGAGTCAAAGCCGTTGCAGTTCCCGGCGGTCAGACGGGTGACATCGCCCTTGGCGTCGAACACGGCGCTCCAGGTACCGGCCCAGCCCAGGGCCAGAAGGGTGCCGCCGTCCCCGTGGACAAGGTCGAAATAAGGGAACACGATGTGCGTAGCTCTTCCGTTCGAGGACACGAAAGAGACCGTGGTGTCCTTCAGGGCTGTCTGATAGTCGGCGTAGAGGTTGGCGTGGTCGCCCAGGCAACCCCTGACCATAGGGTCGGTCCCTTTGAAATCGATGACGGCGCTAGTGATCTCTTTAAGCTCCTCGCTGGGAGCCGTTCCACTATTCTCGAACCAAAGCGTGTACTCCACCTCCCCGAACTCGGCGTTATACAAGGCGTCGATCTTCGCCAGGACCCTCTCGTCGAGACGGAAAACCGACTCCAGAGTCTTGCCCGCGGCGACTTTCGAGACATCGCTGGAGACCACCTCCAGTCCTCCAAGGCCTTGGTGGGACACCCCGCCATAGACAAACGAGACGGGAATAGAGGAGGGATCCCGGACCCAACTCTCAAACATCGCGAGTCCGGTCTCAAGATCGGCGCATGGGCGGTCAGTCGGCGCTATCCCGGAATCATTTCCGCAACCGGCTAAAAGGAAAACGCTAATCGCGAGGGAAGCTACAGTTCTTTTCATCTTGAAATAGTGTGGTTATTCAAAGATAATCACTATTTTTATATGTTGTCTTATTAACACGACCGAAAAATGAAAAAGATCCTATCACTGACGTTCATCCTCCTTCTCCTTCCCGCGCTCACCGTCAAGGCCGGAAAGATTGTCACCGACAGCCTGCGGAGCCAGATTCTCGGCGCCGAGGTGAAATACAATGTCTACCTTCCCGACGGGTTCGACAAGTCCGCCAAACAGTACCCCGTCGTCTATCTTCTCCACGGTCTTTACGGGACCTACAAGGACTGGGACCAGACAGGGAAGATGAAAGAGGTGGCCGACGAGCTTATCCGCTCCGGAGAGGCCAAGGAAATGGTCATAATCATGCCTAACGCCGGGCATCCTGACATCCACAACGAGTGGAACGGCTATTTCAACATGCCGGGCTGGAACTACGAGGATTTCTTCTTCAAAGAGTTCATCCCGACAGTGGAGAATAAGTACCGCGGCGTCGGTGACAAGGGCCACCGGGCTATCATGGGCCTGTCGATGGGCGGAGGCGGCAGCACCGTCTATGCCCAGAGGCATCCCGACATGTTCTCGAGCTGCTACGCGATGAGCGCCTGGCTTGACCAGCAGATCGGGGAGGAGCCCGACGACTCAAAGAAAGACAAGTTCTATTACACCTGCAAGGCCGTCAGGGAGCATTCTGCGCTTGACTTCATCGACAACGCCGACGACGCGACCCTTGAGGCCCTGAGAGGCGTTAAATGGTTCTTCGACTGCGGCGACGACGACTATCTCGTCACACTCTCTTTCAACCTCCACATGAAAATGATGGCGAAGAGGGTCAAGGACGAGTTGCGCGTGCGTGACGGAATCCACAATTGGGAATATTGGCACACGGCACTCAGAACCTCTCTCCCCTTCGCCTCAAGGAATTTCGATTGACGAAGCTTTACTCTTTGTAGAGTCCCTCGCGGGAAAGCATGTGGTCAAGATTGGCGAGGCCGTAGACCACGACTGCCGTGACAAGGGCCGAGTGCTCCATGTACTCGGGGATCACCTTGTTGTAGATGTCGCGCTCGGTGTGCCATATTTCCTGATACTCGAAGTTGTAGCCCTTGGGATCGGTCTCCTGGAAACTGATCGTGGGGACACCGTTCATCGCGAAATAGGCGTGGTCGCTGCCACCGGCTGACGTCGGGCGAGGCTGAGGGACACCGGGCCTCTTGTTGACAGTGAACGGGATCTCAGGATTGATGTTCATGATGGGCTTGCAGACCTCCACGAAATCGTCATACATGGCCGGAGGGACGGAGACGCTGGTCGCCATGGTGGGACCTCCGTCGCGGTTGAAGTAGTTGGAGATCTTCTCAAGCGGAACGGTCTTGTTCTCCACGAAGAACTTCGAGCCGAGCAGGCCATACTCCTCACCGGTCCAGACGCAGATCATGATCGAGCGCTTGGGTTTCGCCCCGGCGGTCGCCAGCAACCTGGCCACCTCGATGTTCAGGCTGGCTCCGTTGCCGTCGTCAACAGCGCCGGTACCGTTGTCGTAGGAGTCAAGATGGCCGCCCGTGAGGACATATTCATTCGGGTATTTACTTCCGCGGATGATTCCGATGATGTTGTGGTACTTGACCGGGCCGCGGAAGAAGTGGTTGCGGATGTCGAACTCGAGCTGGAAGATGTCCTTGCGGAGAACCTTCTTCTTGATGATGTCGAACTGGGCCTCGTCAAGGATGATGTCGCAGACCTTGGGCAGGTTGTCCATCGTGATGTTGTAGCAGTTCGCCCTGTCGTACATGACCCTGAGGGGAACGGCGCCCGAACGGATGAAACCGGCCACTCCGGCCTCGACCATCTCCTTGTAGAAAAGGGCGGTGGTGGTCTCGTACTTCAGCATTTCCTTCGGGGTCTCGTCGCGGTGGGTCATGTTGTAACGGCGGATCTCCATGTTCTGGCGGTCGATCTCCTCGTTCTTCTTCATGGCCTCGGCCCTCTTCTCGTTGGCCGCGTCGGACCAGTCGATGGCCATTCCGTTGGAGGGAACGTCAAGAAGGACCCAGGATCCTTTGAGAGCGCCCTTCATCTTCTCGAACTCACGCTTTGAATGAGGCTCGATGAGCACATTGCCGGTCTGCTTTCCCCTGGAGGGGGCGGTGTAGGCGGGGGTACCGAAATGCAGGTCCATCCCGTCCTCGCTGAGCATACGGCCGTACCAAGGGCCGCGGTCGAAACCGACATTGATCTCGCCGGCCTCCTGCACCATGACCTCAAGACCCCAGGACTCGAACAAATCCTTTACCCAAGCCTCGGCGTGGGTGAGGGCGGAGGAGCCGACAGGACGGCCACCGATGTAGTTGGAGAGGTGATGGTTGATCTCCATGACCTGATTGTCACTCTGACCGATCTCGATGATCTTCTTGACGGTCTTGTCCTGCGCGGATGCCATGACGGAAACGCCCAGAGACAGCGCCGCCATCAACATGAAACTAAAGATTCTCTTCATATAGATATGATATTAGTGATTTGCCAAGTCCTCTCGCGAAAATAAGTATTTTGGCAAAAAATCAATATATTTATCACTCAGAAATACCCAATCACTCATGAGTGTATCTTTTTTCTCCAAATTCTTAATTTGGATCGCTGACCACATTACCGGTAGTATTGCTGACCACATTATCGGTACTATTAAAGAAAAGCGCCAAGAGCTAAAAGACTTCAGCAAGGAATCTTGCTTTAAGCCTTATGACAAGGCGCTGTTTGTCAACAATGTCAAAGAAGAGGAGGCCGGGGATCTCCAACTCCTGAAATCAGTAGTCACCGAACAAGCGATAAAGAACAGATCGTTTTTCAGGGATGAGTTGACAGAGAAAGAGATAAAGGACAAACTCAAAAAGACCGGCATGTGCGTCATCACGGGGTCGGAAGGAAGGGGGAAGTCCTCGATATCGTCCCTGATAGCGTATGACTATCACAATGAGGGATGGAACGTTTATGTCACTAAGGAGCGTTGGGACACAGAGAGTCTAATCGAGTCTTTGCAGAGGCTGTGTGAATTGAAGAGAATAGACAATACCCTATTCGTGCTGGAGGACACCCACACCTTTGAGGACTCGGATTTTCGCTCTCTCATCTCGACATTGAAAGAGATCTACATCACTCCGGACAAAACCTCAAGGTTCCTTATAACTATGAGGCCATCTAAAAAAAAAGAGATATTGTTCAAGGACAATGATTCTGTCACGGAATTGGATGGCGTTGACACCCTTCCCGTAATACGCCATCTGGCGTCACTAATAAATAAGGAGCCCGAAACCTTGATGATTAACGGCTCCCCGGTCCTGGGTGAGGGCATAACAAGCAACATGCGGTTGTTATATCTCTATTTCAATCAGTTGCGGGATAAGGACAACGTGACAGACGACGACATTCTTGAGGAGTTCCTGACAGAGTACCATCCTCTGGACGACAATGACACCTTGCTGTTACTGAGTTGTTTGTATCAGTTTGGAGTTCCCCTGTCAAAAGAGCTTCTTAATGATAGAGAAAAGACTGATTTGAGGCGTTATTTTGACAAAGGTTTATGCAAGAAAGAGGGCTCATACTATTATCTGCCTCATTCAACAGACGCCCAATGCCTGTTCAAGGCGATATGCGACGAGGATTCTAACAGCGGTGAGACTTTGGAACGAAAGTGTAAAGAAACGATTGTCTCTCAGCTGTCCAGATTCTATGAAAAGATCCTCGCCGTCTCCGATCCTTCAAGGTTCGAGTCTGATTTCCGAGTGCTGTTCCAAGGAATCAATTCAAAAGAATATGAGAATGAATATGAGGAGGCCGTCTCCTTCTTCATGAGGCCGGAACACGCTGAACGCGTTATCAAGTCATTGTATCCAGGTTATATCATGTATGTTTTGAACACATATAGCGCAAGAGGAGAGAACTCAACCGGGATGAGCATCTACAACAACACCATTGACTCACTTAAAAAAAATATCGAGCGTCTGGACCCCGCTGTTTTAACTTGGACAAATAACTCATTGACAAATCATTATGAATATAATTGCTTCGTTAAAGACCTTTTCTCCGATGACAATGTGGCCAAAAGATTTTTCGAGAGTCACAAAGACTTCAGATCCCTGAACTCAACAATAAAAAACGACATCAGGAATCTCTCCGGCTCCGCGAAAATGTATATGGCGAAAGCTCACTTAGGTATGCGAAAAAAAGGAGATTGGGCTGCTATTTATAACGAAATAAAATACCGGTATTATGACTATAGGCCAGAGGAATTGAAGGACACTGTGAATTTCATCAAAGAACGGATCGAAGAAATAGACCCTTACCATCTTTCAGGCATACTTCATGTCCTGGAAATTAACTATCCCGATAATTACAACGACTTGGCTTCCTCTGATGAATTCAAGCGAGAAGCGAGGAGTCGATTAAAGAGTTTCACCTTCACCTCATCGGAGTTTCACTTGATATCTCATTTCTTCGGCTTAGATATTCCATCGTTCAAAGAAAGGCTGATACATAAGATAAGAAACGCCAATTCCAAACAAGAAGAGCTGGCCCGGACTTGGGTTGATACCATTAAAGAGAAACACAACGGGATCCTGCAGGAAGGTACTCTGGCGGATCTAGTCGATCAGACCTGGAACGACAGTTAAATAATAGACAACTTGGTCATCATATAATTTTATATGATATATTTTTATATGATATTGATTTATATGATACAATTTTATATGATATGCGTAAATCACTTTATATCATTGCCTTAGTATCGGCGTTTGCGATCCTGTCGATAGCGGGTTGCTCCGAGAGGAGAGGGGGGCTGGTGGGGACCGAGAGTGTCATAGCCTCGTCCCCTAAGCCGGACAGCGTTTACCTTTACACCCCGGGAATAGTAGAAGGTTTTGACGGGAGACTCGTCGTGTCTGTTGATTTCGGCGGGCCTGGCACTTACATTCTCGACGGTCCAAAATCGGACTTCGGGGACTACAAGGCCGGGAACCAGATCAGGATTTACCTGTCGGACGACAACGGAAAGACCTGGCGGGAGACTCCTTCCCGGATCCCGATGATGCATGAGATCCTGTTCAAGGCCGGGAAGTCCCTGTATATGGTAGGGCATTCGGGAAGACTTCTGGTCACAAGGAGCGACGACAACGGCGAGACTTGGAGCGAACCGTCAGTGCTCTGCCTGGAACCCCGTTGGCACCAGAGCTGCACCCCCGTGGACATCCACGACGGCAAAGTCACCCTCGTCTATGAGAAATGGGTCTCGGACGGCCACAAATGGCCGGGAGTCGGGCCTGTCCTGATGCGGGCGGACGAGAACGCCGACCTGACGGACCCGAGCAACTGGAAGTTCTCGGAGTTATACAACCCTGACGAGGATATGGAGGCCGCGAGACCCTCCGGAATCCCGGTCGTGCCGGAAGGCCAACCAGGCCTGCTCGAGACTAATGTGGTCCGTGTGTTCGACGAGAACAACCCGTTCTACGATCCCACCGGTAAGAGCGTGGTTCTGATGATGAGGGCCAACACAGGCTTCCCGGACATAGGTGTCATGATGAAAGGTGTCGAGAAAGAAGACGGGAGCCTGGCCGTGGAGAAACTCCAGTACAAAAGCGGCGAGATGTATTTCGCCCATATTCCCGGAGCCGACCTGAAATTCTATGTGGTCCACGACCCTCAAACCGGTCTCTACTGGCTTCTCCACTCCCAGATCGACGGGATCATGAATGGCAGGAGGCGACTGGCCCTCTCATATTCCCCTGATCTCCTGCATTGGACATTCGCCGGCCTTGTGGCCGTCGGCCCCACTGACCATAGCGCCCGCCACTACGCCACGATGATCATCCATGGCGACGATCTCTTGATAGTCAGCCGCTCCGGTGACGAGAACGCCCGCACCGCCCACGACGGGGACATCGTCACGTTCCACCGGGTGAGAAACTTCCGGAAATTGATCTACACTTCTCTGCCGGGAAGCGAATAGTCCTATTCCACCCTGTACATCTCGGGGATCTCGGGGCGGGGAACGCCGACTGTGGTGTTGACGTGCCAGTCGAGGTTGTTAACATAGAGGTGGCGGAAGTCGAAGGGTTGGGGCGTCCATACCCTGAACAGGTTGCCCTCCTGCCAGGTGTTGCCCGCTGAAGCGTAATCGCACATCGGCAGGGTGTGCGGCGCTCCCGCCTCGTCCACACAAGGAACCTCGAATGTCATCCACAAAGCCGGGTCGGGACTCTCGACCAGTCTCACGTCGATCGAGCCGTCCTTCTTCCTGTCGAACTCGTACCTGTACATCGGAGGCTCGTCCACGCCGTCCCTGCGGGGAATAAGCCGGGTGTCGAAAGCGAGGACCACGGGGCCGCGGCGGATGGCCTCGTCTCCTGTCCCGTTCGGGGCGTCAAGTACCCGCGCACGGAAGTCAAACACGACGGAGATGCAGTCTCCAGGATTCCACTTCCTCCTGATTTTCAAATATTTCCCAGGCTTCGCTGATAATCTCTTCTCTCCGACCGACACCACCGTCTTCCGGCTCCATTCGGGAATACGGAGACGCAGGGTGAACCTCTCGGGCCTGTCCATCCGCAAGATGACAGCCGCCTTATCCTCAACGGGATAGTTCCCCTCCACCTTGAGCGACAATTCCTGCCCGGCGGGAGTCTTAACGGAAGTCTCCAAAGCGCTGTACAGGTTGACGACGGGGCCTTTCTCCGAATACATAACCGCCCAGGAAGGCGTGGTCATCAGGCCGCGGGGGCCGTTGGCCACGCAGCAGCTCATCACCACATCGGGGAACTGTAGATGACTGTAAACCCTCTCTCCCATCAGGCCTGTGTAATATGAGAACCATTCTCCGTTCGGGGTCATCGACGATAGCATGGCGTTATAGAGCGACTGCTCCAGCAGGTCGGCGTAGTGGCTGTCACCGGTGAGGCGAAGGGCCTGGTAGAGAAGTTTCATCCATGTGGCGGTGACGCAGGTTTCCATCCCCTGATAGATAGGGTCGCTTTGGTGCAGCTTGCCGTGGAACCATATCTCCGCGGCGGAGCCCGATCCGACAATCATCAACTCATCCCTCTCGATCTTCCTGATAAGGTTCAGCACTGCCTTCCTATATTCCTTGTTCCCGGTGCAACGGTACAACTCGAGTAGGCCCTCGAAGCAGGACATCATCTCGTAGGCCTTCGGCGCTCCCGACATTTTCCACATCGGCTTGTCGGAGAGAGCCTCCTCGATAAGATGTATACCGGTGGGAGTCAGCTTGTTAGGCGATGACCAGCATTTAACGATATGCTCGGCGAACTCAAGGTAGCGGGCCTCCCCTGTCCGCTGATACAGCAGGACCACAGGCTCCAGCACAGAGGAAGGGGCGAGGCCTTTCCAGCCGATCCAACCAGTTTCGGCGATATTGACTCCGCTGTCCGGACCGACCTCGCGGATCAGATGGTCAGCGGCGCGGCAAGCAGCCTCAAGTACTGAAGCGTCACCTGTCCGGTCATAGTAGGCCAGAAGGCCCAGGAGGGTATATTTCCTGCCCCAGACATCCCAATCGCCAAGATGATATTCATCAGGATAGGTGCCGATGTAGCCGTCCTCGCCTTGCGTGGCGATCAATCCCTTCACGGCGGCGTCCACGACGGCCTTGTGTTCCGGGGTGGGAGAATAATCATAGCCCATCATCGCGGCGGTGAACCACTTGCCCCAGAACTCGGTCCGGAACCCCCACTTGCCGTCTGACTTGTCTCGGAAGGCGAAGAGCAGACGCTCGAGGTCCTGGGCCATCAGGCGGTTCTCGACGCAGCCGTCTATACGTCCGCCTAGATAACCGCTGAAACGCGACTCGGCCGGCTTCAACGCGTCATCGACAGTCAACGCGGGCCTCGCCTGAAGGAACGCCAAAGCGACTGTCAGGAACGAGACGGACAGTAATAATCTTCTCATATTTAGTCAATTAATACTTTAGAACTCGAAACGGGCCAGGAAGCACTGGATAGTGTTCGACATCAGGCAGCAGATGGTCATGGGGCCGACGCCGCCGGGGACGGGGGTGATGACCGAGGCCTTGGGCTCGACGGAGGCGAAGTCCACATCGCCGCAAAGTTTGCCGTTCTCGTCGAGGTCCATGCCCACGTCGATCACGGCGGCTCCTTCCTTGACCATGTCACCGGTCACGAACTTGGCTTTCCCGATGGCCGCGACAAGGATGTCAGCCTGGCGGGTGATCTCAGGCAAATTGGCGGTGCGGGAATGGCAGATGGTGACAGTCGCGTTACGGTCGAGCAGCAGCTTGGAGATTGGAAGTCCCACGATCTGGCTACGGCCCAGCACGACAGCTCTCTTGCCAGCTATCTCAAAATCAGCGGCTTCCAGAAGCTTGATTATGCCCATCGGGGTGCATGGCACAACGCATGAGTTGTTCGGCCTCTTCTGCCACAGGGCAGCGGTGTTCAAGGGATGGAAACCGTCGACATCCTTCTCCCGGGAAATCGCCTCGATGACCTTTGTCTCGGAAATATGCCTCGGCAAAGGTAGTTGCACGAGTATCCCGTCCACGGTGTCGTCGGCGTTCAATCCGGCTATCCTGTCAAGAACCTCCCGCTCGGGGGTGTCTTCCGGAAGACGGAATGTGGTGTGCTTGAAGCCAACCACGTCGCAGGCCTTCTCCTTGTTCCGGACATATGTCTGGCTTCCCGGGTCGTTCCCGACGAGGATCACCACCAGATGAGGGACCCGGCCGTACTTCCCTGGGAAAGTCGCCACCTGTTCCGCCATCTCGGCCTTCAACTTGGCCGCCAACTCTTTGCCGCTGATTACCATCTTGTTTCTTTATTATGTTTTGTCATATTATGTTTTGTCATTCTGAACGAAGTGAAGAATCTCTCAAAGCACCCAATGTCCTATGTCAGTCCTGTAGAAGAGATTGTCGCTATGGATCTTACGGACGGCGGCAAGAGCTTTGTCACGCGCCTCCCGAAGGTCCTTCCCTGACCCCACGACCATCAGCACCCTTCCACCAGCCGTCTGGAAGGCATCGCCGTCGGCAGGCTCCCGCAGTCCGGACGCCTCGCTTCGCTCGGCCCCACCGCTCGCTTCGCTTCGCTCCGCTCCGGTCCCCCCTCTTAACGTGCCGAGGGTGGCAGTGTCCGGACTTTCGGGACCTGCCGCCGGCGATGCCTTCGTGCCCATGTGGTAGATGCGGATGGCGGGATCGGAGAGGGCGTCGTCGAGACCGGTGATCCCGAAACCCTTTGAATATGACCCCGGATAACCCTTTGAGGCCATCACGAAGCCCAGCGTCGCGTCGTCCGACCACTTCAATTCTGGCATCAACGCCGATGCCGGAACGGTCAAGCCTTCCATCGCGATCGTGCCCTCAGGCATCTCCGGAGCGGATCCGCCCTCGGCGACAGCGAGGAAAACCTCATAAAGGTCTGACTCAAGGCGAGGAAGAACGACCTCCGTCTCAGGATCCCCGAAACGGCAGTTGAACTCAACGACCTTGATGCCCTGGGGAGTCTTCATCAAGCCACCGTAGAGGACCCCCTTGAAAGGGCATCCCTCCGCCACCATCCCGGCCGCGACCGGCTTCATGATGTTCTCGAGGGCATATTCATAATCCTCCGGGGTGATGAACGGGAGCGGGGAATATGCCCCCATGCCTCCGGTGTTTGGCCCCTTGTCGCCATCGAAGGCGCGCTTGTGATCCTGGGAAAGCACCATAGGGAAAACCTCCTCTCCGCAGACAAAACAGAGGAAGGAGAATTCCGGCCCGGTCATATATTCCTCGACCACGACCTTACCATGGCCGAACTTGTCGTCCAGGAGCATGTCCTTGAGGGCGGCCTCGGCCTCTTCCGGGGTCTCGGCGATCACAACACCCTTTCCGGCGGCAAGGCCATCATACTTCAAGACCACCGGGAACGAACCCGCGTTGACATATTCAAGAGCCTTGTCAAAGTCCTCGAAAGTCTTGTAGGCGGCCGTGGGGACATCATATTTCTCCATCAGCCTCTTGGCGAAATCCTTGCTGGACTCGATGGTGGCAGCGGCCTTGGTCGGTCCGAATATGGCCTGGCCGGCCTCGGTGAACGCGTCGACTATCCCCGCCGACAAGGACGCCTCAGGGCCGACCACCGTCAGGTCGACGCCTTTCTCCTTGACGAACTCCAGCAACTCCTGAATCTGGGTGTCCTTGATCGGGACACACTCGGCCTGGGCCGCGATGCCGGCGTTGCCCGGGGCGCAATAAATCTTGCCGACATGGACAGATCTTGAAAGGGCGTCCACTATGGCGTGCTCTCGCCCGCCGCCTCCGACGACGAGAACCTTGGCGTCGTCCAGGACGGACATCCTGCGGCGGAACTCGTCGTAGGCTTTCTTGTCAAGCTCGACGTTGCTGTTTTTCCAGGGTAGCAATGAATTGATTCCCATTTATTTCTAATGCTTGAAGTGTCTTTCTCCGGTGAAGAGCATGGCAATGCCGAGCTCGTCGCATTTCTTGATGGAGTCCTCGTCGCGGATCGAGCCGCCGGGCTGCGCGATGGCTGTCACGCCGTACTTCGCCGCCAGGGTGACGCAATCATCAAACGGGAAAAAGGCGTCTGACGCCAAAACCAAGCTACTGGCGGCGGCAGGCCCCGGCAGTCCGGACGTCTCGCTTTGCTCGACCCCACCGCTCGCCTCGCTTGGCTCGGCTCCGGTCACCCCTCTTAACG
>JAFROJ010000062.1 GCA_017429765.1 Bacteroidales bacterium | reverse complement strand
AGGTCCCATAAGCGCTGATCCTTGATGGGGATGGTGAAACTCGCCTTATCCTTTCCTCCGAGGTCTGAGGTGAACGTGTCCTGCCCGCCGGTCTTGAAAGCCAGCTTGAAGGACTCGCCCTGGGCCGCCGGGGCGGCCAGGGCCACATCCACGCGCACCGACGAGTTGTCGATGTCAGGAGTGAAATGAAGAGTCTTGATGTAGTTCTCTCCCCTGGCCTCGAGATAGACTGTCTGCCAGATCCCGCGGGCGTTGCCGTAGCCCTGCTTGCCGTAGAGATGGGCGTCGCTGGCGGTGTCGTCAGCCTTGATGACAAGCTTCTGGGCCTCGCCGAAGCGGACGTCCTTCAGCTCGCACTCGAAGGGGACATAACCTCCCTGATGGCGGCCGATCTCGTTTCCGTCCAGCCAGACCCGGGTGTCCCAGTCAGAGGCTCCGACCACGAGGAAGACCCTCTTGCCCTTCCATGACTTGGGCACTGTGATCTCGCGGCCGTACCAGCCGATGTCTCCCTTGTCCTCCACCTCGGAGAGCTTGGATCCCCAAGGGAAGGGCACAACTATCCTCTGGTCCATGGCGGCCAGGTCGGCGCCGGCAAGGACAGAGGCGGCGGCCTCATTGTTGAAGGTGAAGGCCCACTGGCCGTTGAGGTTGATCCAATCGGCCCTCTCGAAGTCAGGCCTGGGATGTTCGGGAAGAGGGATAGACTCCGCTGTCTTCTTGTCACAGGCGCCCAGAACGGCCATGCCGAGGACGCAAAGGGCTATGAATATCTTTCTCATGACCGGATACTATTTCACAAGTTTGACTCCCTTGGGGAGGGTGATGTCAGAGGAGACTTTCCCGTCAGCGCCCTTCTTGTGGCTGACCTTGATGACACCGTAAGGTGTGGGGAAGGTTCCCTCGACCCACTCGAGGTCACCCAGATGGGGCTCGACGCGGACCTGCTTGAAACCGACGCCGACCGGCTCGATCCCAAGGACATGACGGCTCAGCCAAGTCGTGGGTCCGGAGGCCCAGCCGTGGCAGAAGCTGTGACGGAGGCCGACATAGCACCAGGCGCCGCCGTCGGCGTGGATGTCGAACTTGCCCTCGGGAACCACCTCGTCTATTCGGGCGGCGTTCTGGGCGTCGACATAGTTGAAGTCCTCCCAGAAGGTCGTGGCGCCAAGGTCAAGCATCTTGCCCCAGTACTTGGAGATCAGGTCCATCGCCTCGGTGTAGTGACCGCCCTTGGCCAGAGCCTCGAGCAGGTAATAGCCCATGAAGGAGGTGAACTTCTCCGGCCCGTTGGCGAGGATGATCCTCGAGGCCTCCTCGGCGTCGAGCATGTCCTCGATGGCCAGCAAAGCGGCGGCCTGGCTGTTGCCCACATTGTCCGGGACATATTTCCTGAGCTCCCCGGCGGCATTCGCGCATTTCTCCCGCAGGGGCTCGTCATTGAGCCAGCCGGCCATGTCGGCGCCGGCCTCAAGGGCGCGGACGGACAGGGCCTGGAGGCCGGCGTGGATGACATCAGGCTGGTCGTTAGAGGGCCAGTCGATGAAGCGGCCCTCCTTGTAGGCCTCCTTGCTGCCGTCGAGACTCGAGATCACGTGGTCGAGAAGGGCGTTCAGGTACTCGGCCTGATCCTTCAGATAGTCGAGGTCGCCGTACCACTGGTAGAGATGATGCTGGATAATGATCCACCAGAGGGTGTAAGAGCATATCCCGTTCATCCAGACGTTCACCGGTGTGCCTTCCTTGACATAGTCCAGGCTCTTGCGGACCACCTGCTGGTCGCCGAAGACAGTGCCGATGGCCATGACCTCGGGGTGCATGTCACCGATCCAGACCAGACGGTCGCGCTTGACGCCGTCCCACACATATTCCTGCATGTTGAGATGGACGGTGTAGGCGCCGGTCCGCCAGATCTCGTTCAGACGCTCGTCGCTGCTCTTGAAAGATCCGAGATAAGGGATATTCCTGTATTTGGAGACCGCGCGGATCGCCACGATGGCCGCCACGGGATCGTCACCGAGATAATCCAGGCGGGCGAAACGGAATCCGCTGTTGCCGTACTCGGCCGCTCCCAGCCAAGGGACAGAGATCTCCAAGTCCCTGACAGCGTGGTCGTTGGTGGCTGTCGTCCCGGGCTCCCGGACATCGCTGAGAGCCTCGCTCACAGACTCTCCAAGGCAAAGGCGGAACCTCGCGGGAGCCTTGTCACCGACTAACGAGCGGACGATCTGGATGCCGCCCTGGATCTCCTTGTCGAAGTCGAGGAGCACCGAGCCTCCCTTGGAGAACACTGTCACCTCAGGCTCGGAAGTGGAGACCTGGCCCGAGAACGGCTTCAGGAGATGCTCAGCCTTGTGGACCTCCCCTTCAGAAAGGACGATCCTTGTCGGGGTGAGGTATTCGGTGGCGAACTCCGGGACTATACCGGTCCCGGCGGGAGCCGTTTTCTCTCCTCCCCCGCAGGAAGGCAGAACGGACATGGCGGCGACGGCCGCGATGGTGCCAAAAAATTTTCTCATGGTGTTGTTGTATTATCTTATGTTAATATCCAAGCGATTATCAAAGATAGAAATTTATTCCGAGACCAAGGACATGTTCCGCGGGAATACCATTGAAAGCGTAGTAAAGATAATAGGCCTCCAGCTGGACGACCTTGGAGATGTCGTAGTCGCAGGCGACATAATGCCTTGTCTTTTTCCACTCGTCCCCCCAGGTGAAAACCTCGGCGGCGAGATAGGGGCTGAAGCGGCTGCCCGGGATCGAGTACTGGACCTTGAGCCTTGAGCGCAGCACATTCCCGCTCCCTCCGGTCGAGGGGGTCCAGTCACGGATGTACCTTTCCCTGACAGAGACCTTCAGGCCACCCTCCTTGAGGGAGGCCGTGAGGTCGAGGACCGCGCGGTGGGTTATCCATGAGGGCTCCCTCAGGAAGTCGTAGGCCACATCCGCCTTGAGCCAAGGGAATATCTTGACACCCAACGTGGTACGGGTGTACCAGCACTCCAGTCTCCGGTACTGGTAGTTGTCATGCTCGAAGTAGAATCCCCCGAAAAAGGGGCTGTTCCCGAAGTCGTGGAAGACCTCGACGAACTCCCAGCCCCCGAAGGTGTTGTCCTCTTTCTCCTGGGCCGTCGCGGGGAGGGCCAGGAGAAAGAGCAGGGAAAGTGCGGGTATGACCGACCGGAACAGCCTCATCAGGGCTCAATGTCAAGGGTTATAGAGATTGTAGACCACCAGGTAGACCGGGCCGACAAGGCCGGCGGGCTGGAGCTCGAAGTCTCCCCTGTAATAGGACCAGATCACGAAAGCCTTTCTTCCGGAGGGGCGAGGCTCATCCTTGAGGAACCAGTCGGGGAAAGCCTTCATGGCCCTTCCCCTCATCTCGCCTCGGTCAATACCCCAATCGAAGTCGGCCTCGAGACGCTCGTCACCTATCAGCCTGTTTGCCCAATTGTTAGTGACGGCGACGGTGATGACGTTCTCCCCGACTTTGAGGAACCTGGTGACGTCGGCGGTGTGTGGAGGATACCAGAAGACCCCGACCTTTTGCCCGTTTATCTCCAGCTCGGCGATGTCGTCAACCTCTCCGAGATTGATGACAACACGCTTCCCCTCCCCGAGGTCGTCCTCGTCAAGGATCGCCTTGGTGGTGTAGGTGGCGGTGCCGGCGAAATACTTCAGCCTGTCGTCAGCGCACTGGCTGAAATCCATCAGAGTGAACGACTTGAGAGAGAAGGGCTCGTCCACTTTCGGTACCAGGTCGACATCCCAGGCATCGCCGAGCGGCTTGACGACCTTGGTCGTGCCGATGTACTGGGGAGACTTGCCGTACTTGTCCTTCGCTTTGGCCTTAACGCCCTCCTTGCCCAGGTGGTTCAGGACCACGAACATCGAGGCTCCGGGATCGAGGGTGACATTGACCGAGTCCGCCCTCCAGATCTCAGGGGCGAAAGAGATCGCTCCCGAATAGGGGTTCCAAAGCTCAGGGCAGGCATCCTCATCCCAAGGGCAGAGAGTGATCTTTCTCGACTCCTCGCCCTGGTTGACCACGAAATAGATATCCGCCTCGGCTGTCTTCCTGTGGATCCAGTCGTCCGTCCTGTCCTCGAGAGTTCCCTGCTGGAGCATCATCTGGCAACGGGTGAGGTACTCGAAGAAGGCCTTGCCGGGCTTGAACCAGGTCTGGTTGCGTCCGAAATGGGTTCCCCACCATCCCATGCCCATCCCGGGCTGGTACCTGTCGTCGAAAGGCTGATGGACCCAATGGTGCAGGAAGAGGAGGTTGGCCCCCGAGACAAAGGTCCCGTCGGCGGAGCGTTTGAGATACTCAGGATCCTCGGTGAAGCGGCTGTTGTCAGGCCAGCCGGTGAAAGCCTCGGCCCCGACCAGATTCTTGCCATATTCCTTCGCCTTGTCCACTATCGTGGCGCTGATCCTGCCGTCGCTGTGAGTCCAGAACTCTCCCATCGGCAGGTCGGGGATGGAGACCGACTCGGCCGTGTCGAACGGCCCCCAGTACGGCTCCCAGAAGAGCTGGAGCCCCTCGGCGTGGATCTTGTCCCTCGCCACCTTGAAACCATCGTCGATGAACATCCTGCTGACAGTGGCCTTCATATCCTCGTCGAAAGCCTTGACGGCCTCGTCCTCGGGGAAGGCGTCCTTGAGGGCGAACATCGGGACGGGGTCGTAGTCGTGGGCCTTGGCGAACTCCTCGCGGAAGCCCTCGGTCCAGTTCTGGTCTCCGGCCTCATAACTGTCTATCAATATGTGAGTGAAAGACTTCCCGAAATATTTCCCGACATGCTCCCTCAACGGGCCCAGGACATTGTCCCAGTGGAAGGCGGAGATCTCCGCGCTCATCTTGTCAGCCTCGAAGACCTTCCCTATCAACTCCTCGGGGACCGGGTGAGGGAAAGCCATGGTGCAGGCGTGGCCTATGCGGTAGACCGTCCATTTCCCGGCCGGCGCGTCCCATTCAAGGACTCCCGACCCGTTCATCTTCCCGGTCAAGTCCACGACGTCATCCTTGGAGGCGCCAGGCATGGCCGGGAGCGCTATCACGGCTATGTCCTCGAACTTGGTGGCTTTGGCGACAAAGTCGGAATAGAAAGAGAAGGACGGAAGCTCGGGGACAGGCAGCTCTATTCTCTGGACCTCGCCCCCCAGGCTGGTCAGCGCGGTCTTGCTGAAAACCACCGTCCGCATCCCCTTGTCCTCGTCGATCCAAGGGCCGCCTGTCGTGCTGTAGCCAGGCGAGTTGTGGAGTCCAATCTTGAGACCAAGCTCCTGCGCGACCTCGGCGGCGTACTCTATCGCCTCCCAGTATTTCTCGCTCCTGTAGGTCTGGTCAGGCCACGGGTTGTTCCCGATCGGGGCCTCCGACTCCTGAACGGCCGAGGTCAGGTTGAATATGGTGGCTCCGGCTATCCCGGACTCCTTCATCGCCTCCAGATCCTTCCTTATTCCCTCCTTGGAGAAGTTCGGGCCCATCCAATGCCACCAGACATAAGGCCCGTACTGGATCGGTGGCGTTTCGAACATCTTGGCCAGGTCCGCGGTGCCGGGCTCCTTGGAACCGCCGCCGGCGCAAGAGACAGCGCAGGCAACCAGGGCAAGGATGAGCGTAATGATAGAGAATCTTTTCATGTTATTCATTGTAAATCCTTCTGTTTCAATTATTCTTGAGACGAATGTCGGCCGATGAGGCTCCGACCATGATCTCCGGTATCCCCTCGGGGATCACGAAGCGTTTCCCGGACTCGCTCCAATAGCGCAAGTCCTCCCGGCGCACCGGGATGGTCACGACCTTGCTCTCCCCTCTCTTGAGATGGACCCTCTTGAAAGCCCTCAGCTCCTTGATCGGGGCTTTCCCCTCGTACTCGGGAAGGCGGACATAGACCTGGGCCACCTCATCCCCGTCGAGCCTTCCGGTGTTCTTGAGGACGAAGGACACATCCAGCGTCTCCCCCTTGTCCTCGACCTTCAGGCCGGAATAGCGGAACGCGGTGTAGCTCAAGCCGTGGCCGAATGGATACAGGACATCCCCCTCGAAATACTTGTAGGTACGCTTGGTGATGTCGTAGTCGTCGAACGCGGGCAGGTCCTCCAGCCTGTTGTAGTAGGTGACAGGGAGCCTTCCGGCGGGGTTGTATTTCCCGAACAAGGCCTCCGCCACAGCGGTGCCTCCTTTCTCTCCGGGGTACCAGGCGTTCAGTATGGCGGGAATATTCTTGTCCTCCCAAAGGATGGAGAGAGGGCTGCCGGCGACCAGCACCAGGACGATGTTCTTGTTGACATGGTAGAGTTCCTGGAGGAATTCCATCTGGTCAGCGGGCAGGGTAATGAAATCCCTGTCCTTGCCTTCCCTCTCGATGGTCCTGTTGATTCCCATCACGGCGATCACGGCGTCGCACTCCTTGGCCAGCTCCCCGGCAAGGCCGTACATGGCCAGGCGATCCTTCTCCCCGGCCTTGGGCGGTCTCCAGCTGAGACGGGCAATGGAGTAATCCCTCTCGTTGTGGTACTCCACGGTGAGCCGGTAGTCTTTCCCGGCCTCAAGATTGACCGCCACCGTGTCCGGCTGGACATTGTGCGGCCCCCAGGAGTCGATGAGAAGATCCCCGTCGAGATAGAGCCTGCACCCGTCGTCTGAGGAGACGCTCAGGACATATTCCCCGGTCACGGGAGGACGCAAGGCACCCTTCCATCTCACGCTCATCGGGGAGTTCGGGACGAAGGGGTCGGGAGCCTGGTTGGAAGGCTCGAAATTGATCCACTCGTCGACCCGCCTCCTGGGCTCGCCTTTCAGCTCGGTTCCCTCAAAATATTCAGCCTCAAGGCCTTCCGGGTAATAGTCCGGGGCTATGACCTCCATCCCGTCAACGGCGGATCTCCAGGGAGCGTACCTGATCTTGAAGTCCTTCCCGGCGACGGCCTTTATCCCTTCGAGGATCGACACCGGGGTCGAGGCGGGAGTCCCGCTGTAGTCCCCGAACTCGCATGAGGCGGCGTTGATCCCGACCACGGCCACTGAGCGGACCTTGCCCTTCTTGAGGGGTAACATCCCGTTCTGGTTCTTCAGGAGAACCATTGATTCCCTGGCCATCTCGAGAGCCAGGGCCTGATGCTTCTCCGACCCGATGACTTCCGGGGATATTCTCGTGTAGGGGTTATTCTCGCCGGAATCGAAGATCCCGAGGCGCATCCTGGCGGTCAGGATACGGCGGGCGGCCCTGTCGATGTCCTCCTCTTTCACCATCCCCAACTCATAGGCCTTTTTCAATGGCTCTATGTAGTAGCTGTCGCCGCACTCGAGGTCGAGGCCGGAAAGAAGGCAGAGAGCCGCCGCGGTCTCCCGCCTGGAGACATAGTGATGGTCCTCCACAAGGGTGGAAGGCCCCCCGCAGTCGGAGACCACATAGCCCTTGAAGCCCCAGTCCTCCCTCAGCACCTTTGTCAGAAGCCAGGGGTTGGCTGAAGAGGGGATGCCGTTGATGGCGTTGTAGGAGGCCATGATCGAGGCGGCCCCTCCCCTCTTGACAATGGCCTCGTAGGCCGGCAGGTAATATTCCCTCAACTGTTTCTCGGGAATGGTGGCGTCGCACTCGAAGCGGTTGTGCTCCTCATTGTTGGCCGCGAAATGCTTGGGGGTCGAGACCACCTTGAGATACCTCGGGTCGTCGCCTTGCAGGCCCCTCACGAAAGCGGTTCCCATCTCCCCGGTGAGGAAGGGATCCTCCCCGTAGGTCTCAGGAGTCCTGCCCCAGCGGGGGTCACGGGCCATATTCACGGTCGGGGACCAGAAAGTCAGCAGGTCGCTGAACTGGTTGGTCTGGAGCTTGCCCTCCCCGAGCTCGTTCCATCTCGCCCTCGCCTCGTCGGAGATGGCTGTCGCCACCTTGAGCATAAGCTCAGGATCCCAGGTCGAGGCCAGGCCGATGGCCTGAGGGAACACGGTGAACCTTCCCGGGCGCACCACCCCGTGCAGAGCCTCATTGCCATGGTAATATTTCTCGATCCCGAGGCGCGGATTGGCCGGCGAGGTGGCCCTCATGAGGTCGATTTTCTCATCGACTGTCATCCTCCCGAGTAGATCCTCGACCCTCTCGGCGATGGTAAGGCTCTCGTCACGGAAAGCCGGTTTCTGGGCGGCGGCCTCCGCCAGAGAGAGAATGACGGCGGAAAGCACCGAAATGAATAGGGATAACTTTCTCATCTGACTATCAATCTGTTAAAGAAGCGTCCAGTCTTTCTCTATGCAGCTGGCATGGTGCTCCGTGATGCCTTTCTCGTCCATCCAGCGACGGGTGTCGCGGGTCTTCAGGTGGCTGTGCTCGGGGGCGGGTTCCCAAACCCATGAGGGAGTGGGCCACAGGCAGGCGCGGAAGTTGACCGCCTTGTAGAACTCCTCGGAGCAACCGTTCTGGCCGTGATGGGCCATCTGCATGTAGTCGCAGTCGAGATATTCCTTATAGTTCTGGAGAGCCTTGTTCCCGCACTCGACGCCGGCGTCCCCGAGGATAACGACGCTCTTGGTGTCGTCCCAGAAGCGGATGATGACAGACTGGTTGTTGTAGGGATTGTTCCTGTACTCGGGATTGGCCACTCCGAGGATCATGATCCCGATCCCGTCGATGTCGAACCTCTGGCCGGGTGTGTGGATGTTGATGAAGTCCACCTTCTCCAGGGTGTTGTCAAGGGTGAAATAGTAACTCCTGGCGTGCTCGGCGCTTCCTTGCTCCAGGTCGAGGTACTCGTCGGGGACACGGGAATAGATGTACTTGTCCACCGTGATCCCCTGGGGATCCTTGAGGATGGTGACGCTCGCCTCCATGTGATCCTCATGAGGGTGGGTGATGAACCAGAGATCCACGTGACCGCCGGCCTCCTTGATCTTCCCGCGGAGATTCTCGGCGTCCGAGGCGAACCCCCCGTCAACCATGATCACCTTTCCACCGGCGGTCTTGAACAGGTAGGAATTGCCGATCGTGTCGGTCGCGGAGGAGATCTGTGTCATCGTGAAATGACCTTTCTTCCTGTCCCCGAACAACTCTTTCTCCTTCTCGCTCCAGGATCCGGCTTTGGGAGCGCATCCAAAAACAGCCAGGCCCGCCGCGGCGGCGCCTGAGACCTTAATGAAATCTCTTCTTTCCATAATATTGAATATTAATTAGTTATCTAACATAAACCCTTCCGCCGACAATCTTCTCCTCGGAGTTCTTGCCGAGCCAGACCTCGAACCAGCCTTCCTCGACCCCGAACCTCAAGTCCTTGTCCCACATGGCGAAGCGGCGGTAGGGGACCTCGATCTCAACCTCCTTGCTCTCGCCTGGAGCGAGGGTAACACGCTTGAAAGCCGCCAGCTCCTTCATCGGCCTGGCGACCGTCGCCAACTCATCGTGGATGTAGACCTGCACCACCTCGTCGCCCTCCGTCTCGCCGGTGTTGGTGACCTTCACGCTGACCTTCAGCGGCTCGTCCTTCGAGAGGGACTCCTCGACATGGAAGTCATTGTATTCGAATGTGGTGTAGCTGAGCCCGTAGCCGAAAGGAAAGAGCGGCTTGCCGTCGTTCTCGACATAGCCGTAGCCACGGCCGCTCGGCTTGATGGAATAGTACATAGGGTTCTGGCCGATGCTTTTCGCCCAACTCATCGGGAGACGGCCCCCGGGCGATCGCCTGCCGGTCAGTACGTCGGCGATGGCGGTCCCGCCCTGCTCGCCGGAGTACCATGCCTCCAGCACGGCGGCGGCCCCGTCCACCCAGTCGGTGATGTCGATGACAGCCCCGTTGTGAAGCACAACGATGACAGGCTTGCCTGTGGCGATCAGGTCGCGGACCATCCTCTCCTGGTCAATCTCTATCTTGACATCTCTCGCCTCATCGATTATGATGGCGTCCGTCTCCTCCCTGGAGCGGCTCTCATGGGCGGAGGGCATCTTGAAACTGCTCCTGTCGCTTCCCTCGTCCTCAGTGATGGTCGGGAAGAAAAGAAGCACGTCGCAAGACTTCGCCAAAGAGCCCACATCCTGGCCGCTCTTATTCAGAAGAACCTCGGCGGAGCCCTCGAAAGCCTTCTTCAGGCCATCGTACGGGGTCACTCCGTCGCCTCTCCAGCCGCCGCGGCCACCGCTGTAGTCTCCCACGTTAAGAATATCCGCGGCCGGGCCGAAAACCCCTATCCTCTTGACAGTTCCGGGCCTCAACGGGAGGGTGCCGTCATTCTTCAGAAGAGTCATGGCCTTGACGGCCGCCTCATAGGCGAGCTGCCGGTGCTCGGGGCAGCGGACGACCTCGGCGGCCTTGTCCGGATCGACAAGAGGCTCGTCGAACAGACCCAGCTCGAACTTTATCTTAAGGACCCTGCGGACACTCTCGTCCAGGGTCTTCCCGCTGATTTTCCCATCCTTGACCAGTTGAAGCAGGCCGGAGCTGGTGTTGGCCAGCTGCAAGTCAAGGCCGTTCTCCAGACTCATGGCGAGCGCGTCGTCGACAGTCTCGGCCATCTTGTGGCCGTTGCTGACGATGTCCACCCCGCCGTAGTCCGAGACCACTATTCCCTCGAAGCCCCACTCGTCTTTAAGAATATCCTTCAGCAGACGGCTGTCGCAGCTGGCGGGAATCCCGTCGACAGAGTTGTAGGCGGCCATGATTCCCCTGGCGCCTCCTTCCTGGACACAGGCCCTGAAAGGCTCAAGGTAAACCTCCCTGAGGACTCTCCACGACATCGGGGAGGCGAAAGAGTCATGTCCTCCCTCGCCGTAATTGTCCACGAAATGCTTGGGGGTGGCGACAACACCGCCCTCCTCCAAGGCTTTCACATAGGCGACACCCATCACCGAGTTGAGGAGGACATCCTCGCCGTAGCTCTCCTGTCCCCTTCCCCAGCGCTGGTCGCGGGTGATGTTGACGACAGGCGCGTAGACCTGGCGGACCCCGACGGCCCTGAGTTCCTTCGCCACCACCTGGCCGACCTTGTAGTAGAGATCATTGTCGAAGGTGGCGGCCATTCCTATGCTCTGCGGGAAACAGGTCGCGTTCCCCCACTGCGCCCCGTGCAACGCCTCTCCGTGCTGGAGTACGGGAATACCCCAACGGCTTGACTGGATGGAGCGTTCAGTGTCCTCGTTGATCCGCTCGGCGGCGGACTTGGGATCGTTGGGGAGGCCGGCCTCCCAGAGGAAATGCCCGATATTCCTGACATGTCCCTTCTCATAGTCCCTTTTCTGGTAATACTCGTTCATGAACAGTAGCTGGGCGCTCAGCTGGTTCACTTTCTCCTCGACGGACATTCGCTTCAGAAGGTCCTTGACCCTCTTGTCCACCGGGAGGCTCTTGTCGCGGTACTTGAAATCACCGGCCACCATCCGGGGCCCGGCGGCCAGGTCGATCTTATGCTCCCCGGGCCCGAGAGTGGCGCTGAAACTCGCCCAAGGGACATTGACATCGGCTTGGGAGCCCTTAGGGACCTTGACCTCCAGGGTCGACTTCTCCCCGGAACGTTTGAAGGCCACACCCACCTCGCCGATCACAGTCGGGAAAGAGAGGGAGCAGTCATCGAATATGAACTTGTCCGGGCAGACGGAGAATCTCTTCCAGCCGGCCTCAAGCGGATAGACCCCGAACATCTTGGTCGGGAAGACAGCCAGGGGGCCGCCGCTCCAGGCGTGATTGACGGAACCGCAGTGCCAGTCCCCGTTCACCCCGACATTCCAGTTCTCGAAAAGGGTGTCGTGGTACGGGTGATTGACTATGAAGTCGTAACGCTCGCGGGTCCTCTCAAGGGCGTAGTCCCCGCGGCCTATCGCGAAGAGGGCCTCCATCACGTATTTCTCCATGTAGGGGCTGGCGTGCCACTCCTTCTTAAGCACCTCGAAGATAGCGTCATACTTGTCCTCACCGGCTATTCCGGCGAGGACGGCCAGGGCGTTGACCCTGTCGTCGGTCTCTCCCTTGTAATCGGGGTGGCGGTAGCAAGAGCCTGTCCAGGCGACCTTGTTGATAGCGTCGCGCAGGGCGGTCATCTGTCCCCAGTACTCGCTTCCCTCGTCGTTGAGCCCTAGCAGATCGGCCATGTCCGAGACTGACTGGAGGGCGAGGACATACCACATCGACTGGAGGAGGCGCATATCCCTGTTGTCGCCCCAGTCGCCCCAGTTCCAGTCTCCATTGTGCCACTCGGTCAGGCCGTCGGGGCCGATCCTGTAGGTGGCGAGATACCTCTTGACGGCCGGATAGACATATTCGATAGTCTCCTTGTCGCCGGTGTTCATGTAATAGGTCCAGAAGCCGTAGCGCCCGACAGCGGCAAGCATCTGGCAAGGGAGCTCCACCCCGTAGTTGCCGGGGATCGGGGAGAAGATGATGTCATCCGGCCTCTGCCAGTCGCAAAGCTCCCGGATGCCCTTCCTCACGAGGGCGTGGAGAGAGGGGGAATAGGTGTAGAAACATTCCCCGAGGATGGTGACGATGTCTCCCCACCACTGCGCCCTCTCGCGTTCGGGACAGTCGAAGAAATTGTCCCTGGCGTTGACATAGATGGTCCGTAATCCCTTGTCCCAGAACTTGTTGAAGAAAGGATCGTCGCAGACGAAGACCCCGTCGGGAGTGGTGTCATAGCCTGTCTCCCTGTACGCCAAGGCTTTCACCTCGGCCCCGTGGTCGACGGTCAGGATGATCTTCTGGCCGTTCATCCAGCCGTAGGACTCATATTCCTGGGATCCCGCCTTGGTGATGTACTCGGCCCTGACGCACTCCTCCCCCACCTTGGCGTGGTCGGTCTCGATCAGGATCCGGCGGCCGCCCCTGTCCGCCTCCACGGTGATCACAGGGGTCATCTGCATGTTGTGGGGAAGCATGGCCACGACGGTGTCACGCTCCGCCCCGGGACGGGTCTCGAACTCGGCGGCGACGACCCCATAGTCCTTCCACATGGGGATAGGACGCCTGTGGAGGTTCCCGAGAGTGCTCTCGACCTCCACCGCCGGTGAGAAGCCGTCATGCTCGCCGGTCTTCCAGTCGCCGATGTCCTCCCTGGCGTCGAACTGGACGCTGGACTCGGACAGGCGGTAATTCGGTACGGGACAGTCGGCCGTGCCGTAAGCCGGAAGCACCCTGGAAAGCCAGCTCCCGTCGCTCCTCAAGCCTATAGCCGGGCAGTCGAGCCAAAGCTGGGGCTTGTCGCTTGTCTTATGAGAGAAACCGTCCTTCCCGAAATAGCAGAGAAGGAGGGCTATCTTGTTCTCTCCCTTCCTCAGATAGGGAGCCAGATCCACCTCGTCGAAATAGGAGTCCCTGGGATTCGGCCCTCGCTTGAGTCCTCCCTCGAAGACGGCGAGCTCCCCGTTGATCCACAGCCAATATTTGCTGTCCACGGCCACCTTGGCCGGAGCCGATTCCGGAACCTTCTCTATCTCAATATCTTTCCGGAAGGCGAGCCACTGGTTCGGGAGTCCCGGCTCGGCGTCCATGGCGGTGAGGGTCGAGCTCTGGGTGATGACCTCGTCGACGGGGACGAATAATGAGGCGGCCTCACTCCCCTTCTCAGCCTTCCCGCAAGAGACAGCGGCGAGGGCGACGGCCAGCGACAACAACAAAACGGTTCTTCTCATGATCTTTCTTATTATTTGAATATAAATGGCTTACCGGCCTTGAAGGCCACCTTCTTACGCTTGTCTCCATAGCGTACGACATGTTTCCCGGAGAAATCAGGGACGATCGTGGCGGACTCGATCACGCCGTTCTTCCAACTGATGTCAACCGTGTAGCCTCCCCTGGCCCTTAGGCCCTTGACCTCTCCGTCCTTCCACCAGGAAGGCAGGGCGGGAAGCAGGTGAATCTCTCCGGAATGGGACTGGAGAAGCATCTCGGCTATCCCGGCCGTCCCGCCGAAGTTTCCGTCGATCTGGAACGGCGGATGGGTGTCGAACAAGTTGTTCTGGGTCGATTTCGAAAGCAGGGCCTTCACATTCGAGCCGGCCTCCTCCCCGTCCCTCAGACGGGCGTAGAAATTGATCAGCCAAGCCCTGCTCCATCCGGTGTAGGAGCCCTGGCGGGTGACGGGATCCTCGTTGTACTTGCGCCTGCGCTCGATTGTGCGCTTCGCCGCGGCGAACAGCTCGGGATTCTTGTCGGTGATGACAGTGCCGGGATGCAGGCCGAAAAGATGGGACATGTGGCGATGGCCAGGCTCGACCTCCTCGTAATCCTCTATCCACTCCTGGATGGTGTCGTAACGCTTCCCGATCTTGATCGGAGGCAGCTTGGCCATGGCCTCCTTGACCTTGGACTTGAACGCGGGATCGTCCCCGAGGATGTCACAGGCCTCAACGCAAGCCCCGAAAAGCTCGGCGGCTATCTCGATGTCCATCGTGGCTGAATAGGTCAGGTTGAAGGACTTCCCGTCCGGCATCCGGTAGGCGTTCTCGGGAGAGTTGGAGGGGGCTGTCGCCAGATAACCGTTCTTGTCGGTGATCATGAACGAGAGCAGGAACTCGGCGGCCTCTTTCATGGCCGGGTAGGCGTCGACCCGGAGATATTCCTTGTCCCCCGTGAAGCGGTAATGCTCCCAAAGATGCAGCGTGAGCCAGGGGCCGGCGATCGGGAAGGTTCCCCAACCCACGCCGTCGCTGATCGAGGTGTGGCCGAAAAGGTCGGCGACATGGTTCACTGTCCAACCCTCGGCGCCGAAAGTCTTCCTGGCGGTGACCCTTCCCGGCTCGCGGATGGCGTTGATCCAGTTGGAGAAAGGGATCACGGTCTCGGACAGGTTGCAGACCTCGGCCGGCCAGTAATTCATCTGGATATTGATGTTAGTGTGGTAGTCGGCGTTCCAGGGGGCGTTGATGTCCTGGTTCCATATTCCCTGAAGATTGGCTGGAAGCCTTCCGGGAGCCCTGGAAGAGCCTGCCAGAAGGTAACGGCCGTACTGGAAATAGAGAGCGGCCAGAGCGGGGTCGGACCCGCCTTCCTTCATCTTGGCGAGCCTCTCGTCCGTGGGGACATCCGCCATAGAAGGGTCACCGAGAGTGAGGGAGACCCTCCCCATCACGGACTGGTGATCCTCGACGTGGCGCATCTTAAGATTCTCATATCCAACGCCTTCCGCCGCTTTAACCTGCTTTCGGCAAAGCTCATCCGGATCAATCGAGCGGTCGAAGTTGAGCTTGGAGAAATTGTAGTCCGTGTTCATGGCGACATAGACCACGACCTCATCGGCCTCGCTGACATAAACCGAGTTGCCGGCGACGGTCACGCTTCCGCCCTTGGCGGCGGCCTTGATCCTGGCGGCGAACTTCATGTGAGGCCCGGGCTCGCCCTGCCCCTTGTCAGGCAGGTCGATGATCTGTCCCGAGACGGCGAGGGTCCCGGCGCCCTCGGGATAGACGGCCGCGTTCTCCGGCCTCGAGTAACTCATCTTGAAGGACAGTGCACCCGGCTTGTCCGCCAGGAGTCTGATCACCAGCACATTATCCGGAGCCGATGAGAAAACCTCCCTACTGAACCTGACACCGCCGGCGGTGAAGGATGTGGAGGCTATCCCCCTCATCAAATCCAGGGAACGCTCATAGGCCGAGATCCCGTCCGGATAAAAACCCTTCGCGTCATCAGAACCTCTCTCGAAGAAGTCTATCTCCAGCTCCCCGAAAGTCTGGTAGGAGCGGATCCTCATCGGATCGCCCGCCAAGTTCTTCTGGGCCATCTCGTTAGCCTCGGCGATCTTTCCCTCAAGGAGGAGTTCCTGTATCTTCGGCATGACGGCGGCGGACTCGGTGTTGCCGTCCTGCGGGGAACCCGCCCAAAGGCTCTCCTCATTGAGCTGGATGGTCTCGTTCCAGGGATTGCCGTAGACCATCGCCCCGATCCTGCCGTTACCCACCGGCAGGGCCTCGTTCCAATCCTTGGCGGGTTGGCGGTACCATAGCGTGGTCTTCCTGTCCTGCCCGCAAAGGATCTGGGAGGCAAGGACGAATAGTATGAATAATTTTCTCCTCATGGCTTTGATGATTATCTCTTGAATATGAATCGGTAATTAAACCTTCGGTTCGGCGCGGTGTCCCCGCTGACGCAAAGGGAGATAGGGTCCACCAGCTCGCCGGAGTTGTCGGCCCACTTGAAATCAAACTCCAGGCTCCCCCCGGCGATCCCCAGCGCCGAGGCGGGGATGGACAGCTCCATCTCATTCCCGGCGACTGAATATGGAACCTCGGCGACAGGGGTCCAGCCCCCGTCCGAATATCCCATGACGGAGGTCGTGTTCCCGTCCAAGACCTTCTTGTTGACAAGGAAGTCATAGCCGTGCCACCCGGTCGCGGGATCCTTGTCGGCGTCGATCAGCAGGAGCATCCAGTCCGGATCCGAGCTCGGGGTGATGGCCGAGCCGCACTTGACATAGAAACAGACGTTCCCGTCCCTGGTAAGGGCCACCTTGGCGTCGTGAATGTCGTTCCTGCCCGTGGAATCGGTGTAATGCAGGCCGGCGTAGCCGTCGGCGTCACGGAAGGCGACATCCCCCCTGGTGTCCCGGTAAGTCACCTTGACCTTATCCCAGTCGGAGAAAACTCCGTCTATGGCTATCTTCTTGAACCCCTTGTTCACCGGGATCGGCCTGACACCCTTGTAGCGGCGGATATTCTCGGCCATCTGCATGTAGTAGTTGTCCGTGTAGCCGCCCTTCATTGGCTGGATCGTGCGGTTGAACTCGGCGTTGTACTGGTCGATGAACACGAAGGGGTTCTCCGGTCGGCGCAGGAACTCGGTTTTACCTCCCCTGGCCCACATCCCGGCGGTCCACTCGTTCCAGTCGTTAAGGTAAAGGAACTCGGGATCCCCCTCGATGGCGTCATCCCAACGCTCCTGGAAATAGATCCCGTATGCCTCCGGGTTCTTGACCTTCTCGCCAAGCCAGGGCACGTAGGCCTCCACCGGCATGTCATGCTCGTCAAGTTCCGGCTCCCCGAAGGCCCTGGACCAGGACTTGCCGACCCCGATCGGGACAGGGCTGTCCTGCAGGCGCACCGGGTGCTGGGCGGGTGTGACGGCTGCCTCCTCACGCTTCCCCTGATGGAGGGAGAGCAGTTCCGCGGGAGGCATATTGATGATGTTGGTGTCGGCCATCGAATAGCCGAAACTCCAGTAATCCTCGGTACCGATGTACCGGACTCCCCTTTCCTGATAGAAGCCCCACCACATGTTCCTCAAGGTGAAGAACTCGAATATCTCGGGAGGATAGTCAGCCGCTGTGGTCTCGTAGGTGCCGTTGGCGTCTTTCGAGGGATTGGCGTTGTAGAGCAGCAGGGGCTTGCCGTCCCAGTGGAACCATAGCTCAGGGAACTTGTTGGCCTTGTAGTAACGCTCGTAAAGAGACTTGACGACATCCACGGGCTTGTTGTTGTAGGACCAGAAGACGAACTGGGGGGTCTTGTTCCCCTCCTCCCGCATCTTCATCATGGTCGAGAAGAGGATCTCCCACTCGTCCCAGTAGCAGACCCCGTTCGTGACATCCATCACCAGGACGTCGATCCCGGCGTCCTGGAGCATCGAGATGTCTTTCCGGATGACCCACTCGTCCTGGCTCAGGAAATAACCCATCTCCGGCTCTCCCCAATGGAACATGCCGTATTTCCAAAGGGGGTTCCGGTGGTCGAGCCTCGCGGAAGGGTCCTCGTCAAGGATCTTGGTGACGTCGGTGTAGGGCCCGGGGAGGTCGTGGTTGCCCTTCCCGTGCCAGGTGATGTAGAATATTCCCGTGACACGCCTGTGGTCGGTCTTGACCTTGCCCACCGAGTCGATCAGGGGCATCTGCCTCCCAAGGCCGTCAGTCGCGACCCAGGTGTCGCTCATCAAGTCGACACCGCCCGGACAAAGGTCTGATGTGGGGACGGGATTTCTCCCGCAAGCGGAGAGCAGCGCCAGTAGAATGGACAAGCGGAGGATTCTTCTCATTTCTCAAGGATATAGATAAAATCGTCGAAATAAGCCGTTCCGGCGTCTGACTCGGTGTTATAGCTGAACAAGGCGGGACGCGCGCCCTTCCAATGGCCGAACTTGGCCATGAACAGCTCCCCGGAGGGAAGATACTCAACCCCGTCAGTACTGTAGACGAAGGTGAATATGTTCACGTTGGAATCGAATTTCAGCCTGATCCAGACCTTGTCCGACTCCAAGGGGGCGACAGTCCTCAACCCTTCCTCGTCTTCCATGTAGATGAATTTCCCCTCGGCTGTGGCCATGACCCCGAAGCAGGTGTTCTTCCCGCCCATGCAGGCGAGGCCGGCGAACTGTCCCTCGGCCATGGCCGAGCAGTCCAGGGTGGTCGTGTAAGAGCCCATGAACCCCATAAGTTTCTGGGACAATGTGTTGCGGGCCTTGGCGAAGGATTCCGCCTTGAGGGCGTCGATGGCCAGGAAGCCGGGACGCCTCGAGAGCGACCACGCCTCGTCCACGGGATTGTGGTTGAACTGCCACTGAAGCCCGAGCCTGTCCGAGCTGAAATCATCAGAAGAGGCTGGAAGATAAGGGTTTATCTTCTTTCTTGTCTTTGGCTTTCTCCAGCTCTCCACAGGCTCTCCGACCCCGTTGCCGTCATAATCCTCGCCCATGACGGGCCACCCGTCCTCCCATCTCATGGGCTGGAGGTAGACCACCCTGCCGAGAGGGTCCATGTGACGGAAATGAAGGAACCACCACTCTCCTTGGCGAGTGTCCACTATGGCTCCCTGATGAGGGCCGTTGATGAAAGTGGATCCTGTCTCGAGAACCCTCTTGCTCTCGTAGGGGCCATAGATGTCCTTGGAGCGGAGGATTGTCTGCCATCCTCCCTGGACGCCCCCCTCGGGGATGCTCAGGTAATAGTAACCCCCGATCTTGTGGAATTTGGTGCCCTCGGCTATCGGGCCCTCATAGACGGTCACGCCGTCGTCAAGCAACTCTTTGCCGTCCTCCGACATCTTGTGGACGATGATAGGCCCGGCGCCGACCCGGCTGTGGCCGAGATAGGCGGTCCCGTCCTCATCCCAGAAAGGGCAGGGATCCTCCCAGCCGCTCAGGGCCTTGACACAATGCAAGGGCTCCCAAGGCCCGGCGGGATCCTTGGCGGAACTCATGAAAAGGCCCTCGTCCGGGGTGCAGAAATAGACATAGTAGCGGCCGTTATGCTCCCGGATGCTGGGCGCCCAGGAACCGCCGGCGTAGTGGTTCATGGTGTCCCAGCCAGGCTGGTCGAACCTTGAATAGATCTGGCTTATGAGCTTCCAGTTGACCAGGTCCTCCGATTCCAGGACCTGCATGCCCATGAAATGGAAGTCGGAGGCCACCATGTAGAACTTGTTCCCCGAACGGATGACGTCGGGATCTGAATAGTCGGCCACGAGGACAGGATTCCTGTAATTGCCGTCACCGGTGTCTCCCCAGAAATTGCCGTTCTGGATCGGGTCCGGGGACTTGCAGGACGCCGTCGCGAGGACGGCCGTCAAGGCGATAAAACGATGGAACCTATTCATCGACAAAGACTTTTTTGACAGCGTCGAGATAACCGTAGCCATAGACATCGTCGGGCTGGAGATAACTGGTCTCGGTCCACTCGTTCCAGGAGTTGATGGTGATGAGGGGATGGAGTTTCGGGCGGGCGTCCACCCAGGCCTTGGCCTTCCTCAAGGCTCCCTCGAAACGTTCGGGGGTGTTCTCCCTGATGACGGCGCTCTTGCCGGTGCGGGGACTGTTGTCCCATCCGATGCTGATGTGGGGATAATAAGGGATCGTGAACTCCTCGTCAAGCTTGTCCCATTCCTGGTACGCCTGGTCGAGAACCACTTGATAGTCATCATCCACGTTGATGAAATGGCAGAACTGGTAGTGCGACATGCTGTTGAAGCCCATCTTGCGGGCGAAGGAGTCGCGCGGGCGCTCCTGGCTGGACTTGGCCGAATCGACCCCGCTGTAGTTAAACTGCTGGTTCCACATCGTGAACTGGAGCTCCAGATCCGGGAAACCGGCCTTCTTCACCTCGGCCCGGAACCATTTCAGGGCGTCCACGGCGGCGTCCACCCCGCCTATTCCCTCGATGAAAGTGGTCACCTCGTAGATCATGAACACAGGTTTCCCGTCAATCTTGTAGTAGTTCGGCTGCTTGAAGAACATCTCTATATTCCTTTTGCAGATCTTCTCGAACTCCTCGCGGTCAACCCCTCCTTTCCAGATGATGTTCTCGCCCCCGTACTTGGAGATGCGGGTGTCCCAATAATTCTCCACATTGTGGTTGGCCCACATCAGGTAGAACTTCATCCTGTCCCGGTTGCGGGCCTTCAGGAAGCCGTTGGTCAGGGTCGTCTCCATGAACGGTCTCCCGTCGAACCAGTACCAGTCGAAGATGAACACGTTCACACCGTGGTCGGCGGCCTGGTCGATCTCCATCTCCATCACGGCGGGGTCGGCCTCATTGACATAACCCCAGAGCGGATGACGGTCCCAGTAGTGGCCGGGATTGCGCTGCTGCATGTTGTACACGGTCTCCCACTCCCCCATGCCGTGAGGCCAGAAAGGCCTGAGCCGGGGATCGTCGGCGGCGTAGGCGGGATAGAGATAGGCGGCGACGTCGTAGCTCTGTTGAGCCTTGAGCGAGACGCTCATGGTGGCCAGCACCGTCAGAATGATAATTGAATGTTTCATGATATCATTGATTATTAGATTATTACCAGAATCTTGATGTGTTAAGCGCGGTGAAGTAAGTCTTATCCACCATATTCTCATAAAAGAGGACACGGTCTCCCTCGTGGAAGGCTATCAAGTCTTCCAGATACGAGACAGCCACATCGCCACTATAGGTTATCTTCTTGGCGGTATGGTCCAATACCAACAGGAAATTGTCCTTGAATAACAAGTAGGTGCAGATGTCTTCCCCGAAAGGAGCCCCGTAACAGAAGTCGCCTATGGCATTCCAGCTGGGAATACCGGTGAAAGGATCGGAATAGGAGTTCGTGATCATATCATAAAGCGCCTGGGAATAAGGCATCACCAGATAAAGAAGCGGCTTTTCAAAATGCTGCTTGTGAATGAATAAAGAACCGCCGAATCCATCCTCTGTCGCGCGGTTAGGCATCTTGAAGTGATGGCCGCCCACCCCGTCCGAATCCAAAACGAAGAACTTGTAGGAATTATCGACCAGGGCGATGAATCTGGTCCCTGTGTTGTCCAGCGTTATATCTTTAATGTTATGCCCGGCATCCTCGAATTCAATGTCGAAGTCCCGCTCAAAATACTTGTGCGTGATAAGTTTATCCTCATCCCGGCTGTCAATGAGGAGGATCCTTTTGTCGTTGCCGTATTCATTGACTACCCACACA
This sequence comes from Bacteroidales bacterium, assembly GCA_017429765.1. Taxonomy (GTDB): domain Bacteria; phylum Bacteroidota; class Bacteroidia; order Bacteroidales; family UBA932; genus Cryptobacteroides. The sequence continues at coordinate 17,494 of JAFROJ010000062.1, read as the reverse complement.
GCCCCCATCCCATTATCCGCGAAGACAACTTTGTAGGGAGAGGCTGACTGGTCGCCGAAAGATATTGTCTTCACTTCCTTTCCGTTCTCCGGATTGACGACATGGATTGATTTGACCAACACGGGAGGATCATCTGTCAGTCTATATTCATCAATCACATACAGCAATCCATTGTGGGGATTGAGCGACAAAGGCCCCGGATGGAAGTCCACGTCAATCTCCTTTAGAACCTCGAACGACTTGGCGTCGATCTCACGGATTTTGTCAGGAGCGCCGGTGGAAAGCCACAGGGTCTTCTGGTCCTGGGAGATAAAGAATCCCATACAGGTGCCGTCGAAGATAGCCCGCTGGTCGTAAAAAGGAATAGAAAGATTGTCAGTCTCACAGACCACACCATCACCATTGGCCGAATTGGCCTTGACACTGATCTTGAGAAAATCCCGGCATAGATTGGATCCCGGGACAGGGAAGGACACGGTGTGATCGTCCACAAGCGTGACTTCCGCCTCGACAGGATAGCGCACCTCGACATCCTTGACCTTTCGGGAAAAACGGATTATTCCCATGTCGGAACCGTCCGGATTCTCGACATAATTGTTCGCCACCCCCTCAACCCGCGATATGAAGATCGGCATGGCCACTCTCACGCTGAAATCAAGAGTGTCACGAGCGCTTCTTATCGAGAAGAACGCTTCCTTGTAATCCAGGCCGGTGCTGTCTTGCTGGAATGACCAGGTACAACGGACGGAGCCGCTGCCATGACCGGAAGTGACGTTGAAACTCATCTCCGGAGAATCAGAGACCACTGTCCAATCCGTGTTTGAACTTATCCGAATCTCGTTTGTCCCTCTCAAGGACTTTGTGTGAATAGGCGAGGAATCCGCCTCAAGGTATGGCGGCAAAGCGGAAAGATTGACCGGGAACCCAGTCATTCCCTCCGCGACCACGAAACTCTCCGTGTAATCCTCATAGTCATAGGCTTTCACGGTGATCGAATGCCGCCCGACCAACAAGCTCTCGAAAACGCATTTACCGTCCTGATCCGTACGTCTTTGCTCGTAGTCGATAGTCACTTCCGCTCCAGGGACCGGGGACGACTTGTCAGCTGACACAGTGACGGTCAAGTCCACGGTCCTCGACACGAAAGCCGGCTCCTTCTCCCCGCAGGATACGGCGAGGAGAACAGCCAAGATGGCGGTCAGGAATGGGAAACGAGAAATCATTTGAAATGAACCACTTGCGCTCCTCCATGATAGGTGGCGTCAACCGCGTATTGGATCGCTGTCGGGGAGAAGCGCTCCTCGAAGAACCTGTGGCAGTGGCCGCAGAGAATCGCCTTGAGGAGGCTCTGCTCCTTGAGCCAGGCGATGAAGTCGAGGGTCGGCTTGTCCGCCTTCTGCTGGACCTTGCGGTAGCGCCACTCCTCCCCGGCGGGATAGGTCTTGCCGGGATCGTATTTAGAGGTGATCTCCTCCGGAACCCCGGTCAGATAGGCGCAGTTGCCTTTGTTGATCTCAAGCTCGGACTTGCAGAACTCGGGGGTGTACAGCGGGACATGGCAGATCATGACCACGGGAAGCCCCTTCTTCATCTCCTCCTCCATCATGGCATGCTGGCTCTCCGTGAAATAGTAGTACACATCGTCGACAGCCACGAAATTCACCCCGTTGATCACCCTGCTGGCGAAGGTGAGGTCGTTCGGATAGGCGCCCTGGACCGCCTCTCGGCTGGAAGCCTTGTAGGCCTCGTCCTCCCGGGCCTCGCCGACGTATTTCGAATATTCATGATTCCCGGCGCAGACAAACCAGTCGGCCTCAAGCATGTGCCTGGCCGTGGTGTCGAGATTGGCCTCCGAGACGAAATCGTAGAGGTCGCCGGTGTGCATCATGTACATCCCCTCCGCGTTGGCGAGACGGATGGCCTCTTCCAGATAATGCTCCCCGCTGTTCATCGACACCAGGCGCCTGGAGGCCAGGAGGGCCTTTCTCTCGTCATCCCTGCTGTCGGCCAGGACGATGTGGGTGTCGGAGACATGCATCACATCGAAGGGCTTAGTCGCTCCGGCCTCGATTGTTATCTCCTTGATATTGAGCGGGGGACGCTTCTCGACATCTCTGGCTATCCTGTCGGAGAAAGCGAGCGGCGGCACATCGCTTCCGCCCTTCTTCACCTTGATGGAGCCTCCCTTGGGAGCGCATCCGGTGAGGGCAATCCCAGCCGCGGCCGCCCCTGAAACCTTGATAAAATCTCTTCTGTCCATATTGATTATTATTTATCTGTAATACAATCTGTCGGCAGGAACCGGAACAAAGTTTCCCGGCCCTTCCTTCTTCCATGCCCAGGACAGCTCCTGAGCGCCAGTGTCCTCGAAATAATGTAGCTTGAAGGAATGGTACCCCTTCTGGAGAGGTATTTTTCCGCTGACTGTGACAGGCTCATGGGACCCGTCATTAGACACGACCCTCACCCCATCCACGAACAGCTCGCTCCCGTCGTCGCTGGTCACGGCAAAGCACCACACTCCATCCGAGGGGACATCGATGTAGCCCATGAAATTATATGCGAAATGATCCTCGGCGCCGGCCTCCCTGATGGACGGCTCCCTCATGACGCCCCATCCTTCCTCGGGATCCTCCTCAATCTGTGAGACAGCCTTGAAATTGGCCGTATGGTAGGTGTACAGCACGCCAGACCTCAATCCGGCTTTGTCGGAAACGGGACAGTAATAATTCTTGTGAGCTGTGACGGAGTTGACGGGGGACGGCTCGAACCCGTCCTTGAAGGCGCGGGCCTTGATCACGTGTGACTCGCCGACCTTGAAGGGGCCGGTGTACACGGGGCTCCCGGCCGAAGGGTCGGTACCGTCCAAGGTGAAGTGTATCACGGCTCCCCGCTCACGGCAGTCCATACTCACCTCGGCCTCCCCCTCGAACAGGATAAGATCCCCGATGACCGCGGGTTTGGAGACTCGCGGCCCTGTGGTCATGGAATAGGGTGCCGGAAGATCGTCCCGACCATGGTCAGGACGGGCGGAAAGCTTGAATTCCAGGGTGCCGCCTTCCATTATTTGGGAATACGTGATATAATGCCGGTCAACTGGTTTCCCGTTAAGGAAGACATCGGAGACATAGGCGTGCTCCGGATGATCCGCCTTGATGATCAAGGTTTTCCCGTTGCCGAGCCGGATCTCCGCCTTCCTGAACAAGGGGGCTGTGAGGATATATTGCCCGGTCCCGGAACAAACCGGATAGATGCCCAGCGAGGCCAGCACGTACCAGGCGCTCATCTGTCCGCAATCCTCGTTGCCGCAGATCCCGTCCGGAGCGGCGCTGTAGGCGTTTTCCAGGATCCATCGCGTGACCTCCTGGCTCTTGGAAGGCTCTCCGAGCCAGTAATAAAGCCACGGAAGGGAGTGACCGGGCTCATTGCCATGGGCATATTGCCCCCTGATCCCGCCGATGTCCCCATCGACGGAAGCCTGACCCTTGGGCCTGTAATTGAACAGGGAATCCACGGCCGAGAGCATCGCCTCGCGTCCTCCCATAAGAGATTCTATCCCCTTGATGTCGTGCGGGGCGAAAAAGCGGTACTGCCAGGGTGTCGCCTCCGTGAAGTCTCGAGAGCGGAGAAGAGGCTCAAGGGGCATGAACCAGTTCCCGTCCTGCTTCTTTCCCCGCATGAATCCTGTCCGGGGGTCGAAGAGCTCCTGATAACTCAAGGCCCGACGGAAATATTCATCGGCTATGTCCTTGTGGCCCAGGTCTTCCGCCATGCGGGCTATGCACCAGTCGTCATAGGCGAACTCGAGAGTCTTCGAGGCCGACTCGGCCTTGATGTCTGCTGGGATAAAGCCATAAGCGGCGTAGACGTCCGAAGTGTTGACCTCGTTCTTTCTGGAAGACGCCACCATGGCCTGTAGCGCCCTCTCCCCGTCGAAGTCCCTTATGCCGCCTAGCCAGGCGTCCGCGATGACCGAGACACTGTGATAGCCTATCATGCAACCGGTCTCGAAACTGGAAAGGGGCCACACGGGCAACTCCCCTGTACAGTCGTACATGTCCAGCATGCTCTTTATGATGTCAACCGACAGGGCCGGGTCAAGGATGGTCTGAAGGGGGTGCCAGCTTCGGAAGGTGTCCCAGAGGGAAAGCGTTGAGTAAAAATGGGTTCCGGGGTCTATGCGACGATTCTCCCCCTTGAAATCCCTGTAGGTTCCATCGACGTCATCAAGGCGGTTGGGAGTGACGAGGGTGTGGTAGAGGCAGGTGTAGAACACGTCCTTCGGCCCACCCTCGACCCTGATCCTTCCAAGGGCTTCATCCCAGAGGGAGAATGCCCTGGAGACAATGTCGTCGAATGTCGCCCCTTCTGTCTCGGCCACACGGTTGGCCCTGGCGTTCCCGACACTGACTCCCGAGAGTCCAGCGAGAACCGTCACCTCCATAGTCCCTTCGGGGAATGTCAAAAGGAGCTTTCCTCGCCCCGCTTCCTCGACCTTCTCAAAAGGAACGGAGAACTCGGCGGAGAAATAGCTGTCCCGTCCATGAGCCCACGCTGTGGTGTTACGCTCGCCGACTATGGTCCTCGGCCCGTCTGCCTTAAGCTCAGCCTTCAAGGCCTTGCTCCACCAGCCGACGCAATACTCCGCGTCAACCAGGATCCGCGGGACTCCTTCTCCCTTGAAGGTGTACCTGTGCGCTCCGGTGTGGACATCAGCCGTCATCTCGGCTGTGATCCCGGCCGGGAAATCGACCCTGTAGTAGCCCGGACAGGCATATTCATCACTGTGGGAGAAAGCGAGCGGCTCCGCCTTGCCTGAAAGGGTCGGGGTGAAAAGATAGTCCCCGAAGTCGGGACAGCCCGTTCCCGAGAGGTGGTTATGGCTGAAACCCACTATGACCGAATCCTTGTAGTGATAGCCCGAGGTGCGGTCCGGACTTGTGTCAGGGCCGAGCTGAACCGCCCCGAACGGGACGGTCGCCCCGGGATAGGTGTTCCCGGCCAGGTCGGTCCCGTTGAACACATTGACATCGAAGCGGGTGCCCCGCTCGGGATCGTTGAGCGCCGGCGCCTGGTTTCCAGCCTGCCTGCTTCCTCGCTTCGCGGAACAGGAGATTAAAACGGAAGCGCAAGCCACCATCATTACAGGCAGCAGAGACACAACAGCCTTGATAATCAGTCTGTTAGATAATCTCCTATGTCCTGAAATAACCATGGGTCTTTGCTTAAGGTATTGATAATCAATGCTCTTTTGTCTCCGCTATTTCAATGGAATAATCTCGATTCGGGAATGACAGAGAATTGTTCCGCCCCCGGGGCCTTCCACATCCAGCCCAGGACCTGCCCCTCATAATCCTCAAGGTAGACAAGGCGGAAAGAATGGATGCCTCCACGCAACGCTATCTGTCCAGTGGCCGTGTAGTCCGAGTGGGAGCCGTCATTGTTGACCGCCAGGCGGCCGTCGATCTCAAGGACGCTTCCGTCGTCGCTGCGCAGGGCGAACTCCCAAAGACCGTCTTCGGGAACGTCAATATATCCGGAGAAAACATACCCGAAATGATCCTCATCGGGAGCGCCGGCTATGGACACTCCCTCCATGATCCCCTTGGAGACCACCGGGGAAGCGAGGACATCGGCGGCCTTCTTGAACTCGCCACGATGATAGGTGAAACGGCATCCGGGAGCGGTGAATGGCTCTTTTCGGGCAGGAAGATACTCTATCGGGAAAGCGTGAGCCCTCATGAGAGGACTTGTCTCGAGACCGCTCCCGAAAGCTCGCATGGAGATGACACAGTCCTCGCTGACCTGGAAGGGGCCCTCGTAAAGCGGGGATGATCCCGTCGGATCGGAGCCGTCGAGAGTGTATCTGATCTCCGCGCCCAGAGTCCTGCTCCTGGCCTCGACGGTGTAGGTACCGTCGAAGAAACGCGGCTCTCCGGTCAAGTAAGGGGTCGAGAGGAGATCCCCCGCCGTCAATGAATATGGCGCCTGGAGCCCGTCGCGGTCATGACAAGGCTCCTTACTGAGCTTGAAGGAAAGTTCCCCGCCACCCATAAGCTGGTCGTAGGTGATGTACTGGGCCTGGACCGGCTCGCCGTTCAGCGACACTACTTTTATGTAAGGATATTCAGGATGATCAGCCCTGATTGTCAACTGCTTCCCATTGCCGAGAGTGACCGTGGCCTTGGGGAAGACCGGAGCGGAGAAGACGTACTCCCCGGTACCAGGGCAAAGAGGGTAGAACCCGAGAGCCGCGAAGACATACCAGGCGCTCATCTGCCCGCAATCCTCGTTGCCGCAAAGCCCTTCGGGACCGGTAGAGTAAAGATTGTCAATGATTTCCCTGACTAGACTCTGGGAAGATGACGGATCCCCGAGAGCGTTGTACAGCCATGCCGTGGCGTGGCTCGGCTCATTGCCGTGGGCATATTTGCCGATCCTGCCGGTGACAAACCACTCAGCGTGGTCGTCCAGGCTCTCGTAACCTTCCGAGAACAAAGAATCCAGGGAGGCCCTGGCGGCCGGGACGCCTCCAAGCATGGCGGCGAACCCCGCCACGTCATGGATCATGAAATGACGGTACTGCCAGGCGGTCGCCTCGGTGTAGTCTCGGGAGGACTCGCGTCCCGTGCCGTCGGGAGTGAACGGGGTCCTCCAGTTGCCGTCCGAGTCCTTTCCGCGGAAGAATCCCGTGGAAGTGTCCAGGAGATTCCTGTACCTGAGGGCCCTGGCGTCATATTCGGAGGCTAAATCAGCGTGGCCGAGCGACTCCGCCATCCGGGCTATGCACCAGTCATCGTAGGCATATTCAAGGGTCATCGAGACGGACTGGGGGGTGAGGTCGCAGGGAATATAGCCATATTCATTGTACCAATCCGTCGCGGGGTAGGAGTTCGAGGTTTTTATCATCGCCTCCAAGGCCTTCTCCCCGTCGAAACCCCTTATCCCACGGAGCCATGCGTCCGCGATCACGGAGACTGAGTGGTAGCCGATCATGCAGTCCACCTCGTCGCCCCATAGCGGCCAAAGAGGCAGCTGGCCGTTGAGGTCGTACATGTCCAACATGCTGAACACCATGCCATTCACAAGCCCGGGCTCAAGAATGGTCATCAGGGGGTTCCAGCTCCGGAAGGTGTCCCAGAGGGACAGGGGGAAATAGAAGCCCGTTCCTGAGGGGGCGGTCCTGACATCCCCGAGATAGTTCTTGTAACGTCCGTCAAGGTCGTTCATCCGGTTGGGGACGATAAGGCTGTGGTAAAGGGCGGTGTAGAAAACCTCCCGGCGCTCCGGGGAACCTCCCTCCACGGCGACCCGTCCTAGACTGGCGCTCCAGGCGGCCTCCGACGCTTTGAGAGCGGCCTCGAAGTCAGCTTCAGGAGCCTCCGCGAGCCGGTTATTCTCAGCTCCTTCCGCATCGACGGAGGATATTCCCACGCTGATGGTGAGTTGGCTAAGGGTCTCCGGAAAGGTCAGCAGGTAACGGTCGTGGCCGTCCGTCTCGCAGCCGGTGAAAGGCTCCGAGAACAAGGCGGACAGATACACCCAGCGGTCCGGAGCCCAGCCTCTCACATGCCGGCCTCCAACTATCCTTTTGTCCGATACGGCCTCGAAGAATATCCCGTCCGGAGATGAGAAGGCCAAGGAATGACCCATGTCCACCAGTATCCTCCTCTCCCCTTTTCCGGAGAAGGTGTAACGGTGGCAGCCGGCGCTCGACAAGGCGGTCATCTCGGCGACTATTCCCAGCGAGGGGAAACTCACTTTATAGTACCCGGCATGGGCCCTCTCATCCTCCTTCCTGAAAGGCATCGGGCTGACAATGAATCCATTATCCGCCTTCTGGACCTCTCCCACGACGGGCGTGAACAGGAAATCCCCAAGATCCCCCTGGCCGGTGCCGCTCAGGTGGGTGTGGGAGAAGCCGAGGATCTCCCTGTCGTTGTCGTGATAGCCCGCGACACCCCCGTCCGGGGTGTCCGGCCCCAGCTGGACAAGACCGAAAGGAGCAGACGCCGCCGGACTCGTGTGGCCGTCCAGCGCCGTGCCGATGAAAGGATTGACCCGGTTCACCAAGGAACCCCTATCAGAACAACCGACTATGGCCAACGCCAGAGACAAGAATATAAGAGTCTTATGGAAACGTCCCATGTGTGCCATATAGATTAAATGTCTTTTCTCAACCATTCCCCGAAGAAACGGTCGTAAATCATGTATCCTTCATCAGCGCGGTAAATGACCTCGTCATCCAACAACCTGGTGAGCGCGCTCTTCACACTGCTGACCGCGGTCAGTTTATGGTTCATGATGAAAGAGCCCGCAGTCAACTCTTTCACCTTGCCCTCCCGGGCGATCGCCCTCATCAGTTTCGCCTGTCCTTTGGAATAGGCCCGGAGCAGGGACTGATAGTAATATTCATTCTCTTTCAGAATCTCGAGAACACATCGCTGAACCAGAGAGTCATCAATGACCCTCGCGGGATTGGCATACAACCGGTTCATCACCATCTGGATGAACCAGGTATGACCTTCATAGTTCTGATATACCCGATGGAACACCTCTTGGGGAAGATCACGCCCCTGCTCCTCGAAGAAACCTCTCGCGAAAGCGAAGTAGTCATCCTCGTCAATAGGGCCGATAGATTTCAAGGAGGTGCTGAGATAGAACGGGCGCTTGGGCGACAGGAACATTTCCCGCAGCATGTGCTCCTGGCTCCCGGAAAAGATGAAATGGGCGTTGTGAAGATTCTGGATCCGTCCCCTGAGGAAGGCTTCCACTGTGGTTTCGGGATAATTGGCGATCTGTTGGAATTCATCCATGGCGATATAACAGGTCTTCCCGGAGCGCTGGATGTATTGAAACGCCTGCTCGAGGGAATAATCCTCGTCTCCCCCGGTGATGTCGACGCTGATCTTCGGCTTGCCTGTCAACTCATCCATAGTGAGAGTCGGCCTTAATCCTTTGACCACGGAAGCGGCTGTCTTCAAGATCCTCATGGGATTCGATTCCAGCTGGTTGATGACCGCTGAAGCGAAAACCTTTGTGAAATCCGCCAGGCTCTCGGTCGAATAAAGATCGACATATATCACCGCTGATTTGGGCTCTTCCTCTTTTATCAAGTGGAACAGATGCAAGATCAGGCCGGTCTTGCCCATCCTTCTGGGGGAAGTGAGGGTCACGTTCCGTCCGTTTCTCAAGGCATTGGACAATTCTTCCGTCTCCTTCTTACGGTCACAAAAGTATCTCGGGGACTCATATCCTGCCACAAGGAATGGATTCTTTATCATATCTCCCATTTATTTCGGTTTTTGCGTTGCGTAAATCACGTAACGCAAATATCGCAAAATAAAACCGAAATCACAAGTAAAAACAGGGACGGGCCATCTGGTCAGTCCTCGTGGGGAATGAACACCAGCGTCTTTCCGGGTCCGCGGTTGCCGCTGGCGTAATAGGGCACAAAGGTGAGATCCCCGGAGCGGATCTCCATAATGCCGTAGAGCTTTTTCGGCTCCCATGAGAACGCGAAAGAAGCGTCCGGGGGAAGGGTGATGGAATCAAAGACTCCGGGATTATCCTCTTCTTCAAGGCAGTACAGGAGAGGCCCTCTCCAGAGGGCGCTTTTTCCCTCGGACTCCTTCATGCCGGGATCCGGGGCAACCATCCTGACAGACATGTCAAGGATGAGCTCTATCTCGTCCCCGTCCGCCCATTCGCGCGCCAGAACCGCATAGCCCTTGTCCATCGGAGCGTCATTCACCATATTCCCATTGACTGATAATGAATAATCCCGGCTCCACGACGGGACGCGGAGGCGGATCTCCCCCTTGACGGGTTTATCCATATTCAGTCTCAGCGCGACATCCCCATCCCAAGGGAAGGTGGTCTTCTCCTGAACCCGGACGGGTTTCCCGGCAATGGAGACCCGAGCCTCATTGCACATGTACTGATTGACCCAGAGGGCCTTGCCCGATTCGGCATAGAGGAAGCCTCCGATAGAAGGAATGAGGCGGAATATATCCACAGGGCTGTCCGGGGGGCCCTGCAAGGCCCTCTGGTAGAACTTGTCTCCTTTGAGCGACATCCCGGCAAGCACGCCGTTATAAAGGGAGCGTTCCATCTCGTCGGCATACTTCCCATCCCCGCTGGAAAGAATCTCCCTGAAGTTCCATAAGAACCTGCCCACCGAGGATAGGCTATCGGGGCGGAAGGTCTGGCCGATCTCAACGACTTCCCCGTTACCATCAAAGGCTTTCCCGGCGGTCCAGCCGTCGAGCCGGGCTTGCAAAACAGGATCAGGATAAAGGAACAGGGAGTAAGCGATCCCTTCCAGGGCCTTGCTCTTGAGATCACCCGTCGGGGCGGCCTGGCTCTCAATCCGCTCGACAAAGACCGGTACGGAGAACTTCATGTGCCTGTACAGGCGGTCCGACCAGAAATCATCGTCGATGACCACAGCTTCAAAGCTCACGGGAGTGAGGCGATCCTCTCTACCGCTCCGGCACGATGTCAATGACGTGGCGAAGAGCAGGGCGGCGCATAAAAGAGGAAGAGGGATGAAAGGTCTTGACATGGGCGCTCCGACGTGTACACAAATATAATAAAAGAACCGCCTAATCCAAAACGAAAAGGGGCGAAGCCGCAGTGGCTTCGCCCCAAATCCTTCAGTCACTTCGTTCCTTCAGAATGACAACATACCGAGCTATCACACTACCATTTCAGGGCTGTCATACAAACATTTCAGAACTGTCATTCTGAGCGGAGCGAAGAATCTCTTACTTGGACTGCACAGCGCCGATGTCGGTTTTGCCGTTCTTGACGAAAGGATTGCCGTTGATGTCGGTTCCGATCTTCTCCAAGAAGGCCTTGATGTCAGCGGAGTAGCTGGCGCCGAGGTTGGCGGTGTCGTAGGAATTGTAGGAAAGGGTCCCAAGAGTACCAGCGCCAGTGGCGACTCCCTGCGACATGTAGTTGTCGCCAAGGAAATCGGTAAGGCTGTTGTAAGCGAATACAGCGGCCTTGTTCTGAAGGTCAGCTTGGGAAACCATCTGGATGTCAGGGTTCTTCAGGACCTGGGTGATCGCGAAGTTACTGGGCATCCTCACCTCATTCTCCTTGGACCAGCCACCTTCATTGTGCATCTCTTCTCCCTCAATTATGTTGTTGTGGGCAGTGGGGCGGGCTCCGCCACCATCGATAGGCTTGTTCTGCAGGAAAGCGGCCTCGCCTTTCTTGGCGCCCCAAGGACGGAGGATGAGGTTGTTGGCGAGCACGGCGTTGGTGTTGTAACGGAGATAGAAGTTGCCCCACCAGTTACCGTTGTCCTCGTAGTAGTTGAAGTTGTTGACCACGGTGTTGTTCACAAACTGCACGTCAACGCTCTGGTAGAAATACACCGAACCGGCATAACCATCGTTCTTGATCGAACGGTTGTTGGCGATGATGTTCCCGTAGAACTTGGCGTGGGTCGGGTTGGAGCGGCTCTGTCCGTCCTCGACGCAGACACCGGCGGCATGGCCATTGGCCACATTGTTGACGATGATGCAGTCGTAGACGGTGATGTCGGAAGACTGGTCGTCCTCACGGGTGTTGATCGTGCCGCGGTCAGCCTCGTTGTGGTGGATGTAGCAGTGGTGTACAGTGACAGGGCCACCGGACACGCGAATGGCGCTACCATGACCGGAGAGGCAGAGGCAGTTGCGGATCTCGAAATAGGAGATCTCGACGGAACCCTGCAGAGGCATGTCAGTGATAGGGCTCTCGCCGCAGTAGATACCGCGGTTGACACCACCACCGTCAATGACGGTCAGGTTGTCCCAGCTCTGCTCGGTGAAATCGGCGTTCCAACCACCGGAAATACTCTTGTTCTTGTTCTTGTCGTCGAAGACGATGGTTCCGCTGAACACGGCGCCACCGGCAACACGGATCTCCTGGAACTCCTTCGCGGCATCGATGGCAGCCTGGAGATCCTCACCAGCCTTGACATACACGGGAGGGACGAGACCGATAGGGTTGGAATAAATCCTGTCACCCTCGGTGGACTCGACGTAAGACCAGACAAAGTAGTCAGTTCCCTCGGCAAGGCCTGTGATCTCACCCTTGTTGACACCGACGACAGGAGCGCCGCTCATGGGAACGACCTTACCAGAGGCACGGTCGTTGGCGGTGCCGAATATAAGTCCCCAACCGGCATAGTCGTCAAGATTCTTTGTGTTCAGGGTGACATCGATGTTGGCGGAGCCAAGTCCCTGGCCGGCAAGAGCGGAAGAGACAGAGGCGTCAAGGCTGTGAGCCTTCTGGTTGACTATGGCCTTGTCCTTGGAGCCGGAGATGGTGAACTCGGCGCGGCGGATAAGGCCGCTGGTGTTACGCCTCACGGTGAAACTACCGTTGCCGTTGGAAGTGATCCAGTCGTAGTTCTCATCGGGAGTAACAGTACCTGAGACACCGCTGATGGTGAATGTCGAAGGCAGATAGTCCACGATGATCCTGTAAGGATTCTGGTAGAAGACCTCACCTTTCTCCTCGCAACCGGCGAGAAGAAGAAGGGCGGCCGCACCCATTATCGCGTAAAATATCTTTTTCATGCTTTATTCTTATTATTTAAAGTCATACGCTTAACGCCAGGACGGAGGGTTCTGGAGAGCTCCGTTCGCCTTGGTGATCTCGTCGGTCGGGTAAGGGAAGGTCAGGCACTGGTCTCTCCAGACCTTGACCGGAGACTGGTAGTCCTCATAAGGGCCGACAGTGTAGGGGGAAGTGGGATTCATCCTGTCCTCATAGTGGCGAACCCTCGGATGGGTGTTGAGCTCGTTGATAGCGAGAGCCTTGATCTCGGCGGCACCGGAGATAGCCCACCTCTTGCAGTCGAACGCGTGGTCGGCGGCGAACTCGAAGGCAAGCTCGCAGCGGCGCTCGTGGTAGAGGTCTGTCCAGGTGGCGTTGCCGGAGATAGGTTTCAGGTGGCTGCGCACGCGGATCCTATTGATGTCAGTCGCGGCCGCGGCGGCATTGCCAAGGGCAAGGTTAGCCTCGGCGCGGAGAAGCAGACAGTCAGCGAAACGGACGATGGGCCACATGACCTGGGTGACAGGCCAGTTACCGTTGTCAAGGACAGTCGTTCCGACGCAATTGGCAGGCTCGAAAGCCTCCATGTACTTGTTGCACTGGAAACCGACCTCGATGTTGACAGGTGAGTAGTAGCGCATGGTCTCACCGAAATAGACAAACTCGTCGTTGTACTCAAGGATGGTCTTCGCGAGACGCTCGTTCTTGGTGTCCTGATAGTCAGAGACGCCGTCACCGTTGGTGTCCTCGTTGTCCTTCGCCATCTCCTCGTATAGGTCGTAGGAAGGATGGATCTGGCCCCAGCCGTTGAACTTGCCCCAGCCCTTGTCCTCGAGCATGACACCGGTGAGCTCGACACCTCCGTTACCAGAGCCGTCAGCGCCGCCGGTTCCGGGGATGCCCCAGCAGTACTCCTTGTTATAGAAGCCCTTGTTGAAATCATAGGAGAACAGGTCAGCGAAATTGTCAACCAGGCCGCGGCCGTATTGGTTCTCGAGGCGGTTGACGCAGTCGATCACGTTGCTCCACTGCGAGCTGTCCCACATGGCCCAGTAAGCGTAGGCCTTCGCCATAAGGGCGGCGGCGGACTGCTTGCAGGCGCGGCCGAGATCAGCTGAGGAATATTCCTCCACCCTGGGAAGAATCTCCTCGGCCTTCTTGAGGTCGGAGATGATGTAGGCGTAGTTGTCGGTCACGGAAGGAAGCTGCGGGGGAATGGTGTAGTTGTAACCACCCTCGACATCCTCGTAAGCCACGAAGGGGACTCCGAGTTCCTTGGTGCCGTAGCGGTAGGCGGCGAGCAGATGGTACTGCGCGCGGAGGAAGTAACCCTCGCCGAGAACCCTGGTCTCGACCGCGGTAAGTCCTTCCTTGGCCTGTTTGGTGAGAAGGGAGTTGACAACCCAGTTGGCCTTGGGAATGCCGTAACGGTTGTAAATCCTGTTCCAAGTGTCAAGAATAACGGACTCGTTGCCGGTGTAGGTTAATGTCGCGAGGCTCGGGAAACCACGGGTCTTGCCCCAGACCATGTCGTTGGCGCAGCCCTGCTCCCAGTAGATCTCGCGGCTGAACATTCCGTCCCTCTCGAAGAGGCCGTAGTAGCAGTTCTCGATCGCTCCTTCAGCCTGATCGTCGGACAGGAAGAAGTTGTCCTGTGAGACGACACCCTGGGGAGAATAGTCCAGGAATTTGTCGCAGGAGACGATAGTGAGGGCGAAGAGAGCGGCAAAAGCTATATATATGTACTTTTTCATATCAGTTGTCCTCCTAAATATTAGTAGTTGAGTTTCACACCGAAGGCGAAAATCTTGTGGACCGGGTAGGTCAGGGTGTCGTAGCCGCCGACCTCAGGATCCATTCCGGAGTACTTGGTGAGGGTGAAGAGGTTCTCACCGGAGAAGTAGATGTTGCATGAGGAGTTCCTCTCGGCGAAGTGAGGGATCTTGCGCATGGCCTTGGTGATGTCGTAGCCGATGGTGAGGTTCTTGAGCCTCAAGTAGCTACCATCCTCAAGATACCATCCCGAAGGGGTCGCGAGGTTGGAGTTCGGGTCGTTCCTGGACAGAATCGGAATAGTCGAGTCGCGGTTGGTCTCGCTCCAGGCGTTGAGGATCTCCTTGGCGCGGCTGAAGTTACCCTCGACATCGGCGAGGATGAGCTGCTTGGCCATGTAGGCGATCTTGTTGCCGGCGACACCCTGAAGCATCATGTCCACGTTGAGGTTCTTCCAGGTGAACCCGCCGGAAAGGGCGAAGGTGTACTTCGGCGTGGGGTTGCCGAGATAGACGCGGTCGTCGGTGCTGATCTTACCGTCATCGTTCACGTCGGTGAACTTGAGGTCTCCCGGGCGGGCGCCAGGCTGGATCAGCTTGCCGTCCTTCTGGTGGTCATAGACATCCTCCCAGCTCTGGAATATTCCCTCGTAAGGGATCATGTAGAAGGAGTTGATGGGCTGGCCGACCTCGCTGCGGTAGATGGCAGTGGTCTCAAGACCGTAGCCGCCACCACCGACCCAAGGCGCTGAGTTACCGTCGGCATCGTACACACCGGTGTTGATGACGCGGTTGCGGTTGTAGGCGAAGTTGCCGGTCACATAGTAGTTGAAGTCCTTGCCGACCTTATCGCGCCATGTGGCCACGAACTCGATACCACGGTTGTTGATCTCACCAAGGTTGATCTGGCGGGGATTGATACCCATGTAGGTAGGCCACTCCATCGTCTGTCCCTGGATGAGGTTGAAGGTCTTCTTATTATAAAGGTCGAGGGACATGGAGAGACGATCCCTGAAGAGATCGACGTCGAGACCGAGGTCGACCTGCTCGGAAGTCTCCCAGGTCAGCTCCTGGTTGAAAGCGTTCATCAATGACCAAGTGACACCTCTCATGATACCGCCGGTACCGTAACCGGTACGACCCGCCATCACATTGTCATTGTTGTCACCCATCTGGCTGAGGGTCGGGGACTTGTAGTTCCATCCGATCGAGCCGAGGTTACCGACGCGTCCCCAGGAACCTCTGATCTTCACGAGGTTGATGTTGTCGCTCTGCGGGAAGAAAGGCTCGCTTGAGATCTTCCAAGCGCCTGTGACAGCGGGGAAATCGCCATAGTTATGTCCGAGGGGCAGACGGCCGGCATAGTCACGACGCCAGGAGGCGGTGAAGAAGTAACGGTCGTCGAAGCTGTAGGATCCACGGGCGACGAAAGCGATATTGGCGTCCGGTCCGCTGTAGTAGTCGGTAGGAGTACCGTAGCTGCCGGCGAAAGCCAAGTACTGCATGGACTCGTTCTCAAGGTCGAAAGAGGAGGCGTTCACACTGAAGCCTCTACCCCAGTCACGGTTCATTGTGACGGCACCGAGGGCGCCGACTGTGTGCTTGCCGAAAGTGCGGTCGTAGGTAAGGGTGGCCTCGTTGCGCCATCCGTCGCTGCGGCCCGCGCTCTCGCTCAATGAGTTAGTGAGGCTGGGCTTACCAATCTCGGGACGCTTCGGGGAGAAACTCTTGCTGAGGCTCATACCGATGTTGTAGGAGAACTGGTCGACGAACTTGAGACCCTTCACGATGTTGGCGATCTCAAGGCCGGTGGTTGACCAGAAGCTGATCCCGTGGCCATAGGTGGTGTCGGCGAGGAGGAGGCGCAGGGGGTTCACGGCGTCTCCGTGAAGACCGGCGAAATTATTGCCGTACTGGGCGACATAGGCAGGATCCTCGGTGGTGGTACCTCCGAATGAGCCGGCATACGGTCCCGCGGTGGCGTAGGCCTCGGCGGACGGCGGCATGTAGAGAGCGGAAAGGATGGTTCCGGTGTGGCTGGAACCAGTGTCGGTACCGCGGCTCTTGCCATCGGAGAAGTGGATGTTCTCGGTGATCTTGACCCACTTGTTCATCTGGTACTGTCCGTTGTAGCGGACACCGAGGCTTCTTGAATACGTTCCGACGAGGACGCCGGGGTTGTCGTTGAAGGTGAAGGTCAGACGGCTCTTCAGATGTTCCGTACCGTAGTTGAGGGTAGCGGAGTGGCGCTGATAGAGAGCGTCGCGGAAAATCTCGTCCATCCAGTCTGTCCTTGTGGTGGCGATCCAGGGGTTGACAGAGGGATTCCAACCTGTGTCGAGGGCGATGCCCGCGTTGGCGGAGGAGATGGTCCTCATCTGGATTTCCTCCTCAGCGGTGAGGCACTCGGGGAGATTGCTGGCGTGACGGATACCGGTGACGAGGTCATACTCGACATGGATACCGTTGCTGGCCTTCTTGGTGGTGACGAGGATAACACCGCCGGCTCCTGACGAGGCTCCGTAGATAGCGGCGGAGGCCGCGTCCTTCAGGACGACGATGCTCTCGATGTCGTTCATGGAAGTGATAGGGCCGCCAGGGACACCATCAACAACCCAGAGGACACCGTCTCCGTTGCGGGAGCCTTGTCCACGGATGAGGATGCTGGGGCCGCTGGTCGGGGAACCGTTGGAATAGGAAACCACGACACCTGGGACCTGGCCCTGAAGCATACCGGTCGTTGAAGTGACGGGGCGTCCGGCGAGTTTCTCGGGATTGCTCACGATACCCACGGAGGCGGACAGGTCCTTCTTCTTGGTCTGGGCTCCATAACCCAGGGCAACAGCCTCCTGGAGAAGCTCAGCGTCCTCGACGAGGACGATGTCGATGACTGAACGGCCGTTCACATTGACATTCTGTGTCTGGTAACCCAGGCACGAGACCTCAAGAACCGCGTTCGAAGGAACGGAGATGGTGTAAGCGCCGTTCAGGTCAGTCACAGCGTTGGCTCCGCCACTGAGCACCACAGCACCGACGATAGGCCCTGTGGCGTCCTTGACGGTTCCTTTCACTGTGATGTTCTGGGCATATGCACCAAATGTCGTCGCCAAGCAAAAAACGAGCGTGGCGAGCAGACTCAACAGTTTTTTGGAATGCATGTT